>CAXTMK010000102.1:0-17117 GCA_964245315.1 uncultured Acidobacteriaceae bacterium | reverse complement strand
CAGTACAAAGAAAGACGAAATCCGAAGCCCATCTATGACCGACAGACTCCTAGACGATCCGGTCGCAAAGGCAGAGATGCTTGCGGAGATGGAAAAGGCCTGGGAAGAAGACTGGGCTGAACTATGATCTCCTACCTCGACACTTCCATAGGCGTCTGGCTGGCAGAAAAAAACCGGCGTCGCATCAGTCAGCCTGCCTTGGAGCAGATGTCGATCTCGACGCTCCGAATCTCTCCGGTAGTGTTGCTCGAATTTCAATATTTGTTCGAGATTAAGCGAACTGCGCTCAACTCTCGCGATATTCAGCGGAAGCTGGAATACGAACTGGGAGTTATCGTGTGCGCGCTTAGCCTCGAAGTCGTCGCAGCTGCGGCACTTGACGAGGATTGGACGCGCGACCCGTTCGACCGCATGATCGTGGCACATGCGAAGGCAAATGGATTCGCGCCGCTGATCACCAGCGATGAGAAGATACGGCTACACTATCCCAGAACGATCTGGTAGGGCCAGGTTCTAGCCGTCGATCAAAAACACGCCATCGCGCATGATCTGCTCTTCGCCGGCCGCATTGCCGAGCCAGATATTGAAGCGCAGCCCAACCACGTCGATGTGCGTCGACGACTTCCACTTTGCGCCGGTGTGAGCGCCATAAGGATCGCCGAACGCGATATGGACGCCGGGAAATTTCTCATCCTGCAGGATGTTCCCGATGACGCGCTCGACTCCAATGTTGGTGCCGATAGCGAATTCGCCGACACGGTCGGAGTTTTCGTCCGTGTGGGTGTAGGCCCAGAAATCCTGCTCCAGCTTCTTGTTCGCCGAGGTCGCGCGCACGATGCGATTGCCTTCGATCGAGATCGTTAGCGGCTGCGCGCTCAGCAGTCCGTACTCCTTGCACAGGAAGTCGCCGACGACGCCGTCCACCACGAACACCCCGTTGACCTCGCCCGGAGCCGTAAAGCATTCGCCGCCGGGCAGGTTGCCCCACTTCTCCTGGCTGATGATGCCGGATGTCTTGAACCAGCGATAGTCCGGATTCATCTGTGCGTGGATGTCGGTGCCGGCGGGCGTGGTGGCGCGGACGTAGGACGCCTTACGAACCTTGTCCAGCACCGCCTGGCTCAGCTTGTCGACCGCGTTGAAGTCGGCGCGCATGCCCTGCGTCATGATCTCCGGCGTGATGTTGACCATGTGCGCGTGGCGCATGCGCCGGCGATTGACGACATCGGTCATCTGCATGCGGCTCAGCAGCTCGTTCTTCTGCACCTCGACGGCGAAGATGCTGACCTGCGACGACTCCATATCTTCAAGCACCGCCAACGGCATCCCCACGAGCGGGCGCGGCGCAAGCTCTTCAAGCACAAACGCGGTCCAGCGACAGCCCACCGCTTCCAGTTCGAGGGCGATCGACGCAGCGATCGTCATACAACTGCGGTCGGTGATGAGCGTGACCTTTTCGTCCGCCTGAATCTTCAGGCAGGTCATCACCGCATTGCGGGCACCCTCCGAAAACTCGCGCGGAAACGACACCGACAGCAGATCGGTGAAGGCCGCCTTCAGTGCCGCGGACTCGCTGGTGACTTTCTCCGGAACGACAGGGCTCGCGACTGCATTCACGCTCATGAAATAAGAATACCGCGTTACGGGTGGAAAATGCGCCAGAAACACTACAGTCCGGCGCGCGTCTCCTCCGCCATATAGTCGACCACCGCCTTCAGGCGGCCGGTCTCGCGAAAGACGGCCAACTGGCGGTCGGCGCCGGAGCCGCGTTCGAGCATGGTGCGGATGTAGTCGATCTCCTTGCGGCTGCCGAGTTCGTCGACGACATCATCGATGAACGCGAGGTATTCGAGGATGAGGTCGCGCGCCGGAACTTCAATCTGTTTGCCGAAGTCGATCATCATCCCGTCAAGTCCGTAGCGCACGGCACGGAATTTATTTTCCATCAGCAGCGGGCGTGAGTATTGGCGGAAATCGAGATTGCTTTCGTGCAGATGCCAGAGCTTGCAGGCCGTCGCCTGAATAAGCGCGGCGATGGCGATCGACTCCTGCGCGCGCAGCGGGATGTCGCAGGCACGTACTTCGACGGTAGAGAAGTAAGGGTGCGGACGAATATCCCACCAGATTTTCTTGGCATTGTCGATGCAGTTGGTTTTGACCAGCAGATTGACATAGCTTTCAAACTCCGAGTAACTCGCGAAGCTATCCGGCAGGTTCGTTCGCGGAAAGTGCTCGAATACCTTGGCGCGATAGCTCTTGTAACCCGTCTCCATGCCGAGCCAGAAGGGTGAGTTAGTCGAAAGCGCGAGAATATGCGGCAAAAAATAACGCAGCGAATTCATCAGGCGAATCGCCGTCTCCTTATCTTCGACGCCGACATGCACGTGCAGGCCGAAGATGAGGTTCGAGCGCGCGACTAACTGCAGGTCTTCGACCACCTTATCGTAGCGTGGGTCGGGATAGATCTCCTGCGAGCGCCAGTCGGCGAAAGGATGCGTGGCGCCGGCGACCAGGATGAGACCGTTCTCTTCCGCCAGGCGGATCATGTTGCGGCGCAGGTCGAAGAGGTCTTCCTGCGCCTCCTGAATGTTGGTGCAGATGCGCGTGCCCACCTCGATGACCGACTGATGCATCTCTGCCTTGACGCGCTCTTCAAGGCGTAGCTTGCCCTGCTCCAGCATCTCCGTCGCAATGTGCGAGCGCAGATCGCGGGTCTCGGGGTCGATGGTTTGGTACTCCTCTTCAATGCCTAAAGAAAACGAAGGTCGCATGCACATTCCTTATCGGTAGTTCCCGAATTTCAGCCGTTTAGTTCTTGAAGCCCCTGACTGAGTTCACAGGCCCATTGCACCCAGAACTTTCGCCTCCAAGCGGCCTTCCTTTCAGGATGTTGTGTCCAGAGATAAGCAGTACCTTTCGTACTTGTCTTTGGAATTCACCAGACATCCCGATCAATCGCCGCCAAATCGGAATTGTTCTCACTCCACTTCCAGTCGCCTCTAGTGGTTCCGGTTGCTCGTAAGACAATCTCATCAGCGTAAGTACCTGAAACGAACATCACCAGCGACGGTTGGTAAAAACAAATTTCTGCCTTCAAGGTTCTTGCCGCCAAATCAGCTTGACTTGCTAGGAGCCGTCCAACAGGGTTCGCCCTGTGCTGGCCGATTTCCGCCAAATTTGTCCAAACCGCGTTAGAGTAGCCGTGTCCTCCCAGGCCAGCACTTACAGCATCGAATGTATGCCAGAAATGGCTTCCGTTGCCGCCTTCTTCCAGCACCTTTCGATTCCAAGCCTGAACCTCTCGGATTATTTTTTCGGATGGGCCGCGCACTTTCATCGTATCCCAGTGATCTTTATACCAATCGTTGGTTGCCTTCCCGACAAAGAGCAGCTTGTGTTTGGCGGCCATGTCCGTAGCTAAATCAGAGAAAAAAGGAGCGCTAAGGCATTTATCGTTTGCTTCCACTTCAGCGTGGAGTCCTAACCATTCCTTCCATAAGACATTCATATCCGCCACGGTCATAACTTATCCTTCTTCGCAGCCACTTTCTTCGCAGCCACTTTATTAGCCGGAGCCTCCACGGCCGCCGCCGTCCCATTCAACAACGCCGCCCAGCGCAACTCCGGCGCGACCGGCTTCTGCGCCCTCGCCACCGCCAGCTTCGCTACCTTATCGACGATCCACTCGAAGTTATCTTTGCCTACCGAGTGAATATCCGCATCCGGCGCCGGGTTCATGAAGTCGATGGCATACGGAATCCCGTCTTCCACCGCGAACTCCACCGTGTTCAAGTCGTAGCCCAGAGCCTTGCAGAGCGTGAGCGCATCCTTCTCCACGCGTTTCAGCAGCTTCTTGTCATAGTCGGGTGGGTCCATCACGTAGCGCTCGTGATGCGGACGGCTGGGATCGTACGGCATGATCCGCACCTCCTTTTGCCCGACCACGTAGCAGCGGAAGTATTCCTTGAACTTCACCGCTGCCTGCAGCGTCATGCAGAGGTCGCGGGTCTGGTCGTAGGCGTGGAAGAACTCGTCTGGGTTGTGCACATGGAAGACATCGCGCCAGCCGCCGCCGTCGTGCGGCTTCAGGAAAGCGGGGAACTTGACATAGTCGAAGATCTCATCCCACGGCATGGGGAACATCATGTTGCGGCAAGACTGCGCGTTGATCTGTGGCGGAAAATACTTGTGCGGAATCAACGCGGTGCGCGGCACTGCTACTCCCAGCTTAGAAGCCAGCGCGTAGTTGAAGAACTTGTCGTCCGCCGACCACCAGAAAGGATTGTTGATAATCTGCGTGCCGGTAAGCGAGGCATTTTTCAGATAAGCCCGATAATATGGCATGTCATGCGAAATTCTATCCACAATGACCGAATAATCGCACGGCGTTGCCATCTCGACCGCACCAATCTTTACGAACTCGGCGCTGATGCCGGCGATCTCCATCGAGTTGATGCGCTCCACCAGCGCCCCCGGAAATGTATTTTCCATGCCAAACAAAACGCCAATCTTTTTCATCGATCTCCCCCTGGTATATTGTCGCGAATATTCAGCCAACGTATAAGGCCAACGTTACAGATATGTTTGAATCATCCTGTGCCACCAGGGCCAATCGTGGCCGGTGTTATCGCCCCAGACATCGAAGCGCACGGGTATTCCCCTGGAGCGCATTACGTCTGCCAGCCGTTCGTTCTGGTTCCAGCACTGGTCGTGGACACCCGTCGCCAGCACATACTGGTTGTGGCGATAGCGATCGAGATACCACGAGTCGTGCAGATTCGCCAGATATTGAATCGGCTGGTGCAGGTAGACGTTATGGTCGTGATATCCGCCAAGAAAGTTCGACAGATCGAACGCTCCGCTCATCGAGAGAAAACCGGTGAAGACCTCCGGATGCCGCAGCGCGATATTCACGGCATGATAACCGCCGAAGCTGCATCCGACCGTAACCAGTTGCCGGCTCCAGTTCCTGCGGCCTACCAGCGGAAGCACCTCGTACATGATGTAGTCCTCGTACTGAACCTGGCGCGCGATGCGCCAGTCCGGACCGACTCCGCGGTTGTACCAGCTCTCCTCATCGATCGAGTCGACGCAGAAAAGCTGGACGCGCCCTGCGTCGATTTCGCCGGAGATAGCGCCTACCATGCCGCGGTCTTCAAACTCGAAGAATCGCCCGCACGAGGTTGGAAACACGACCGCCGGCAGCCCGCCGTGGCCGAAGACCAGCATCTCCATATCGCGCCCGAGCCGCGGCGAAAACCACTTATGGTATTCCCGGTTCATACCGCCCCCATCCTGTTTATCCTGCTGTGCGGTCTGATAGCCTTTTACCAATCGTAGCGCAATGGAGCGTTCTCCCGTATTGAATACACTTTCCAGCCCTCGCTTTACCGATCTTCCCAGGCCGGTGACGCATGCTTCGTTCGATCCTCTGCCGCCGTCCGATCGTCCAATCGAGCGGCTCAACAACTACGCCTTCCATTCGGCGATCCTGCCCGACGACCGCGTGGTTTCGATCTATCTGCCGCCCCAATATCAGAACGAACCGGCGCGCCGCTTTCCTGTGTTCTACCTGCACGACGGCCAGAACCTGTTCGATCCGCAGACCTCCTTCGTCGCCGGCCACACCTGGCGCGCGGGCGAGACGGCCGACCGCATGAATCTGGCCGGGGAGGCTGAGCCGATCATCATGGTCGGGGTAGGGAATACCGGCTTCCGGCGCATGCCCGAGTACACCCCCACCCGCGACTACCGGCTCGGCGGCGGCGAGGGCCACGCCTACGGCCGGCTGCTGGTCGAGGAGCTGAAACCGTGGATCGACGCCAACTTTCGCACCGTCCTCGGGCCGGCCGATACGGGCCTTGGCGGCTCATCGCTGGGCGGGCTGATCACCCTCTACCTGGGGCTCGAATACCCTGATGTCTTCGGCAAACTTGCTGTCCTTTCACCGTCGGTATGGTGGAATCAACGCAGCATTCTGGGGTTCGTCGCCGACGCGGCGCCCAGGCCGAACCTCCGGATCTGGCTCGATATCGGCACGGCCGAGGGCACACGCCACGTCCGCGACACCGAATTGCTGCACAAGCGGCTGGTGGCGAAGGGCTGGCGTCCGGGGGTCGACCTCAAGCTGATGATGGTCGAAGGCGGCTTCCACAGCGAGGACGCCTGGGCGGCGCGCTTCGACCGCGTGCTGGCCTTCCTGTTTCCACCGCCAGTTGCTTCCAGGCTCTAAATCCGATATTCTTTTCTAGTTGCAGTCCCCGCAATGTGCGCCCGTAGCTCAGCTGGATAGAGCATTTGGCTACGAACCAAAGGGTCGGAGGTTCGAATCCTTCCGGGCGCACCATAAGATCTGAAGGCAGGTCAAGCCGACGGTTATCTTCCTTGATCTTACCCAGGAGCTCGGCATAACGCGAGGATGAGCCGTCTATTCGACGGGCCCAGAAACCCGGGATGAGGCGGCCGGATCGGACACTCGATTGTCATCTCCAGGACCAATCTCACTTCCGGGCTCGCGTACTGTCGTGAATACGAAGGAGCGATTCGCGCGTGCGGGACGCTGCGGTCGCATCGGATAGGCGACCGGGTCGCGTGGTAGAATTTCGTTCTGCTCAGCGTGGATGCTCATAGGTGGTCTCCTGACCTGAAAAGTTCAGCAAGTTATACACATGCGACAGTCTGGCAGCACGGGCTTTCTACGTACACGACGCGGTCCCGGCCCGATCTTTTGGCTTGATAAAGCGCCGCGTCGGCTTGATTGAGAATGTGCTCGATGGGGGTCGAACCATCCCAATGTTCGACCGTGATTGCCCCCGCGCTCAGAGAGACTGAGACCGACCCATAGGTCGTCGAAAATGGAACGCTGCCGATGACCCTTCTCAGTTGCTCGCCCACGAAGTTCAGATTGCTTCTCGGGCATCCGCTCAGCACAACGAGAAACTCTTCTCCCCCATAACGGCCAACGGAGTCGGTGGAACGGATGGCACCGAACAGCCGGGACGATATCTCTCGCAGAACCTCATCGCCAGCCAGGTGGCCATACACGTCATTGATTTTTTTGAAATGATCGATGTCGCACAAAAGCAGCGATACCGGAAAGCCCTCCTGATTGGAACGTCTCAGCGCCGCCTGCAGCAGGGTCAGGATCGCGCCTCGATCCCACAGGGACGTAAGCGGGTCGTGGGTTGCCTTGAATCTCATCGCTTCGCGCGCCTCCACCAGCTTGTCTTCCAACTGGAGGATGCGCCGCCCGGTATGCAATCTTGCCTTCAGCTCAGCAGGCCGGCAAGGTTTTGTAAGGTAATCGTCAGCGCCCGACTCAAGACCTTTGACAATATCTTCATTCAACTGATTCGCCGTGAGTAATAAAACATAGACATAACTTTGGTCTTTTCTGGTTCGCAGTTCGCGGCAAAGAGCAAGCCCGTCCAGCTTAGGCATCATCCAGTCGATGATGGCCAGACGCGGACCGTCCAGCCGTGAGAGTTCATCGGCAGCATGCCTTCCATCCGCTACGGTAACAACCTCATACCCGCTGCGCTGGAGGGTTCTTTCCATTACTCTTCGCGAAATGCGATCGTCGTCAGCAAGAAGAATTTTCACCGGGCCGGCTCCAGACACCCGCTTTCAAGCTGCACGATGACCCGCTTGATCTCATATGTCAAATCGATCAAATAACGATGAGCCTGTTCCATTTGCCCGCTCCTGCCGCAGGACTCGAGTTCGTCGGCGAACCCCGACGCGACGGGAGCGGCCAGGTTACCCAGGGAGCCCTTCAGGGCATGGGCTACTCTTTGCAAACCTGTACCATTGCGCGCTGCAATCGCCTCCTCCATGGCTGCTATCTGCTGCGGATATTCGCCGCGCAGCAGTTCGAGCAGTTCCGACAGGAAGCTACGATCTCCATCCACGCGCTCAAGCAACTCTTCCATCAGAACACAAGATTGCGGAGCGTCCTCGATGACCACATCTAAGCCCTTGGGCGACACCTGCCCCCGACTCGCCGGCATGTATCTCTCCAGGAATTCGTCGAGTTCCTGAGGACGAATGGGTTTGGGCATATAGCCATCCATGCCTGCGGCGAGGCACCGTTCCCGATCTCCCTTCATCGCGAGAGCGGTCATGGCCATCACTGGTTGATGCGACCCCGATGTCTTCTCCAGTTCGCGTATCAGTTCGATGGCTTCAAGGCCATCCATCTCCGGCATCTGCACATCCATCAGCACGAGGTCATATCTCCTCTTCTGCAACGCAGCTACCGCTTCGCGTCCATTTGAGACTAACTCCACTCGATGTCCGCGTTTCTCAAGAAGCCCCTTCCTGAGCCTCTGGTTCACCAAATCGTCCTCCGCGAGGAGGATGTCCAGGCTGATCGCCGGGTCACGTTCTTCCTTGAGGGTAGCTTCCATTATTTCTGCAGCCTCGATCTTAGGGAAATTGAGTACGTCGTCGATCACGTTCAGCAGCGAGTCCGCGGATAGCTTAACCGTCTCGAGGTAGTCTCGTTGTTCAAACGACAACTCCGTACCAGGCGTGTGACCGTTCATGCCGATAATTCCATTGAGCGGAGTGCGAATTCCCTGGCTTATATGTTCAAGGAGCTGACTTTTCGCTTTGCACGCCGCCTGAGCGAGCCTCGTCCGCTCACGTTCTTCGCTCATCTGCAACTCAAACGCGCGCAGAGACAATCTACGGTCGAGATAGCTGGTCAGAAAGACGGCACACATAGCCAGGATTGAGGCCAGCAGAATCCCAGCCAGCCCGACTCCGGAAAAACCGACTGTGTGAGTGAGTTCAGATGCGGGCAGCGGGGCCGGAGTAAAGCGGACGGCAGCCATTCCGACGTAGTGCATTACCGTGATCGCCAGACACATCAAGATTGCACCTCCCAACTTGCCCCAGCTGAGCGATTCCGTCTGCGCCCTTATCGCGAAGGTGAGTCGCAATGCAACGTAAGAGATCGCAATCGCGAGAATTCCGGAGAGCGCCACCAATCCCAGGGAATAATTGCACCTTGCCGGGAGACGCGTGGCCTCTATGCCTATATAGTGCATAGTGGCGGTGCCACAGCCCACCAGAAGACTTCCCAGAAGCAGCGCCGAGCTCTGCATCTTCTTCCGGCTTACCACAAACAGGGCGCCCCCGGACGCAAACACCGCGGCAAACATCGATAACAGAACCGTGGGCCAGTCATACATCATCGGTGCGTGAGGCATGAGAGCGTCCATTCCGAGGTAGTGCATGGACCATATGCCGATTCCGAGCGCGAGAGCGCCGCTTGCCAACCATGCAAACCGTGCGCGTCCAGGCATCGCTGTCACGTGACCGGCGAGATCGAGAGCTGCATAGACAAAAAGCAGCGCGATAACAATGGAAAGCCAGACAAGGCGGTAATCGTAGCCTTCGGCTAAGACGGCATGAATTGCATTCACGTCGGACATCTCCCCGTGTAACCTGGGCCAACATAGCACGCTGGCGAGCATCGACAAGTAACACTTTCGCAGCATGGGTTTAGCGTTAAGCGTGTAGATCGTTGACGATAACCAGTAATTCTCCGGGTGCTGACGGCACTTACAGCCATGACTTAAGTAATGAGGAATCCGGCCTCGGCAGTGGTGCAGTTATAGCAATAGGCAAGCACACGCGCTATGGTTCAGTGGGAGGTGAAAAAAACTTAAGATGCGTGACCAGAGTCAAAGCCTGTTCATATCGGAGCGAAAAACATCCTTCTGGAAGTGCTCTTCCGGCCAAAGTCTGCTGGAGCTGGCCATGATGCTGCCGCTGCTGATGGCATTGGTGGGCTATGCTGTCGACTTCGGCTATTACTTCATAGCGGCCGCAAATATCACCTCGGCCGCGCGCAATGCGGTCCAGTATTCCGTACTTGGCTACCAGTCGCCGGACCAGGGCACTCTTCCGCCAGCCGGTCCCGACAGCAATGGACTATCGGTGGCGGAGGAGGCATACGGCGATCTCGCCAGTCTTGTAAGTTCCAGTACAACCGCGACGGTCGAGGTCTGCTCCGCTTCGGTTGGCACAAGTGGAAATCTCACAAAGTGCTCCAGCTTCGGTCCGACAGCCACTACTTATACGCCTGCCGCCGACCCCGAGGCACCCCGCTTCTACCTGCAGCGAGTCGATGTCACTTACACGGTGCACCCGCCGGTCCCGATGACATTCTTCAACATATCTCTGCTGCCGCAGATGCAATTTCACCGGCAGGTCTCGATGCGAGCGATGAACTGATGAGGCATTCCAGGAACTTACCGTTGCTTCGAGCGCGACCGCCGAGAGGTTTGCTTCAGCTGGCGAGAAGCTGCGAATCGGGATCGGTTCAGATAGAAACCGCTCTCTCGTTTGTGATGATGATGACGTGCGTGATGGGGATCATGGAGTTTTGCGTGATGACCTATACCTATGCCGTTTATGCGGATGCGGCGCGGCGCGGCGTGCGCTACGCGACGATTCATGGGTCGGACAGTTCGAATTGCAGCGGTCCCAGCAGCGGGTGCGGGGATTCGACCGGGGCTAACGTCGTCAGTGCGGTCAAGTCGTATGCCAGCGCCTATACCAACCCGATTTCAGGGATGACCGTGCAGGTAAGTTATCCGGATTCCGGAGGATGCACGCCGCCTTCGCGGGTGATTGTCACTATCACATATAACTACGCGCCGCTCTTCCACTATCCGGGCACCAGCCACGTCTTTCAGGTCATTTCGCAGGGGAGAATTCTCTATTAATCCTTAGATGGGGAATGCGAATGACAGACCATGCCGAGGAAGGCCGGGATTCGCCGGAATCCGGACAAGCTGCTGTCTCTCTGATCCTTATGCTTGGGCTGTTCCTGCTTGCGGTAATGGGCTTTGCTGTGGATCTGACGAACGTGTGGTTCCACCGCCAGGCGGCGATGGCAGCGGCGGATGCAGCCTGTGAGGCCGGCGCGACCGATATGCTGGCGATGAATGCGGGGATGACGCTGCCTGCGGCCGGGTTTACTCCGGGCACAGCGAGCAACTGCGTAGCGAGTTCCTCCGCAACCATGTGTACATATGCAAGCCTGAACGGGTACAACGGAGCCGGCCTAAGCTCGACCGCGGCATCGAACTCGGTATCGTGGACGTTTCCTGCATCCGTGAGCGGCGTGTCGGCGGGCGCGGGAACCTACTCCTTCATAACGTTGACCATCTCTGAGAATATCAAAACCTTTCTCATGTCGCTGCTGACGGGTTCTCACTATCAGAACATCAACATATCGAGCACCTGCGGCGTCACGCTGGTGCAGGAAGCGGCGCCGATGGTGGTTCTCAACCCCTCCGCCGCCGGTGCCTTTACCTATTCGGGTGGTGGGACGCTCGACATCGTAGGAGGTCCGAGCCGCGGGCTGCAGGTGAACTCTTCCAGCGCGACGGCCGTGGCGTGGGCTGCATCGGGAATGATCAATCTGAGCGCGGGCGGCCCCAATCAGACGGGCTCGAACATTGCCCTTGTGGGCGGTCCGAGCACCGTGCCGACCAATGGCTCTTCCTCGGGATACAACGGGGGAACGACGGGTTCGTGGCTTCCGGGCGTACTGCCCGTCTCGGATCCCTTTGGGTCGGTTGGGGCGCCAGCCAGCATCAAGAGTCAGACGCCAGGTACGACCACAAGCGGAACCTGGGTCGCCTACCAGACTGACGGTTGTCCGGACCACAGCGGAAGCACCGGAAACTCGGCTCAGGCGTGTATCGAATATGGACCGGGATATTATCCGTCCGGAATAACTCCGCCGAACGACTACTCGACTGTGATATTCAAACCGGGGATCTACTATCTGAATGGATCGCTGGTTGCGTCGGGCAGTAACACACTCAGGATGGCTAAGCCGTCGGGCTATCAACAGACGGATGGAGTAATGTTCTATTTCCTCGCAGGCTCGCTGAATATCTCCGGGTGCTCAGGGTGTCAAAGCAGCGGTGTGAATAATGTGAATGCAACGGACCTGACCTGCGACGGGTCGTCTCCGCCGAGCGGACTGGGCATGTCTTCCACGCTCTATGGCAATGTGCTCTATGGGCAATGCACCACCAAGGGCACCTACTGGGACACCGGCGCAGACACGACCGATTCACGAGGAGCGCCTGGGAGCCGTGGACTCCTGATTTTTCAGGCCCACACCAATACAACCCAGCCGACATTCGCCGGATCGGGCGCATTATCCTTTTCAGGCGCGCTCTACTTCCACTCCAGCAGCTACTCGGACGTGCTGAATCTGAGTGGCAGATCGAGCAGCGGTACGCTGATTCTGGGCGAGATCGTGGTGGATGAAGTCAATCTTTCCGGCAGTGGCGTTATTAAGCTGGCGCTCAATCCGGTTGCGACTACGTCTATGTCGAAGGTAGCGATTTTCAACTAGGAGTGTAGAACGAAAAGGAGATTTCTAGGGGATAACGAACTCGAGTACGCCGTTTGTCCCTCCGTAAGAATGTGCTTTGTCTTCTTGTATACCGCCGGAAAAGTCGTCCTGGTCTGGACCGGCTGACATAACCCGTTCGGGGCATTACTTCTGGAATAGGAAGATAAGGGAAGGAGACTAAAGTAACCACCATTTGCAGCTAATCTTGATGTACGCAAGCTGAGGCGGGACTTAGTTCCGGTTGAGTGGGCGAAGGCCACGCAGGAGAAGTATCAATGGAAGCTGCACGGGAAATGCTGAAGAACCTGCTGCAGGACGAGTCGGGCCAGAACCTTATGGAGTACGCGGTGGTCGCGGGCCTGATTGCGCTGGGTTGCATTACCTCAATGACGAGTTTTACCAGTAAGATCCGCTCCGCCTTCACCAACATTGGGGAAACGTTAACGACCAACGTCTAGCAGTCTGCCGATGCAGCATGCTGTTAACCTACCGTACTCTGACAAAGCATAAGCCGACAATTGCACGAGCCTGACGGAGTAAAGCAATGGCAGTTCAACTCGAATTGATTGGTAAGGGTGCGGCGGTACCACTTGCAGAGCTTGCCGACACGCGCGAACCTGCAGCAATGAGGATTTGCAGGCGCTCTATTGCGCCACGTTGCCATGCGAGCCTGGTTCTGGATCGAGGGGGTGTGCAATGAACTCCCGGCGCATGGGTATTTCTATGGCCATCGGGCTGGTTATCTCTGGATCGTGCACCTACTTCCTCAGCCGCAAAATTGGCGCTAAGGGGGCCGCGCAGCCCACGGAACAGAAGTACGTAGCGCCAGCCCGATTCGTGAAGTCGGGCGAGCTTCTCAAGGCGGAGGACCTGGAGGTTGTAAGCTGGCCGGCCGCTACACCGATCGCGGATGCGTTCTCGAAGCCCGAAGCGGTTATCGGGCGCGCGGTTCTTTATCCCATCAGCAAGGGCCAGCCCATCACAGGGCAGTTCCTGAGCGCCGTGGGCTCCGGAGCCGGATTGGCCGGTAAAATTCCGGACGGTATGCGTGCGATTGCGTTGCGTTCAGACGAAATCGTCGGCGTTGCAGGATTCCTGCTGCCGGACTCGCACGTCGACGTACTTGCCACGATTCACACCGAAAAGATGCCCGAGCCGACCACCTTTGTCGTTCTGCAAAACGCGCAGGTGCTCGCAGCCGGGAGACAGATCGAGCCCGATCCCGAAGGGAAGCCTGCCGTTGTAACCGTTCTTACCCTGCTGCTGAGCCCCGCGGATGCGGAGCGGGCCGTGCTTGCGAGCCTGCAGGGAACCATCCACTTCATCCTTCGCAGCGGCTCCGACACGGGCACGCCGGATTCGCCTTCATTGGATGTCGGTCAGTTGATCGGGCGGAATTCGGATCCGGAGGTCAAGATACCGGTTACTCCGCACCGGGTTCTGAAGGTCGTCGATGTTAAGCCGCCTGCGCCTGTACTTACGGTAGAGACCATCGCCGGCGACAAGCAAAGTACGGATACCTTCAAGGTGGGTCAGCCATGAGGGGTTTCGCCACGAAAGAAATTTACCTGCTGGCATTGCTGTTGGGGGAAGCCGCGCTTCCGATGTGCGGACAAGATCCTGCCGTGCAGGCCGCTGTAGCTACAGACCTGCCCGCTGCGGGCGCGGCAAAGACGCACATGTCGGTCGAGGCCAACGGAGCAACCGATTCGCTGCACATCCTGGTAGGACAGTCGACAATACTGCGCGGCGTCAGCCCAATGCGCCGCGTCTACGTCGGCAATCCGGCGATTCTGCAGACCTACACCTCAGCGCCGGAGGAACTGGTGTTGACGGGGAAAGCTCCTGGCGTAACCAGCCTTGTGTTGTGGGACACGGCGAATACATCCTGCCTCTATACCGTTTCGGTGGATCTCGATCCCTCAGGGCTGCGGGAGTCGATCGATAGCGCCTATCCGAACAATGTGATTCAGGTGCGGGGTTCGCAGGACCGCATGCTGCTCTCCGGCAGCGTGCCGACGCCGGATGTCGCCGACGCTGTGGCGAAGCTCGCCACGGCGTTTACGAAGGACGTGGTGAATTCCCTTCGTGTCATTCCCGTTCACGGCAAACAAGTTGAATTGAAGCTGCGCATTGCGGAGGCGGACCGCACGAAGCTGGAACAGTTTGGCGTCAACCTTTTTCGGTCGATAGGAAACAATGTCGGAGGATTGACAACGGGACAGTTCGCTTCCACTGTCACAGCCACGCCCGCCACAGCCACAGCGGCGGCGGCCGTGGCGACCAGCAATCCGCTGACCTTGTTTCTTTACAACTTTGGGCACAACATCGGAACTACGGTGCAGGACCTTGAATCGAAGCAGGTACTGCAAGTACTCGCCGAGCCGACGCTCACGACGATGAGCGGGCAGGGTGCGCGATTTTTGTCCGGCGGCGAATTCCCATTTCCTGTACCGCAGGGCGGCGTCGGCAACACCACTGCTATCACGATTCAGTTTAAGCCGTATGGCGTGAAGGTGGACTTCACGCCGACGGTGAATGTCGATGGATCGATACACCTGAAGATCGCTCCGGAAGTGAGCACGCTGGACTACACCAATGCCATCAGCATCTCGGGTTTTACAGTTCCCGCGCTTTCAACAAGACGGGCGGAAACGGAAGTCGAACTAAAGGACGGCCAGACTTTTATGCTGACCGGCCTGCTCGATCGCAGAATTACGGATAATTTATCGGCTATACCGGGAATTGCGAATATTCCCATCCTGGGCCAACTCTTTCGTTCGAAGAACAACAATCACGCCGTCACCGATCTGATCATCCTGGTCACCGTATCCGTGGTCGATCCGTTGAATGCACCCGCGGCAACCGAGGAGCCCAAATGGGCTGTTCCGAATCTGGACACAGAGAAATTCGACGAACAATTGAAGAAGGATTTGAAGAGCACAATCCCTCACTAAGGCACACGGCGACCTCGGGAAATCAATGCCAACGGAACTATCAAAATCCGAACTCACCTCGCAGGCAGTATTTAGCGTGTGCGTCTCCGACGAAGTATCCGTGGCCGCATCGGAAGTGATCGGCGCTCTTCCAGGTTCGGACTTCATCGGGCAGTTCCAGGAGTACATCACGGCTGAAAAGCGGCCGCAGTATCCCGACGTGATGAAGGAGGCGGCAGGATGCGTCGCACTGGTCGACTGCGATCGCGACCCGGAGCTTGCGCTGGACACGATGGATCGCCTGCAACAGACTTTTCCGAACCGCTTGCGTCTGGTAGCCATCTCATCGAAGCTCGATCCTCAGTTTCTGCTGCGAGCCATGCGCTCCGGCTGCGACGATTTCCTGACCAGGCCGATCGATCGGGAATTATTGAAGGCTGCACTCAAGCGCTTTCAGAAAGGTCACCTGGCGGAATCGCTGAATGCGCGCGGCGCGGGTAAGGTCATCTCAATGTACGGGGTGAAGGGAGGTGTGGGTGCGACTACGCTTGCGGTTCACCTTGCCATGCACCTTGTGCGGCGGCATCGCAAGAAGGTACTGCTGATCGATCACAAGCACGAGCTTGGCCACATTGCGCTCCACCTGGGATTGAAGGAGAGTGTCTACCACTTCGATGAGCTGGTTCGGAATGTGAACCGCCTGGATGCGGACCTGCTCGAAGGGTTTGTGACCCGGCACTCCAGCGGCCTTGAGGTCATTCCTTCTCCGGATAGTTGCGGACCCACGCAGGAGACCTCCGCGGAGGCGATCGCCCGCGTGATGGATTATCTGCGCGCGCAGTACGACTTCATCCTGCTCGACAGCTCGCTGCAATACCTGCCGCAACTGCCGGCGATGCTGGCTGCCAGCGATGAGGTCGCGCTGATATGCACCCCTGATGTCGCGGCCTTGCGGGATCTGGTGCGAAGGATCGAGAACCTGAGCGTGGTTACGGGCTTTACCGCCAAGTTGCGTGTGGTGATCAATCGCTCCACATCCGACGACGCGGTAAGTTCCACCGATATAGAAGCGGCCGCGCGAGTTCCCATCTCGGTCTCCATTCCAAATAACTACGCTGAGCTGATGCGCGCCATCAACTCCGGCGAACCTATATCTCCGCAGCAAAGGGGAGGTTTCACGCAAGCGTTGGTGCAATGGTCTAACCGGCTTGCTTCTCTTCACCCTGCGAACGAACCTGTCGCCGAACCGAAGAAGAAATCTTTCTTCAGCTTCTAAGTAACTTCCTCTGGGTCTTCCAATGAATGAAGCTTCTCTGTACATGACTGGTCCGACCCGCACGATCGTAACAAACGAAGTGCGCAACAGCCTCGCGTTGGGAGCGGATGCAAAGCACCAACTGAAGACCAATGTTCACCACGAATTAATCCATCGCGTGGATTTGGAACAGCTCTCGTCGATTCAGAACGATCCGGGCGGAAGACAGAAGTTGCTGGTCACCATCTCGCAGCTGGTGGGCGAACAGAGTATCCCGCTTTCGGCGGCTGACCGCGACCTGCTCTCGAAAGAGGTGATGGATGAGGTGTTTGGGCTCGGTCCGCTTGAACCCCTTCTGCACGATCCGACGGTCAGTGACATTCTGGTGAATACGCATAACCTGGTCTACGTCGAACGGCGCGGAGTTATCGAAGAGACTAACATCGTCTTCCGCGACAACGCTCATCTGATGCACATCATCGACAAAATCGTCTCAGCCGTGGGAAGGCGAATCGATGAATCCTCTCCGATGGTC
>CAXTMK010000101.1:0-17290 GCA_964245315.1 uncultured Acidobacteriaceae bacterium | reverse complement strand
GGTTCGGGGTGGGACTGGCGATCGCGGAACGGGCGGTGCGACTGCATCACGGCGAAATCGTGGCGCGTAATCGGCCGACTGGGGGTTTGGTGGTGACCATCAGGGTTCCGTGCAGGCTTGGAGATGCGCGCGAAGGACACCATCCCGCTCGCTTGGTACGGCAATGAATAAGGGGATAAGCAGATTTGCCGGTAGCCTTCGTGTGCTCGTCAGACAGTTATGAACGTCCCGGTAGTATTTTCCCGGACTGGACGTGGAGCAGTCTGCATCCATAGTCACCAGGAACGAAGTCATCCAGCATCATGATGATGCCTGCGATCCTGGCGTCACCTCACAGGCCGTCGGACTGCTTCGAGGCGTACCGGAATGTCTTCGGAAGACCGGCGTTGGGCACGTGGCCGTAGAGCTGTTCGCCGGGCAGACCTTCAAGAAGGATGGACCGGGCGGCGACCAGACGCTCGATGTCGATGCCGGTGCGAAGGCCCATGGACTCGAGCAGGAAGACAAGGTCTTCGGTGACGATATTGCCTGAGGCTCCGGGCGAGTGGGGGCAGCCACCCAGGCCGCCCTGCGAGGAGTCGAACGTGGTGACTCCGACTTCGAGCGCCGCGACGACGTTGGCGAGTCCCTGGCCGAAGGTGTTATGGAAGTGGGCCGCGCCGGCCTTATCGCCGAGCTCGCGCTTTAACGTGGTGAACATACGCCGGACCTGTACGGGATTGGCATAGCCGACCCCGTCCGAGAGACCGATCGACTCCGCACCCGCCTGGGCGAGCTTGACTGCGAGTTCGAAGACGTAATCTTCGGGAACAAAGCCCTGGATGGAGCAGCCGAAGGCGGTCGAGATGCCGACTTCGAGGGTGATCGCTCTGGGATCGGGCTGGGCGTCCAGGAATTCGCGTACGCGGCGGACTTCTTCTAGGGCTTCTTCGGGTGTCTTCCGCAGGTTTGCGAAGCTGTGTTCGCGCGAGGCGCTGACGGGCATGCTGATGGTGTCGACCCCAGCTACCACCGCCTGCTCCGCGCCGCGGAAGTTGGGCGCCAGGGCGAGGACACGCAGACCGGGAATGGCCTTCGCAGCGCGCACAACGTCCCCCGCATCGGACATTTGCGGCAGAAATTTAGGGGGAACGAAGGAAGCGACTTCGATCTCGCTCAGTCCGGCGGAGGCGAGCGCCTGGACCCATCGGATTTTCGTCTCAGTGGGCATCATGCGCTTGATGTTTTGCAGCCCGTCGCGAGGGCCGACTTCGCTGATGGTAACGTCGATGGCGGGAGGCATGATGCGTCGATTCTAGTCTTGTGCGATGGCTCAATTCCGTCGCAACTGTAGCGACACGGTTTCCGAACGGGAATGGGGAAGTTGGCATACAATTCCGCAATGGTTGAAGAGGCTAAAGTATCGGGAACGGGCGTGGACTTCGATGAAGTGACGAAACAGCTGAACCGAATCTTCGCCAGCAAGACGTTTCGACAGGCGGACAGAATCAAGCGCTTTCTCGACTTCATCGTCAAGGAGACCGTTGCGGGCCGCGGAGAAAAGCTGAAGGAGTTCTCGGTCGGAGTGGAGGTCTTCGGCAGAGATTCGAGCTTCGATCCGAGGTTCGATCCGATCGTCCGGGTTCAGGCGAGACGGCTTCGCGCGCAACTGGAGCGATATTACGCGGAGGAAGCGGCGCAGGACGAGATGATCGTCGAGGTGCCGAAGGGACGGTACGCGGTTATCTTCAAGCCGGGTAAATCCACGCGGGCCAGCGAGACGCGAAAGACCCACGCGCCTTTGCTGATCAGCCGCAACACGGTGCTGGCGCTGCCTTTTCAGGATCACAGTCCGGCTGGAGATCAGAGGCATCTGTGCGCAGGGATCAATGAAGAAATTATTCACGCGCTGACGAAGATGCAGACGGTTCGATTGGCGGCGTGGCCCGGAACTGCGCTGAAGGACGGAGAAATCGATCTGGAGGAGGCGGCGACGCGCTTCAATGCGTCCATCGTCATTGCCGGCAGCGTGCGCAAGTCCGGCGGAGAGGTGCGGGTCACAGCCAACCTGATCGACACCGCCAGCGGATGTTATCTGTGGTCGACCTCACTCAATCGCAAGCCGGAGGACAGCTTCGACCTGCAGGAAGAAGTCGCGACGGCGGTCGCAGAAAAGCTGGAAGCGAAGATGGCGGATGGTACGCAGGGACTGGCCGGAGGACCTCCGGCGCAGAACCTTGCAGCTTACAACCTTTATACGCAGGGCCGGTATCACCTGAGCCAGCGGACTGAGGAAGGCCTGCGCAAGGCCGTGGAGTTCTTCGAAAAGGCGGTTGCGGAGGATGGACAATTTGCGCGTGCGTATTCCGGACTTGCGGATGCCTACGGTCTGCTCGGACATTATGGCGCGCTGCCGCCTGCCGAGGTGTGGACGAAGGCCGTTTCGAATGCTGCATGGGCGGTGCTGTGCGACGAACATTCGGCGGAGGCGCATACGTCGCTGGCGCATCTGAAGTCTACTTTGGATTGGGACTGGGCCGGAGCGGAGCAGGAGTTCAAGCGGGCGATAAGCCTGGATTTCCGTTATGCGACCGCGCACCACTGGTACGCGGCTTCGGTGTTGTCGCCGATAGGACGGAGCGAAGAGGCTAAGGACGAGTTGCTGATTGCGCAAGCGCTCGACCCGGTTTCGCCCATCGTGGCGCGGGATCTGGCGAAGGTTTACTACTACCTTGGCGATTATGAGGCGGCGCTGGAACAGTGCGACCACACGATCGAACTGGACCCGCACTTCGCGCCCGCGTATTCGCTGTTGGGATTTGTGCAGGAACGCAGAGGCGAGTTCGATGAATCCTTAGCTGCATTTCAGCACGCGATCCAACTGTCGCCGCAAAGTCCGACGTTCCGGGTTGCCCTGGGGCGTGTCTTCGCGCTGCTTGGGAGGAATAACGAGGCGCTGGCGATCCTCGATGAGATGCTGGAGCTGGCAGGAAGGCGGTATGTCGCCCCCTTTGACCTGGCGCTTCTGCATTTCGCCGTGGACAACTCGGAGGAAGGGTTCCAGTGGCTGACCAAAGCGTTCGACGACCGCGGCATCGAGATCATGTCGCTTCGAGTAGACCCACGATTCGAGCCGGTGCGATCTGACGCCAGATTCGTAGCTTTGGTGGATCGCTTGAAGATGCCAGTTTAGTCTCCAGGGCGATAGATGTCGTTGATGTTCCAGTGGCCCGGAGTGGGTGTCGGAACGTTCACCATGGGGATGCGAATCAGCGTCGGAAGGCTGGAGTCGAGGGCTACTTCCAGAGCCGGACCTACTTCATCCGCGGATCGGATGTCGATGCCGTTGGCGCCGTGGGCGCGAGCGATAGCGGCATAGTCCACACTGTACGGCTGGCCTTTGCGCGTGAACTCGCAGCCGAAGGTGGTGTTGTACTTGGCGTTCTCCAGACCCGCAATGACGCCGAACGCGGAGTTGTCCATGACGACCCAGACTCCAGCAATTTCGGCTTCCATCGCGGTGGCGATAACGGAGGGGTTCGCAGCGCAGAATCCGCCGTCCCCGACGAGCGCGACCGCGGCGCGATCGGGATGCGCGACCTTGACGCCCAGCATCGCAGCGGCCCCGAAGCCCATGGTCGCCAGTCCGCTGGGAGTGATGAACGTGCCGGGATGCTTGAAGGGAAACTGCTGTGCGACTCCGTTTTTGTTCCAGCCCACATCGGTGATGACAAAGCCATCTTCAGGCAGGGCCTTGCGCAGTTCGCTCAGAATGCGCTCCGGACGCAGCGGAAAGTTGTTGGAGCTGTAGTGCTCGGTGAAGTTGTCGCGAAATCGGGTCATGCTTTCGGCGATGCGCGAGCGAACGTCGTCGCGCTTGCGCGACTTGACCTGCCGGGCCGCGGCCACAAGCACTTCGAGGGCGGCGCGTGCGTCGGAGACCGCGCCGATATGCGTGGGATAATTGCGCCCAATCTCGATGGGGTCGATATCGATGTGAATGAGTTTCGTCGGAGGGATATTGAAGGTGTATCGGTTATCCCACGAACTGGAGTTTGCCTCAGCCAGACGGGTTCCAATGGCGAGGATATAGTCCGCATTGCGGCAGAGGGCGTTTGCGATCGGCGTTCCCCAGAAGCCGGTCTGTCCGGCGAGCAGAGGATGTCCATCGGGCAGGGCTCCCTTGCCCATCAAGGTATGCGCGACCGGGATTTCAAGTAGCTCCGCCAGTTCCGCGAGCAATGCGGGTGATCCCTGGGATAGTGCGGATGTGACGCCTCCGCCGGCATAGAGGACGGGATTTTTCGCTTCAGCGAGAGTCTCGACGATCCTCTGAGCCGTCGCGGGATCGAGGCAGGGCCGGGACATTACGGGCGGCTCTTTCGCGAAGGCATCGATGAAAAGGTTCGAGGAGAAGTGATCCATGGGGATATCGACCAGCACGGGACCGGGCCGGCCGCTGACGCTGAGGTGGAAGGCGCGTTCTAGGCAGCGCGGAAGGTCGTCGACGCGATCCACGCGGTAGATGCGCTTGCAGAATGGGCGGCAGAGTTCGAACTGGCCGCCGTCGATGAACATATTGAATTCCTGGTGCGGGTGGCGGCCGAAGTAATACGACGGGATATCTCCCGCGATGACCACCATGGGGATGGAATCGAGCGCCGCGTTTGCTATTCCCGTAATCGCGTTGGTCAGGCCGGGACCGAGGTGGGTCAACAATACGCCGGGCTTGCCAGTCACCCGAGCGTAGCCTTCTGCCATGTGAGCCGCGACCTGCTCGTGCCGTGCCGTGATGTAGCGGATCTTGCTTTTGCTCAATGCGTCGAGAAAGCCGACGACGGTGTGGCCGCAGAGGCCGAAGATAACTTCTACCCCAAGCCTCTCAAGATACTCAGTCATCAGATACGACGCGATGCGCTCTGGTGTGCCAACGGGGCGGCCATTCGCGGCGATTTCGCCGAGCTTTCCCTGGGGTAAAACTAACTCACCACGCTCTTCGATTGCGATATCGGAGTAGGCGCCGGACTTATGGACAAGAGTAGACATGAGGAGCATCCTAAAGCTGAAGTTCGTTAGCGACAACGCTGTTACAGTGCCGGTACGGTTTGAAGTCAGTGTCTGACTCAGGAATAGACTTTGACAGGAATTGCACGATTCAGGGGGTTCCGGTTGCCACAGGTGGTAATGCACCCGGCGCGGGTGGAGGCATCGGGATCGGGCTTGCGTCGGCATCTACCAGGCCGAGCGCCCACTTGATGGCACCGACGTACATCTCCTGCAGCATGGGATTATCCCAGGTTGCGGGAGCGTGGCCGAAGGCCGAATAGAAGACGCGGCCTTTGCCGTAGGTTTTTGCCCAGACCAGAGGGTAAGGGTAATCCGCGGCCTGAACGCCGCGTTTGGTGTTGTCGGTCTTGGTAGTGTCGAGCCGCATCAGGACGCGGCTCTTCTCCACGGAGAAGCCCTTGCTCTGGTAGAACTCCTCCTTGATGTTGAAGACCGCAGGGAAGTTTTCGAGGCCGGGGAACTTGTGGTCGGTCACGATGACCGGCGCTTCCACGGTGCCCCAGGGGTGCTCGTCGAATTCGCCACCCAGCATCTCGCCGAACTCTGGCCAGGACAGCATGAAGGCGGTGGTGCCGGTGTGCGCGGCCACGAATCCTTTGCCCGCGTCATGCACAAACCAGAGCAGGTCCGCGCGGCCCTGCACATCCAGTTCGATCTCGCGATGCCCGAGGAAAAAGATTGCGTCAACGTTGCAGAGACTGGGACCTCCGCTGGCAGGCTCGCCGGTCGTCATCTTCGGACGGCGCGAGATGATGTTCGAGTCCGTGCGAATCCAGGTATCCCACAGGCCGGACTTGTAGCCAAGTTCCTCGATGACAGCCATGTCGTGCGCGATATCGTGCTGGGCGATGCCGTTGCGGGTATCGGCCCAGATGAGCAGGCGCTTCTTCTGTGGACCGGCAGGCGCGCCGCCGCCGCGCGGACCAGCGGCTGCCTGTCCGCCCGGAGCGCCAGCGGGGCGTGCAGCTCCTGGCGCGGCGCCCGGCCCGCCGCCGGGCCCACCGCCTGGACGAGGACCACGTTCGCCGGGCGCCGGGCAACCTGTGGAAGCGGCCACGGCTGGCGCGGCGGTGTCTTGTGCCACGGTTATTCCCGCGAAACTTAGCATCACTGAGAACAACAAGGCGTGCATTGCGACTTTGACCATTTGAACTGGCTCCTGGTGGGGTCGCTCGCTGTTTGCGACGCATACTACCCCATATAACTACCGGGTCGGATCGTAGCATGCGACGTTTGCAGACTTCAGTAGCGAACGGTACTAGCACCGTAACGTCGTTGACGATGCGATGTCGGTCACCTAGGATTCGCTGCGTCTCACGACAGGTGTTTTCGCTGAAGCGGATGGGGACGAGATCCAGTAGGCGAAGCACTTTCCGCGATAGCTCATGAATCGATTAGAGGTCAAAAGAAATGAAAACGTTCAACGATTTTTTTGGAGTGCTGGTGCTGCTGTTTGCTTCAGTCCCGCTCATGGGTCAATCGCTCAACACGTCGACAGTGAGCGGCAATGTGGCTGACCCGACCGGTGCTATACTCGCCGGTGCCAAGGTCGTAATCACCAACACAGATACCGCCCAGGCACGCACCGTAACCACGGGCTCCTCGGGCTCGTTTTCGATCCCCGATCTGGCTTCCGGACCATATCGTCTCGAAGTTTCGATTCCGGGCTTCGACACCTACGTCGACCGGGGCATCGTGCTCGAAGTAGGCAGCAACCCGTCCTTCGAAGTGAAGCTGTCCATTGGCGACATCTCGCAGCAGGTCGTTGTAGAGGCCAACTCCGGCGCCATGGTGGAGACACAGAGCAACGGCATCGGTCAGGTCATCGATCAGCAGCAGGTGGTCGACCTTCCGCTCAATGGACGCGACCCGACCCAGCTTATCGCATTGGCGGGCGCGACAACCACGGCCCCGGCCGGCGACCTCAACTCCAACAAGAACTTCCCCACCATCACGATCTCCGTCGCCGGCGGCCTGCCCAACGGCGTCGCTTATTCGCTCGACGGTGGGTTCCATAACGACATCTTCAACAACCTGAACCTGCCGCTGCCCTTTCCCGACGCGCTGCAGGAGTTCAAGGTCGAAACCAATTCGCTGCCCGCACAGTATGGCAACCACGCCGCAGCCGCAGTCAATGCCTCGACCAAAAGCGGAACCAACAGATTCCACGGCGACGCCTTCGAGTTCGTCCGCAACTACATGTTCAATGCAGCCAACTTCTTCGGCTACAACCTCACCACGGGCGCAAAAACTCGCGACAGCTTGAAGCGCAACCAATTCGGCGGCACCATTGGCGGGCCTGTCCTGAGAAACAGGCTGTTCTCTTTCGCCGGCGTACAGCAGACCATCCTCCGGTCCAATCCGTCGAACAATCTCATCCAGCTGCCGACTGTGGCCGAGGAGAATGGCGACTTCACCGAGGCGATCGCCTGCTACAACGCGACTCCTGCCAACGCTTCCAAGCAACTCAAGAACCTGCCGGCCCCTTACGTCAACAACATCCTGCCGTCCGGTGCAATCAGCCCCTTCGCGAAAGCGGTCTTTGCTACAGGGATTCCAACCGGCAGCAGCGCCTGCGTGCAGAGCAACGTGCCCATCTCGGCGAACTCCGTCGCGCGTGAAATTCCGGCACGTGTGGACTACACGATCAACCCCAGACAGAGCGTCTTCGCACGTTACTTCTACGGCAAGTACAACCTGCCGTCGAATGTGCTTCCGGGGGACATCCTCACCGCCAATACCGTCGTGCAGACCAACACCGACCAGTCGCTGGTGCTCGGACACACGTTCGTCGTCACTCAGAACCTGGTCAATTCGTTCCGCGCCACGGGAAACCGTACCGTGGGTCTCCGCGCCATTCCTCCTTACTTCAATGCGACGGACGTAGGCTCCAACATCTACCAGTTGCCGGCGCTGGGCAAGTACATCGGCCTCTCGATCACAAACGGTTTCGGCTTCGGACAGAACCCGGGTTACTTCAACACGGCCGCATTCCAGTTCAACAACGACGTCAGCTATCTGAAGGGACGCCACCAGATGGCCTTTGGAGCGGTGTTTCAGTACGGCTACGAAAACACGGTCAACAACCGCCTCTCCAACGGCACCTTCACCTTCAGCGGCGTCAACGACGGCTACAGCGTCTACGGTTATGCCGACTTCCTTGCCGGTTCCATGTCCGCCTTCCAGCAAGGCAATCCGGACCTGGAAAATGACAAGCTCAAGTACTTCGCGGCCTACGCTCAGGACAGCTTCAAGCAGAGCCGCCACGTCACCTTCAACTACGGCGTCCGCTTCGAGCCGTACATCCCCTTCAAGAATACAAACGGCCGTACCGAGAACTTCAGCGTGCCCGGCTTCGTCGCCAACGCCCGATCGGCGAAGTACACCAACGCACCAGCGGGACTGCTGTTTGCCGGCGATCCCGGACAGCCCTCTTCGTCCTATAACTTCGGCAAATACGACGTCTTCGAGCCGCGTGTTGGCGTCATCATCGACCCCAGCAACAACGGCACCATGTCGATCCGTGCAGGCTACGGCATCTTCTACGACGCGCCCCAGCTATTCTTTGATACGCGCTACTCCAACTCGGCCCCCTACGGCTCTACCATCTCGCTTTCAGGCAATCTCAACCCGGCTAACCCTTACGCGACCTACGCTGGTGGCAATCCCTTTCCTGCTCTCAGCCAGCTTGGTCCGAATGTTCCATTCCCGACTGCCGGTGTCTACGTCAACCAGCCCCTTCATCTGCAGCCGATGTATCTGCAGCAGTGGAACCTCAGCGTCCAGAAGCAGCTTGGTCCGTGGCTGGTCGGCACAACCTACCTTGGCAACAAGACCACCCACCTGCCAACCTCGTTCGAGCAGAACCCAGCCCTCTACGTTCCCGGCATCACGGCGGCGACGCTGGGAGCGCCCGGAGTCGGTTGTACACCCACGCAGTACGGCACCGCTCTCGGCGCGGCCTGCTCCACGACAAATAACACGCAGGCGCGGCGCTATCTCACCTCGCTCAGCGCAGCGAACGGCCCTGCTTACTCAACCATCGGCACCTACGACGACGGTGGCATTGCAAATTACAACGGAGTGCTGGTCTCGGTGCAGCATCGCGGCAAGGTCTTCAACATCGTCAGCAACTACACCTTCGCAAAGTGCATGAGCGATGCGGAGACGACGGAACTGACCGGGCCTTCCTATGTCATTCCGGGCAATCGTCACGCCAGCTACTCGGTCTGCGACTCGGACCGCCGCCAGGTAGCCAACGTATCGGTCATTATGAACATGCCCCGGCTGAAGAACCGCAAGGAGGACCTGCTGCTGGGGGGATGGGGTCTGTCGACCATCTTGACAGCGCGCACGGGAGGACACTTCTCCGCCACAACAGGAGTCGATAACGCCCTCTCCGGCATCGGCAATCAGCAAGCCATCCAGATCGGCAATGCTTATGCCGACCCCAGCGTCTTCGGACGCTTCGGGACCACGAACCGGCTGATTAAGGCTTCGTTCGTTGCCCCGGCCACCGGAACTTATACCACTACGCCGCCGCTTACGCTTACGGGACCGGGAAGCTACGAGTTGGATATGTCGCTGCAGCGAAACTTTCACGTGACGGAGGGGCAGCAGGTCCAGTTTCGCTGGGAGGTCTTCAACGTCCCAAACGAGGTGATCCTGGGCAATCCGAGCTCAGGCCTTACCAGCACCACCTACGGTACCATTTCGACGGCCGGCGACCCGCGCATCATGCAGCTCGCACTGAAGTACCTCTTCTAATTGGATTCAGCACTTTCAGAAAAGGAGGGAGCGTCGCGCAGTGCGGGGTTCTCTCTTTTTATCGCAGAGGGTAAAACGAGGAAAATGAAACAATGATGAAGAAAGCACAACACCGGAGATTGGTACTTGCAGGAACTGCCCTGGCGATGGTCGGCGGAACCGTTTTGTTTGCGCAGGCGAAAGATCAGAATACAGGAACGCCTGAGCAGGCGGCGGCTGCCAAAGAGTGGCCGACGTACGGGCATGATTCTGGCGGCATGCGCTATTCGCCGCTGACCCAGATCACTCCCGCCAACGTGTCGAACCTGGGCGTGGCGTGGGTGTACCACATGAAGCAGGAGGGTGATACAGCGGGCCGAGGTGGTCCGGGCGGAGGCCGGCGTCCCGGTGGCGCGCCCGGTGGACCTCCAGGTGGCGGACCTCCAGGCGGAGGGCCTCCAGCAGGCGCCCGGCCCGGAGGCGGTCTCGATCAGGCTTCGGCGCAGGCCGCGGCCGAGGGTATCGGGCCTCCGCGAGTAGCGACGGGCTTCTCCATATCGCAGGTTACACCGCTGGTGATCCACGGCATCATGTACATCGGCACGCCGTATGGCCGCGTCACGGCGCTCGATCCAACTACCGGCAAGGAGATCTGGAACTACAAGCTGGCGTCCGGTGAACCCGCGACGCGTGGCGTCGAATACTTCCCCGGCGATAAGCAGACGCCTCCGTTGATCGTGGTGGGAACTTCGGATGCGAAGTTGTTTACGCTCGATCCGAAGACCGGCGAACTGAACAAGGCGTTCGGCGTGAACGGCATCGTGGATCTGAATACGCCCGAGATTACTCACAACCTGCCGGATGTGAGCGATGGGCTATCGTCGCCGCCGATCATGTACAAGAACCTCATCCTTATCGGAGGAAAGACAACAGAGAGCGGCGGGCCGGGCCCCTCGGGTGACGCGCGCGCTTTCGACATCCACACGGGCAAACTGGCCTGGACGTTTCACGCGATTCCGCAGCCCGGCGAACCCAACTACGGGGGCTGGGTGGGAGACAGCGCGAAGATGCGCTCCGGAGTAAACGTCTGGGGATTGATGACGGTGGATGCGAAGCGAGGCATCGCCTATATGCCTTTTGGAGCGCCCTCGGGCGATGCCTTTGGAGGCGATCGCCCGGGCGATAACCTTTACGGCTCGAGCATCGTCGCGGTAAATGCCGAAACCGGCAAGTACCTATGGCACTTCCAGGTTGTGCATCATGATGTCTGGGACTTCGACATGGAGACTCCGCCCCTGCTGCTCGATGTAAAGAAGGGCGGCAAGACCATCCCGGCGGTTGCGGTGATCGAGAAGAGTTCGCTGTTGTATTTGCTGGACCGGACCAACGGCAAGCCGATCTACGGCGTGGAAGAGCGCCCCGTGCCGCAGAGTCAGGTGCCAATGGAAAAGACCTCGCCGACCCAGCCGTTTCCGGTGAAGCCTGCGCCGCTGGCCCGCCAGACGATGAATATGGCTGACATTGCGACCGTCACGCCGGAGCTGGAGGCCGCCTGCAGGAAGCTGGTCGAGGACAATCATCTGGAATTGGGCGGGCCGTTTCTCCCCGAGACCTATAACCACGTACGGGTAAATTTCCCCAGTGAGATCGGGGGCGCCAACTGGCCCGGCGGCACGTTCAATCCGCAGCTGGGCTACTACTTCATCAACGTCATGGACCTCGGCCAGATGCAGGGCTACAAAGATCCTGCAAGCGGCCCGGTAAAGGACGACATCGTCGGCACGAACAAGTTCTTCGGGCGCGCGGGACCGTACGCCAACATGCGTCCGAGCGGACGATTCAAAGACAACGCATCGAACATGCCGTGTCAGCAGCCGCCCTGGGGCGAGTTGGTGGCCGTCAATGTAAACACAGGCGACATCGCGTGGAAGGTGCCATTGGGCATCACCGAGAGCCTGCCCGCGGATAAGCAGAAGACCGGCCGCCCAGGCATTGGCGGACCCATCGCGACCGCGAGCGGTCTGGTCTTCATCGGCGCGGTGGATGACAACCGCTTCCGCGCCTTCGATGCCAAAACCGGCAAGGAGCTCTGGGCAGCGAAGCTGGATGCAGCTGCGGGGTCTGTGCCGAGCACGTATGAGGGCAAGGATGGTCGCCAGTATGTCGTCGTCACAAGCGCAGGCAACGCGTTTGCGCAGGAGCCGGCGACATCGGATGCCATAACGGCCTTTGCGTTACCGAAGAAGTAAGCAGCGCAGCAAAGAGAAATCGCTGGACGCCATGATGAATGGCGGTCCAGCGATTTTGGTCGATTGAGGGTGAGATTAGTAGGTCTGAGAATTGTGGAACTCGCCGAAGATCTGCGCATCGCTGGGCCGGTCTTCCGGGATCGGACGGCTGACCCATGTGGTCTGCATGTAGTGTTTCAGCGAGACGTTCTCGTTCGTGATGTTGCCGCCCCAGATGCCGCAGCCCATGCTTGAAGTCATCGGCATGCCGTTGGTGAAGGAGCCCGAGTTGGCTCTCGATTGCGGCTGCCGCACCATGATGCGGCTGACGGGTGCCATGCCGGCCAGGCGATCGATGTGCGTGTCGTCGAACGAGTAGATGCCGACCGAATGGCCGCGCCCGCCGACCTTGTAGATCTCGCGGACCATATCAAGGCCGTTATCGAAGCCCCCGCTGTACTTAAAGATTGCCAGCACGGGCGAGAGCTTTTCGCTGGAAAAGACATACTGCTTGCCGATCTTGTCTTCCTTTACGATCAGGAAGCTCTTGCCGGCAGGGATGCTGAACCCTGCAAGCTCCGCGATCTTCGCGGCTGGCCGCGCGATGGTGGGGCTGGTCCTGTGGTTCTCGGCGTCCCACATCACGGCCTGCAGCATTGGCTTCTGCTCGTCGGTGACGAGATAGCCGCCTTCGTCCTGCAGCTTCGCGAGGAACGCGTCGTAGATCGAAGCGTCGACAACCAGATTGCCGTCGCAGGAGCAGCCGGAGCCATTATCCGCCGTCTTGCTGATCCGGGTGTTCTTGGCGGCTTCGGCTACGTCGGCGGTCTCGTCGATCAGCATCGTGGCATTGCCCGCACCGACCCCATAGGCGGGCTTGCCGGAACTGTAGGCTGCCTTCACCATCATGGGGCCGCCGGTGGCGACGGTAAGGTCGCAGAGGCGCATCAGCTCATTCGCCATCGGGATGCTGGGCTTCTCGATGCAGATGAAGAGATCTTCCGGGGCGCCTTCGCGCTTGAGCACCTCGCGCATGATGCGGACGGTCTCGACCGTGGTAGCCTTGCTGGCCGGATGCGGAGAGAAAATTGTTGCGTTCTTGCACTTGATGGCGAAAATGCCCGTGCCCGCCTCAGTAAGCGCGGCGTTGGTGACCGGTACCAGCGAGGCGATGACGCCCACGGGCTTGGCATACTTGACGATGCCCTTTTCCGGAAGCTCTTCGATAATGCCCATGCTCTTCTGGCGCAGGATGTCGCGCAGGATGCCGTGAATCTTGAACCGCTTGTTGTAGCGCGTGGTGTGGTCGCCGAGGCCGCTCTCTTCGATGCTCATATCAGCCAGCCGCTTGAAGGTCGTCTCGTTGGCGGTGGCCCAGCCGACGGCCTGACAGAGCCGATCGACGCGCGCCTGGTCGTAGTCCTGAATCGAATCCATCGCGATGCGAGCGCGGTCGACGAGACCCTGGAGGTATTGCGTCTGCTGTTGCTTCTCTTCTTCTGTCTGGATCTTTGCCATGATTCGCTCCTGAACGTATTGCAACTCTTCCAGGTTACATTCGGAAATGCAGTTTTCCTGCGGCTAACAGTGTTGATACGGTGCGACTTCGATTAACGGTTAGTAGCCGAATAGGGTCGCGGCGTAATGTCGGCGTCCGTCAGGCGCAGCCCCCATTTGATGCCTTCGAAATACATCTCCTGAACGGAGCGGTCGTCCCAGGTGCTGGGGTCGTGGCCGAGCGCCGAGTAGTACACGCGGCCCTTGCCATAAGTCTTCGCCCATACCAGCGGGAAGTCGGCATCGTGATGGTGTACGAGCGGTCCCGTCATGTCCAGATGTGACACATCCAGCCGAAGGATCACGTGCGCCTTCGAGCGGGAGAAGTCCTTGATCTGGTAATACTCGTCGATGTGCTCGAAGGTTGTGGGCAGGTGCGCCATGCCTGGAAAGGCACTATCTTCCACGATGACGGGCGCGTTGATGATGCCCCACGGATGTTCGTCGAAACGGCCGCCGACCATATCGCCAAACTCCGGCCAGGAGAAGAACGCAGTGATGCCGGCGTGCGCGACAATGATAGCTTTGCCGTCGTCGCGAACGAACGAGATCAGATCGGCTCGCTGCTCCGGGGTAAGTTGAATCTCGCGGACTCCGAAGAAGAAGATGGCGTCGAAGTCGTTCAGGTTCTTGGCGTAGAGCAGAGGCTTGCCGTCCCCGCCCAGAACCGGATGCCTGGTGATGAGCTGCGAATCGGTTCGGATGACGGTGTCGTAGGTGCCGGTCTCGTAGCCAAGTCGCTCGATAGTCGCGAGTGCGTGTGATACCGAATCGTGCTGATAGCCCTGGCTGACATCGCCCCAGGCCAGTACGCGCAACCGCCTGGGGACGGCGCCGTTGTGATAGCTGGCATCACCCGGGGTGGCTGCGGAGAGGCCGGGCCCGAGGCGCACACCTCCTGGGCCGAGACCGAGGTCCGCAGTGCCCTGGCGCGGTGTCTGGGCCGCGGATGCCAGAGCTGCCGACCACAAAACCACTTGCAGCAAGGTTCTCCGCTGGGGGGACATATTCATTACTTCTTCTCCAGGCGATCGAGAGACCGCTTGCGTAAGAGGCAATTCTAGGCACCGTCCTGCATCGGAGCAATGCCTGAGCCCCGCCTGCACAGTAGCGATACCGTTCCAGAGGACCGTAAGCCTGTACAACTTCCGATTGGGTACGTTATAAAAAAGCCGATCGCAAAGGGGATTCTGCTTCGATTCCAATGCGTGCCAGGAGCTCTTATGATTCACCGTCGCGCGGTCCTCGTCCCCGCTTTCCTCTCAGGCTTTGCCGTACTTCTCTTCCTGATTCCAGCGGGATCAGTCGAGGCTCGGACGAATGCGAACTCTGCTGCCTTTGCCAGGCGCGTCTTCAACGAACGCAGCCTCCCGTCCGAGCGGGACTTGGCGCTGCTGCAGTCCGGCGCGGCGGAAACGCCGCAGGAAGCGCCGCTGCCCGAGGGCAAAGGAAGGGATATTACCGAGCAGAAGTGCAACATGTGCCACAAAAGCACGGTTTGGGTGAAGAAACATTACACCGAGGATCAGTGGACATCAATCATGGACCAGATGGTAGAGAAGGGCATGAAGGCCTCGGATGAGGAGATTGCGACAATGACCGGCTATCTCACTGCGAACTTCGGTCCGGTGAAGAAGGATGCTCCCGCAACGCCGCCTCCCCCGCAGTGATCGGCTCAAAGCTGATGCCACTTCCGATTCAACCAGGTGAATGCCCAGGAGACTTCATGTTCAAAATAAGCACGGCCGCCTTGTCTTTGCTGTTATGTGTCGCCGTCGGCCTCGGTATTTCGCCGTATTCCGGCGCACAGACCGCCGCCGCACCGCCTTCTCCGAAGGCGCACGCCGGTCAGGAGATCTTCACCCGGAAATGTATGCAGTGCCACGCGCTGCATCAGGGGCAGTACAGTTTCGGGCCGAATCTTGAAGGTGAAATGACGAAGCCGCACCACAAGAACGCGGCCGAGATTCGCGCCGTCATCAAGGAAGGAAAGGGAAAGATGCCCGGCTTCGCGGATAAACTCGCCCCGCCGGATATCGACGATCTGCTTGTTTACATCCGCACTCTCTAGCCGCGCAGCACGCCGCACCCAAGGACGCAATTCGATGAACCTGACAGCAGTATCTTCACAGATCCCCGATGCGCAGCGTACGCCGGGCGACGCATATCCGCCGGCATGGCGATCGTGGCTGATCTGGGGCATCGCGGCGCTCTTTTACCTCGCAGGGTTCTATCACCGCGTCTCGCCCGGAGTGATGACCAACGAGTTGATGAGCGCCTTCAACATCGGCGCCGGCAGTCTCGGTAATCTTTCGGCCTTCTACTTTTATTTCTATGTCGCGATGCAGATTCCGACGGGCATACTCGTCGATTTCTGGGGCGCTCGCAAGCTGCTCATCGCCGGCTCCATCTCCGCCGGCGTGGGCGCATTCCTCTTCGGATCGACGCACGATTTTGCGCTCGCCTGCGCCGGCCGCGCCATCATCGGCGGCTCTACCGCAGTGGGCTGGTTGGTACTGCTCAAGCTTGCAACACACTGGTTTCCCGCGAAGCGTTTCGCGATGCTTTCCGGGCTTGGGCTCTTCTTCGGCAATATCGGCGCGCTCACGGCACAGGTGCCGCTGCGGATCGCCATCCAGCACTTCGGCTGGCGACCGGTGGTCTTCGTATCTGCCGGAGCCGTGCTCGCCGTAGGCCTGCTCGCTCTCCTCTTCGTCAGGAACGATCCCGTGGACGATGGCTTCAAGAGCTATGCTCCTTTCGAAGTCCAACGCGGCCACATGACGGTCCTGGAACTCATCAAGGGCTTCAAGCGCGTCTTCGGATACCGCAATACCTGGCTCATCTTCTTCGCGCAGGGCGGCCTGGTTGGCTCCATCCTCGCCTTTACAGGCCTCTGGGGAACACCTTTCCTCCTTGCGCGTTATGGACTTCTCCAAACCAGGGCCGCGGCCGTTTGCTCCGTCATGACTGTCTGCTGGGCCATCTCCAGCCCGATCTGCGGCGCACTCTCCGACCGCATCGGCAAACGCAAGCCCATTTATCTTGCAGGCTGCATCCTGGCCGCCATCGGCTGGAGCGCCATGTTTTACATACCCGATCTCCCTCTCACCGCGTTCGTTGTCATCGCCGCGTTTACCAGCATGTGCAGCGGAGCGGTAGTCCTTGGGTTCGCCTATAGCAAAGAGTCCGTGCCGGCCCAATATCTCGGAACTATCTCCGGCACCACCAACATCGGCAACATGATCGGCCCAACCTTTCTCCAGCCCGTCATCGGCTGGGTTCTCGCTGGACACTGGTCGGGACAACTGGATCACGGAGTCCACGTCTACAGCGTCCATGCCTATCAACTTGGCTTCCTGCTTATGGTGGGGTGGCTCACACTCTCAAGCGTGTTGCTGAGCTTCACGCGGGAAACCTATTGCACGCAGAGTATTCGCTGAACTAAGGCAAATGAAGTCATCGCGGCACGACATTCGCAATCGCTTACAGAGTACGGCATAGTCAGAACCAGGACGCTCGCCTACAACCAGCGTGGCGAAGTCGTGATGCATTCGACCATCAACTTCCTTGCACCACTACGTGCCCGCATCGAATCTGAGGAAACCCAATGACAACAGCCGCATCATCACAGGTCGCCGCAGCAGCCCGGGTCCCCGCTCCGCCCACCAGGAACAAGCACCTCATCCGCTGGGTCGAAAAGATGGCCGACC
>CAXTMK010000100.1:0-17936 GCA_964245315.1 uncultured Acidobacteriaceae bacterium | reverse complement strand
CCCTCACACCGATCGCGTCGCTCTCCCCCTCCGCGCTCACCTTCACTTCCGTCGCCGGCACGTCCACCGCTGCACAGACGGCGAAGCTGAGCAACACCGGCACCGGCGCGCTGACGATCAGCGGCATAACTCTGACCGGCAGCGGCGCCTCGGACTTCGCCCAGACCAACACCTGCGGAAGCTCGCTCGCCGCGGGCGCGAACTGCACCATCTCAATCACCTTCACTCCTGCGACAGCCGCGGCCTACACAGCGTCGCTCGCCATCGCCGACAACGCCTCCGGCTCGCCGCAGACCGTCGCGCTGACCGGAACCGGCACCGCCATTCTGGCGCCGATCGCCACGGTCACTCCCGCCGCCCTCACCTTCACGTCGGCCAATGGCATCGCTGCCGCCGTGCAGACCGCGCAGCTTAGCAACACCGGCAACGCCGCGCTCGCTATCAGCGGCATCACGCTGACGGGTGCGGGCTCCGCTGCTTTCGCCCAGACCAACACCTGCGGCACGTCGCTGGCCGCGGGCGCAAACTGCACCATCTCCGTCACCTTCACGCCAAGCTCGGTGGCCGGCTTCAGCGCCGGCGTCTCCATCGCGGACAACGCCTCCGGCTCGCCGCAGACGGTCGCGCTCACCGGCACCGGCACCGCTCCGCCGACCTTCCAACTCAGCGCAGGCCCAGCCAGCGAGTCGGTCGTACCCGGCAGCAGCACAACGTTTACCGTCAGCGTCACGCCGCAGGGCGGAGCCTTCACCAACCCGGTCGTCCTGACCGCCTCGGGCCTGCCCCTGGGCGCGACCGCAACCTTCGCTCCGGCCAGCGTTACGCCCGGTTCGTCCGCGGCAAGCTCTACGCTGACCATTCAAACCGTGGTCGCATCGCTGGCCTCCATCCGCACGCTCGATGGCTCCCGCCCGCTGCTTGCTCTCGTCGGATTGATCTTCCTGGTCACGCGCAAACGCCGCCGGCTGGCGCTGCTCTGCGTCATCCTGATGGCCTCGCTGGCCGGCATGGCGTCGCTCACCGGCTGCGGCTACACACCGAAAACGGCCACCTACAACGTCACCATCACCGGGACCAGCGGAAGCAACGTGCAGAGCACAACCGTTACCCTCGTCCTGCATGAGTAAGGAGACCCACCTTCGCTGTCGTCCTAATGCCTGATACAGAGATTCCGGTTAGGCAAGGATGACCCCAGGGAGGTGGTGGTCCTACCAGACAAAGCCCGACCAGTACCTCGCCGCTTCAGAGATATCGATCAAGAAAAATTCTTCCTACCACTGGCGCAACGTTGCGGCGAGCGGGTATAGTTCGAACTTCGGAGGAATTGTATGATTACCCGCCGTACCTTCAACTCACTCGCCGCCGGATTTGCCGTGACCTCCTCTGCCAGAAGCTACGCCCGCAGCTACACCCGCATCCTGGGCGCCAACGATCGGGTCAACTTCGCCGTCATCGGTCTGAATGGCCGCGGGTATGCACATCTCTCCTCGTTGAAGGCCAACAAGGCCAAGGCGCGCCTCGCTTATGCCTGCGATGTCGAGAGCACCATTCTGGCTAAGTTCGCCGACCGCGCGCAGCACGACATGGGCGAGGCCCCCATCACCGAAAAGGACTTCCGCAAGGTGCTGGCCATGCGCGACGTCGACGCCATCACCATCGCCACGCCAGACCACTGGCATGCGCCCATGGCGATTATGGGCGTTCAGGCCAGCAAGCATGTGTACGTCGAAAAACCCTGCAGCCACAACCCCGCCGAAGGCGTGATGCTGATCGAGGCGGCGCGCAAATCCGGCAAGGTGGTGCAGATGGGCTCGCAGCAGCGCTCCTCGCCGCACACCATCGAGATCGTCGACAAAATTCACAACGGCAGCATCGGACGCGCCTACTTCGCCAAGACCTGGTACGGCAATATGCGCAAGTCCATCGGTGTGGGCAAGTCGGCTCCAGTGCCGGCCACGCTCGACTGGGATCTATTCCAGGGCCCCGCTCCGCGCGAAGCCTATCGCGACAACGTGCAGCCCTACAACTGGCACTGGTTCAAGACCTGGGGCACCGGCGAGTCGCTCAACAACGGCACGCACGAAGTCGACGTAGGCCGCTGGGCGCTCGATGTCGCCTACCCGCAGTCTGTCACCTCCACCGCCGGACGCTACCAGTTCAAAGACGACTGGCAGTTTTACGACACCATGGTCACCAGCTTCGCCTACGAAGACAAGATGCTCTCCTGGGATGGCAGGTGCTGCAACAATATGAAGTTGTACGGACGCGACCGCGGCGTCTGCGTCATGGGCACCACGGGCTCCGTCATCGTGGACCGCGACGGCTACGAGGTGTACGACCTGAAGGGGAACAAGACCAGCGAATACAAGACGCCGCACACCACGTCGTCAGCCGACACGGTCGGGGCCGATTCCATGACCGACCTGCACTTCGGCAACTTCATCGCCGCGATTCAGACCGGCGAGAAGCTGCGCCAGCCGATCGCGCAGGGCAACGTCGCGGTTACGCTGATGCAGCTTTCGAACATCGCGTGGGAGGTGAACCGCGAACTGCGCATCGATCCCGCGAGCGGCAAAGTTGTCGACGATGCCGAAGCGATGAAGTTCTGGGGACGCAAGTACGAGCCGGGATGGGCCCCGAAAGTCTAGCCAGCCCTTTTTTATCATCCCGTCAGGTATCTGCTTTTGCTTCACTCCACGCACCGATCACGAGGAACGTCGATGAACCCTCTCTCCCGCCGCACCTTCTTACGTTCCACCGCCCTCAGCGGCGCCGCGCTGTCCCTGCGTTCGCCGCTCGCCGCGCAGGCTCCGGCCGCCAACATGCCCATTCACCTGGGTCTGGCGAGCTACACCTACCGCGAGTTCAGCCGAGTCCTGATGATCCGCGACATGAAGGAACTCGGCATCAACGCACTCAACACCAAGGATGTGCTCGACCATCTGCCGACGGACCCCGTGCCGGAGGCTGCCGCCGTCGCCGCCTATCACGCCGCGGGAATCCAGTTGCACGCCGCCGGAGCCATCTACTTCGACAAGGATGAAGACGCCGACATCCGTTCCAAGTTCGAGTACTGCAAGCGCGCCGGCATCGGCGTCATCGTGGCCGGCGATCCCTCGCCCGCAAGCCTTCCGCGCGTGGAGCGCTTCGTCAAGGAGTACGACATCCGCATCGCCATCCACAACCACGGGCCTGAAGACAAGCTCTGGCAATCGCCCCTGGACATCCTGAAGCTGATCAAGACGATGGACCCGCGCATCGGATGCTGCATCGACGTAGGCCACACCGTGCGCGCAGGCACCGATGTGGTCGATGCCATCCATCAGGTCGGACCGCGGCTCTTCAACATGCACATGAAGGATCTGACCGACTTCACCTCGAGGGAGAGCCAGGTCGCCGTAGGCCGCGGCAAGATGCCTGTCAAGGCCATCTTCGAAGCGCTCATCGCCACCAAATACAATGGCTTCGTCGACCTCGAATACGAAGTCCACGGCGACAACCCCATGCCCGGCGTCACGGAAAGCTTCGCCTACATGCGCGGCGTTCTCGCCGGAATGGGCTATCGCTAGTCTGTCGATTATTTTGTTTGTCATTCCGTAGGGATCTGCTTTTGTACTTACTCTATGCCGGTATGCAATTTCGTTGGCATACAACGAAAAAGGACTTCAGCCATGAAAACAATCACTCGACGCAACTTCGTTGGAGGCGCCGCCGCAACCGCCTCCTTGCTTTCGTCACGCGCCTGGGCTACAGACGCGAAGTTCAAAGTAGGCGTTATTTCCGATGAGATCTCGCAGGACTTCGACCACGCGTGCTACGTCATCGCCAAAGACTTCGGCCTGCACTTCGTCGAGCTGCGTGAGGTCTGGGGCAAGAACCTGCAGGAGATCAGCGACGCACAGATCGCCGACGCGCAGAAGATCCTCGCGAAGTATGGCCTGCAGGTAACGGACATCTCCAGTCCTCTGTTCAAGGTCGATTTTCCCGGCGCGCCGCACTCGCCCTACGGCTCCAAAGCCGATCTGCACGGCGCCGCCGAAACCACCTTCAAGCAGCAGGACGACGTGCTGCTGCGTTCCATCTCGCTGGCCAAACAGTTCAAAACCAACAAAGTTCGCTGCTTCGATTTCTGGCGGTTGGAGGATGTGAAACCCTTCCGCGCGGCCATCAACGACAAACTGCAGCAGAGCGCGGAACTCGCCGCGAAACAGAACATTATGCTGGTGCTCGAGAACGAGTTCGCCTGCAACACGGCCACCGGACGCGAGGCGGGCGCGACCCTCGCCGGCGTTCCGTCGCGCAATCTTGCCCTGAACTGGGATCCGGGCAACGCGGTCATGCGCGAGGAGTTCGACGCCTTCCCCGGCGGCTGGAACGCCATCCCGAAAGACCGCATCCACCACTGCCATGTGAAGAACGCCGTGAAGGATGCGACCGGCAAGATCGTCTGGTCTCCGGTAGACATCGGCTACGTCGATTGGGTAGCGCAGTTCAAGGCGCTGAAGGGCATCGGCTACTCAGACGCGGTCAACCTCGAAACTCACTGGAAGAAGCCTGGAGGCACGCCCGAGGAGAGCACCAGAATCAGCTGGGCCGGCATGAAGAAGGATCTGGATCAGGCCAACTCGTAAATTCACGCCCGCCGTGAATTACTGTGCCGGGCGAAAGGCAGATCCCTGCGGGATGACAAACAATGTGCCTTTCGTTTGTCATCCCGTTAGGGATCTGCTTTTCTTGCCGATATCGTCCGGGTGAAGGGAATATCAGCGGCTGCTAAAGCGCGTGGGCGCCAGGTCCACATGCACGTCCGGGTTGTAGTAGTCGTACAGCCTCGACGGCGCCGTAAGCGCATCGATGCCGTACCGCAGCGTAAAGCGGAAGCGCACATCCAGCCCGCCCGCTCTCGGCGAAACATACAGCAGCACGCAATCCGGCAGAAGCTCGTAATGGTTCAGCTGCGAGCCCAGAGCCGACTCCAGCGACGCGCGATCCACATCCGCGCCCGGCGGCAGCCCAATCTCGGCCAGCATCATGCCATAACCGCGAAAGCCGATGCGCTCGATATGTGCGTTCACCGTCACCGGCTGCCGCGGCTGCGGCCTGCGTGTATTGAACGCCACGCTCATACGCAACTGCTCGTGATTGGCCACGGCTGAAGCCGCCGCTATCGGCCAGGGACGATAGAAGTTCGCCACCACCAGCGCCGTAGCCGCTTGCGCCGAAGGGGGAAGCGCAAGCGACACGCGATGCTCGCCGCTCGCCAGCGCCGCGCCTAACGGCACCCCCAACGGTATCAAGATCGGGCCGCCATCCACAGTTGCGGGCGGCAGCGCAACCGTTGTTGCCGAATGTCCGTCGACGTTCACCGTCAGCGAACCCGGCGCATCCCCTACCACCGTTGCGGGCGTTCTGAGCGCGATCGCCGCCAGCACATCCAGCACTCGCGCCGTCGCCTGCGTCGAGTACCACAGCGACTGCCTGTCCTGTTGACGATCCAGAAACAGCATCCCTCGCGCCACCAGGTCATCGCTGGCAGCCGCGCCCGCGGCCAGCAGCGCGCGCAACACCTGCGCCGAGCTTTCAACCCGCCCGGCGCGGCCCCAGCCATAAAAGGGTGTATTGGTTTCGAGGCTCCAGTACGCGCCGCCATCCTCGCTCAGCGCAAGGCTCCGCAGCCGTGCGATCGCCGGCCCGCTGCGCGCCGTGTCGCCCAGCGCCAGCGATGCCAGCGCATAGCTCGCCAGCGTATACGGCTCGTCGAACTCGGCGGAGAAGCTCTGCGTCGCGGCCAGCGCCTTGCGCATCAGCGACTCAGCCTCCGGCGCGCCCGCGATCATCGCCGCGACCGACGCCGTCAGCATCGCATTGCCGCGCTTCTCCTCGGGGCGTTTCTTATGCTGCCAGTCGACGGTCAGCCACTGCCCATCCTTCTCCTGCTCCTTCGCCAGCCACGCCACCGCATTGCTTACCACCTTTGGATCGACGGCGATGAACTCGCTGGCGGCATGCAGGAACTCGACCGCGTATGCCGTCAGCGCGATATCCGCATACGAATCGCGCGTCCAGTACCCGAAGGCGCCCGAAGCCAGCTGGTTGCCAAGCAGGTTCTGGTAAGCCTTTTCGAGATAGGCATGCGTCTTCTGCCGCAGCGTGTCGTTGTACTGAGGCAGGTTCGCCTCGTTGCGCCGCGGCAGGTTCGCGGTGTAGCGCTGGATCAGCAGGCTCGGCCAGGCGATCGACATGATCTGCTCCGCGCATCCATCCGGGTAAGCGGCCATCGCCGTCAGCGCATCGCGCAGATGTGCGCCCAAGTTCGGATACACCTTCAACGTCGCATCGCTGCTGCCCGCGAGCATATCCGCCGGCAGCGTAATGTTCAGCGTGTTCGCGCCCGGCGCGAGCACCGCAGAGGCCGTAACCGCGCTCTCAAACCCATCCGGATGCACGCTGACGCTGCGCGCGATGCGGTCGCCTGTATCGGTGGCCGTGGCGTTGAACTCCTGCTTCGCGTCCGCCACCGAAGCCACGGCGGTAAAGCGAAAGACCGGCGACGCCGACTGCCCCGAGTCCACCGTCGTCGTGCGCGTCGCCGGGCCGTCCAGCCTGAACCATGGCGCCGGAGCGATCGAGCTCTCGACCGAGACGGCATGATCGAGGTAGTTACGCAATGTCACCGGCAGCGCGATGCTGTCGCCGGCAGTAAGGATCGACGGCGGATCGGATGCAGCGAAAAAAGGCTGGAATGTGGCGAACGCCGCCGTGCCAGCTCCAGTGTTGCCCTCCATCGTCGACGCCGCAGCCGATAGCTGCCACGTCGTGATGTTGTCCGCGACCGGAAAGCGCACGGTGGCTGTGCCGTCGGCCGCGGTGATGACCTCAGGCCGCCAAAGCAGCGTCTCGGGAAAATACTCGCGCAGGCGCGGGGTCGCGGTCGGCTGGCCGCCCCCGCCGCGGGGAGGCGCGCCTGGCAGAAGCGCCGCCAGCGCGACGACATTGCCGTCGACCGGCAGATTCTGGACCGATCCTTGCGACACGACCGTGGCGACGGATGCACTACTGGTACCCACCGTAACTGTACTGGCCGTCACGGTAACCATTTCGTTCGCGCTGCCCACGTTCAACGTCGCAATGACGGTGACCGTGCCCTTCAGCTCAACGTCCACGCGGTCATAGACCATATCGTTGAAGCCGGCCGCGTGAAAGCGAAGCTTGTAGTTGCCTACGGGCAACAGACCCAGCAGATACCGCCCATCCTTCTCGGACTGTGTCTCGAACTCCGCACCGGAGATCAGGTTCGTAGCCGTAACCGTAACCCCGGCGATGTCCGCGCCACTCTGGTCCGTGACTACACCGCCAATATCCCCAACCTGTCCGTTGTGCACGGTCCCACGCGCCAGATGTCGCGGCGAAGCATCCTGCGCGCTCTGCTGCGAGCGAATGACCGAGAAGCTGGCGAAGACGAAGTCGTCTCTTGTCCTGCGCTTGCCGTCCGGCCCCGCGCTCCACAGGTCGATGATGTCGGAGATTTCGGTGACCGGCACAATCGTGGTCCGCACCTCCGTCACCGCGCCCGGCGCGGCGGCATGCGCCTCCGTGTGCGCATGGTCGGCAAAGGACGAGCGGCTGCGGAACGCCGCGTAGAGCGGATGATGCCACGGGTCGCTCAGGCCGTCTATTTCGTGCAGAGCTGCGTGCAACTGCGCGTCGCTGCGCGGAAACGAGTGCTTGTCCGTGTACGCGATCAGCGCATCGTCCACTCGCCGCCGCATCTCCGTGGTGTAGTCGATCGTCTCTGTGCCGAGGCTGAACGGCCCGCGCTGCCACGCGTAGCGAGGCTTCGCATTGGGATCGCCCGTGGTCAAGAATTCCACCGCAAAGTGCGTTCCCGCAATCGAGAAGTGAAAGAGAAACGGCTGGCCCCAGGGATCGCGCCACTGGTCGAAGGCCATGCCCTCCGCCTGCATCTCGGCGCGCAGGTCAGCCAGCGTCCGGATGTATGCGCCGGTTCGCTGATGGTAGGCGTCGACCGCATGCGCCAGTTGTTTTGCATAGGAATTTGCCCATCGCCACGAAGCCAGTTCGATCTCGAAGTCATCGGCTGTTCCATGCAACTTGTCGGGACCGTCGGTCACCAGCGCCAGCCTGGTCTGCCCAAAGTTGTCCGGATGCGCGACCAACGTAAACGGCCGTCCCCACGGATCGCGCAACGCTGAAAAGTCGACCTCATAGCCGGCCAGCAGTGTCGCAAGCCCACGCGCATCGACAGGCAGCTCTGTGTGGCCGGCCAGATACTTCGTCAATGCCTTGCGGGTTGAATCCAACTGCTTTTCCAGCAGCACGCGAAAGACCCCGGCTAAGTCGCCCGCCGTATCGTCGGCCGTATCGACCTCCGGCCGCGCGTTGGCCAGCAGTATCTCCGCCGCAAGCTGCGCACCTTCCGGCAACGGCTTGTTCATGTCGAGTTGTTGCAGCGAAGCCGTCGTAAAGCCGCCCGCGGCGGCGCCATCTCCGTTCCAGTTGTTGAAGAAGAACGTCTGGCCGGCAGCGCCGAATTCCCTGTCCGAGCGATCGCGCTCCCCGACCGCCCGATCGACCGCGACGATCCCAAGCGCGCTCGCAGCCGGCGCTGTCTCATCGCCATCGACATCCTGCGGTCCGCGCACCGTGATTGCCGCCGAGGCATCCGTGCCCGGCCTGTAGGTCGCGGCCGACATCGTGATCCCGACATGCAGATCGTTATCCCGCGGGAACAGAACGGCACGCGAGGCCACAGACGTCTGCCAGTCCTGGTAAACGCGCTGGCCTTTATCCTCCAACGCTCCCAGAGCAATCGCGTTCACAAAGACCGCCCCGCTATAACGCGCATCTGTCGGTATCGTCAGCGCGGCGTGACCCTGCGACAGCGCGACCGTGCGCGTCTCCAGCAGCACATTGCCGCGCTGGGTCGAGCGCACCACCTGCACCGTCAGCGGCAGCGCCTCCTCAGCCGAGTCGATCGTGATCGCAATCGCTTCGCCCGCGCGATAGATCGTCCGATCCGTCGCCATTCGCAACAACTCCGAAGGCTCCTGCACCGGATGCGCGATCGACCCAACATTCCCGGCGCCATCGCGAGCGGAGATCAGCAGCGCCGGCGTCTCGTCCTCGCTCACCGAAGCCGCTGCCTTCGTCGGCGCCGGCCTGCGCCTCATCAACTCCGCATAAACCGGCAGCGAGATACGCGCCAGGCCGTGCGCATCCGTGTGCACACGTTCGAGCACGCCCGCCCGCGCCGCGAGCTTCGCAAACTTCTCCGTGTCCGTCTCTTGCGGCAGCAGCGAGATCGTAAGATCGCACTCCACCGGCGTTCCATCCGCGGAGGTCACGCTCACATACCGCTTCTGCCCCAGACCGACCGCCTGCGGTGTGTCGATCACGTAAACCTGCAGCGCCTGCCGCGCGATCCGCAGATCGAAGCGCCGCTGCTCCGTGCGGCCCGTCGAGGCATCCGTCACATAGGCGGCCATACGAATGTCTTCGGTCCGGTTCGAAGGCTGATCCTCCTCGTTCTTTTCATCCTCGCGCAGGTCGATGTGCGCCTTGAAACTCCCATCCTTGTCCAACTCGCCCGAGACCGCCCTGCCCTCCTTCGAGTCGAAGCGTTGCTGAGCAAAATTCCATGTGCGGTCGTCCTCGCGCACTACTCGCACATGCCCGTGCAGCACCGGCCTGCCGAACAGATACTCGGCGCGCACATCGACGACAGCGTTCGAACGGGGAAGATAAAACGTCCGGTCCGGCTTCGCGTTCACCACGAATGTTGGCAGATCGTAGCGGCTCACCCGCACCCTCGCCGACGCCGAGCGGCTGTTCTCCTCGTCATCCGGCAGCGACGCATTGAGCGTGTATTCGCCCAGCCGCATGCGCGCCGGCACCTCCCAGTCCAGCGTCGCGATCCCGTAAGCAGACGTGGCCGCGGTCGCCCGGTATACGAGCGTCTGGTTGGGATCGCGAACGTCCACCCGCACCGTCTTGCCGGCAGCGGCATGCGCGTTGCGGTCCAGCAGCAGCATTCGCGTATGCACCGTCTGGCCCGGCTGATAGAGCGGCTTGTCCGTGGTCAATTCGAAGCGCTCATTCACCGGGACGCGCAGTGTCAGCGCGGTTCCGGGCTTAAGGTTCGCGAATGCGCCCTGCACGTCCAGGTCGATCGACTCGACATCCTTATCATCCGGCACCGCAAACGGGATCGAAGCGAAGCCATCCGCATCCGTCACGACGGGTACACGATCAATAACCGCATCGTCCTTGTCGCCCGCGTAGGAGGCGGTCACCGTCGCCTCCAGCGCAAGATTCGCCCGCGGCAGGCGGCTGTGCGGGTGTATCGCTCGCACCCGCGCGATGTAGTGCGCGCCGGGCCGAATGCTCCTGGGCGCGGCCACATGCAGTTCGAACAATCCCGGAGCAATGCGGTCCAGCGGCATGATGCCCGAGATGGTCGGCTGGCCCTCCAACGTAACGCTGTAACCCACCCGGTACAGCGGCAGCTCGGGGTCATTGTCATCCAGATGATTCAGGTTCTTTGTCGCCGGTGGAAGCTCCACTTCGCACGTAGTGGCCGCTGGAATCAGACGGCACGGTGCGCTGGCATGCGACCGCGTTACGCCCTGCGTGTCCAGCAGATCCGCCGCAACAGTCAGGCGTCCGGTGCGCCCGCCTGTTTGCAACGGAAGCCGCAACACGAAACGATCGCCGGATGCGATGAGCGTTGCATCCGCCTCACGCACACTCAGCGAGCCGGTATTCTGCGCCGCAACGACGCCGGCGCCGCCCAGCACCAGCGCCCCCAGCCAGCGAAATGTAGGTGAGATTGCCAAAGCCGTTGCCGTAAATCCTACATGCAATTGACATCGTTCCGCCGCTGCCCGACACTACGCTGGAGGGTTCGATCACTTGAAGCGATTCGTTCTAGCCGTCCTGCTCTTCGCCTGCTCTGCTGCCTCTGCCCAGCGTTCGCCGCGCCCCTACACCATGCTGTACGTCTTCGGCGACAGCTACTCCGATACAGGAGCGGGCTACGTCGACTCGAACGGCCCCACCGCCGTCGCTCATCTGGCCAAACGCCTCGGCATCCCGTTCACTTACTTCGGCGACCACGACGATAAAGGCAAGGGCCTCAACTTCGCCGTCAGCGGTGCCCGCACCGGCTGGGATGCAGGCACGATCTACCCACACGGAGAACTTCTCAGCCGCGGCATGCGCAACCAGGTCGACGACTTTGCCGCCATCGTCCGCTACGGCGCCATCACGATCGACGCGAAGCAGACCATGTTCTTCCTCGCCGGCGGCCTCAACGACCGCGGCCTGCCCGAGGGCTCGACGCGCGCCAACCTCGAAGCCGATATCGAGGTTCTTTATGCCGCCGGCGCGCGCCGATTCACCATCGCGCTGCTGCCGACAAAGATCCCCGCCTTCGCAACCGCCGGCACGCAGTTCAACCCCGAACTCGCGAAGATACCCGCCGAGATGCTCGCACGCCATCCCGACATCCGCATCGCCACCAGCGACTGGGGCCCATTCTTTGACGAGGTGATCGAGCATCCCGCGAAGTACGGCATCACCGATACGACCAACGCCTGCGCCGGCCGTGCGCTGAAGAACCAGGACCCCACCCCCTGCGCCTCACCCGAAACCCACTTCTACTACAACGAAGCTCACCCCTCCACCGCCGCCCACAAGGCTTTGGCGACATGCTCTACGCCGAAGCGATGCAGAGCAGAAAATAGCCTCGGGTGCCCCATCTTCGTCGCATTCTCATCGCGACGACCATGGGGATACTCACTACGCCGGCCCAAGCACCTTATTCATCTCCGCCATAATCGCATCGAGCTGCTTCCTCAGTACCTCATACCGCTCCACAGCGTCCTTGCCGACCTTCTGATCCGTCCGCACGTTCTCGCTGTATAAGTACGTGATGTGCGTCTGCAACTCCGGCTGGCTATAGCGAATCGGCGACGTAATCAGCTTGTCGGCGATCGCCTGCAACTGCTTCCCCTTGTCCGTCGCGTCACTCCCATCCGCCCTCATCTTCGCCTGCGCCGCACGCACGCGAGCCACGGCTTTGTTGGCATCGCTCACCAGCGCCAGCACCTTCCTGTTGTGCTCGAATTGCGCCACCAGGTCGGCCGTGGTGACGCCATCCGCGGTCACGCGCGGGTCTTCGACCACCTCCAGCGGCTGCTTCTGCGTCGCGCCGCCGAACGATAGCTCGACTGTATACAATCCCGGAGCCGCAACCGGCCCATTCGGTCCCTGCGGCGCCGCCGCGCTCGCCCACGGCCCGAAGTAGCGCAGATCCCACACAAAGCGATGCATGCCCGCCGTCTTGTCGAGCGTCGACGGATAGACCGCGCGGAAGCGTCCTTCCTCTTCATCGCCTCCGCCGCCACCTCCTTCAGCGCCGCCGCGTCCGGTCCGAGGCGGCGGCGCGACGCTGGAGAACGTCCGCACCACATTGCCCGCCTTGTCCCTGATCGTCAGGTTGAGCGGATCGGTCGCATCGCTCGCCAGGAAGTAGTCGATCTGCGCGCTGGTCAGCGGGAAGTGGATGCCTTCGCCGCGTCCGTTGTCGCCGTTCGCCGGAATGCGATACGCGATCTGCGGCTTGTACAGCGTGTTCGCAGGCGCCGCGCCCGCCGCAGGCAGTTGATGCAGCACGCTGACGTTATCGAGAATCCAGAAGCCGCGTCCCTGCGTCGACAGCACCAGGTCGTTCCGGGTTAGCTTGATGTCCGTAATCGCCACGGCGGGCAGGTTCATCTGGAACGGCTTCCAGCTGTCGCCGCGATCGAACGAGACATACATCCCGAACTCCGTGCCCGCGTACAGCAGCCCCGGCCGCTTGGGGTCTTCGCGGATTACGCGCGTCGGCTCATCCGCCGCAATGCCGTTGTCGATCGCCGTCCAGGTCTTGCCGTAGTCGTCCGTGCGATACAGGTACGGCGCGAAATCTCCCAGCAGATAGCGGTAGATCGCCACATAGGCCGTGCCCGGCTTGTACCGTCCCGGCTCGATGTTCTGCACCCGGCCGCCCGGCTGCAGCCCTGTGGGCGTTACATTCGCCCAGTGCCTGCCGTCGTCCTCCGTCACCCACACCAGGCCGTCGTTCGAGCCGGCCCAGATCACGCCCTTCTTCAGCGGCGACTCGCGAATCGAGTACACCACCGAGTACATCTCCTCGCCCGTGGCGTCGCGCGTAATCGGCTCGCCCGAACCATACTGCGTGCCTGCAGGTTTCGCCGTCAGGTCCGGCGAGATCGTCTCCCAGTTCACCCCGCCGTCGCGCGTCCGATGCACATACTGCGAGCCGTAATACACGGTATTCGGCTCATACGGCGATATCTCCATCGGCGCCACGCGCTGGAAGCGCAGATTGAGCGCCGGCGGCTCGTTGCCATACAGCGACTCCGAGCCGATCCAGTACCGCTGCTCGTTGTTGTTGGTCTTGATATTCAGCCGGCTGAACTGCCCTTTGCACCCGCCCCACACCACATCGGGATTGCCCATCTTCGGGATGATCGGCCCGGTCTCGCATCCCGGACCTTCGCGATACTCCTGTCCGTTGCCCAGCGGCAGGCTGGGGACGATGACCGTCGTATTGTCCTGCTGCGCGCCGTAGATGCGGTACGGGAACTGGTCGTCAAGTGCAACCTGATAGATTTCGGCGGTGGGCTGGTTATCGAGCGAGCTCCACGTCTGCCCGCTGTCGATCGACACGATCGCGCCGCCGTCGTTGCCTTCGATCATGTAGTGCGAGTCGTTCGGGTTGATCCAAAGATCGTGGTTGTCGCCATGCGGCTCGGGCATATTGCGAAAGGTCTTGCCGCCGTCGACGCTCTTCACCCAGCTCTCGTCGCCGATCCAGATGATGTCCGCATTGTTCGGGTCGACGCCCAGCGTGTCGTAGTAGAAGGGACGCGTGGTGATCCTGCCCTCGCCGTTCACCAGCTTCCAGTGCGCGCCGGCATCGTCCGACCGGTAGAGCCCCGAGCCCGGCTTGGCCTCGATCAGCGCGAAGATGCGATCCGGCGCCGAGTTCGAGATGCTCACATTGGCGCGTCCGAACAACTCGCCCGGCAGGCCGTCGGTCAGCCTGGTCCAGGTCTCGCCGCTGTCGGTGCTCTTGTAGATGCCCGCGCCTTCGCTGGCCGGGCTCCCGCTCACGATCGTCCAGGGCTTGCGCAGTCCATGCCACATCGTCGCGAACACCACGTTGGGATGTCCCGGTTGCAGCTCGATATCCGCCGCGCCTAAGTCAGCCTTCAGGAAGAACACCTGCTTCCACGTCTTGCCGCCATCGCGCGTGCGATAGACGCCGCGAGCCTTCGTATCGATGAAGGGATTGCCGGTGCTCGCGACGAAGACCTCATCCGCGTTGACCGGATTCACGCGAATCGTGGCGATCTGCCCGACATCGCGCAGCCCCATGAACGTCCAGGTTTTACCCGCATCGGAGGACTTGTAGATCCCGCGCCCGATGGAGATGTTACTGCGAATCTTCGACGATCCCGTGCCCGCCCACACGATGTTCGGATTGGTCAGCGCCACCTCCACCGCGCCCACCGGCCCGACAGCGATCTGCCCGTCGGACATCGGCAGCCACGTATGTCCCGCGTCGACTGTCTTCCAGACGCCCCCGCCCACGCCGCCCATGTAATACACCAGCGGCTGCGATGGCACTCCCGTAACCGCAGTCACGCGCCCGCCGCGCACCGGGCCAACCTCGCGATACTTCAGGCCGGACCAGTTTTTCGCGTCGTACGAAACAGGACTCTGCGCGACGGCGCTTACTGCCAATACGGCAACGATGGAACATGCAATGCGATGAAGAGCGTTCACCAAATACCCCCGAAGCCGCGGGCGCGGCACAGCATTCACTTGAATTGTTGGGAAAGGTACAGCCTCTAAATGAGCTACTACAGAGGGTAGCAGAATTGGCTTTGCAGCCTTGATCTATCATTCGCTACCGCAGCGGATTTTCTCATCCTGCGTCGAGCCAAACGATCTGCCATGCCCTGAAGCTCAGCAGGCTTGTTAAAGGTTTGCGGAAACTACAATCCGCGGATGATGATGGGGCTGTGACGACTAACGTGAGCCAACCGCTCATTCTGACCTTGCATATCGACGAAGAGGCACAAGCTTTCTATGAAGACTTGCGCCGGCGCTACTTCCCGCCCGAACGGAATCACATCAGCGCACACCTTACGCTCTTTCACCAACTGCCCGATGACGACCGCACGAACCAAACTCTCCGTGAGGCGGCCAAACTCACCTGGGGCTTTACGCTAAGCGATGCCCACTCACGTTCCATCGGTCAGGGAGTCGCTGTCTTCTTCCGATCCGACGACCTCGCCGCGCTCCACACCGCACTTTCGACTGCCTTCCAGGGCCATGTCATTCCCCAGGATCGCCAGCGCCTCCGCCCGCACATCGTCGTTCAAAATAAGGTTGACCGGGAAACAGCACGACACACGCTCACGCAAATGCAGGCTGCACCGCTCATCAATCCGCGTGCCATCGGCTTGACTCTTTGGCGCTACCTCGGCGGACCATGGGAGCGCCTTGGCGACTTTCCGTTTGGAGTTTCCGCTACTTCGGCGGATCGCTCACATGCACCACCAGATACGTAATCTGCTTGCCCTTGTCCACAATCCACTGATGCGGCACACCCGCTGCAAAGTGGATCATATCGCCCGCGCTCACATGCACGCTCGTGCCGTTACGAATCCCCGTCCCGCGAATCTCGTTCGGCGCTGTGGTCTTCGCGTCGATCACCTCGCCGCCATAGATCAGCGTAGCCTCGCCGCTCTGCACCACCATTACGTCGGCGGTGACGCCATGCACCTCGGCGATGCCGCTCGTCTCATGCACCGTGATCGACAGCCCGTGATTGCCGAAGTCGTCCTTATGCTTCACGCCCTCCGCGGGCACGCCGTGCGGCCAGATCACCACGCCGCCCTGCTGCAACAGCATCGCCGCCAGCGCCAGCCCAATCATTCCGTATCCTTCTGGCCCGCGACCTTCACCACCTTCATCACCTCGTGCTTCGCGATGTAAGCGGGATCGATCTCGATCCCCAGCCCCGGCCCGGTCGGCACCGTAATGACGCCGTCCTCGCTTGACCGCAACGTCGAAGACGAGCACGTATACGGCAGATCGTTGTTGAACTCCTTGAACTCGTGGTAGGGCCCCGAGTTCGGAATCGCGGACACGAAATGCATCATGTACAGATAACCAAGCCCGGTCGACGAGATATGCGGGATGCACGCCTTGCCCAGCGCAGCCGCCATCCGCGCCACGCGCATACAGCGCACCATGCCGCCGAAGTAGAACATGTCCTGCTGCACGATTCCGACTGCGTTGTTCGCCAGCACCCAGCGGAAGTTGTGCGTTGCCGGCTCCTGTTCGCCCAGCGCCATCGGAATCTCCAGCGCGTCGGCGACCACCTTCAGATCGTCGTACCAGTCGAACGGCACCGGCTCCTCGTAGAACGCGTACTTGTACTCCTGCATCAGCCTGCCGATCGGAATCGCCTGCGCCGCTGTGTACGATCCGTTCGCGTCGGCCGAGATCACCATCCGGTCGCCGAACGTCTTGCGCACCAGCGGAATCAGCTTCTCGCTGCGTCCCACCGGCGTCTCCGGGTGCGACATGCGACCGCCCAGCTTGAACTTGATCGCCTTCGCCTTCGAGATCGCCACATCGCGCTGCAGGTGCTCGATCGTCTCCTCGGCCGAGATGCCACGCTCGCCGTTCGCCTGATACACCGCGATCCTCGGGTTGTAGATTTTGTCCGAGATCAGCAGCCCGATGGACCGCTTGCTCATCTTGCCGAACATATCCAGAATTGCAAACTCCAGCGTCGCCATCGGCACAAAGATCGCGAGGCCGGTTGCCTTGTAGTTGTTCTGGAAGACCGTAACCTCCTCCATCAGGTCTTCCAGATCGCGTGCATCGCGGCCCAGAAAGAACGGCGCGATCCGCTTCATGAAGATGGGATACAGCACCTCGATCTGCGTCGCATTGCTGACTGAGATACCGACCGCGCCATCCTTTGAGCGCACGCGGCACAGCCAGCTCTTCTGGTAATGGAGCAGTTCGATGGTATCGATGACGACCGGGTCAGGGAAGAGTTCGCGCTTGAAGACCGGCTGCGCCAGCGCCTTGTCGCACTTCTCGTAATTCGCCTTTACCTCAGCCGAAAGCGGCACATGATGAACCGGGTTCGGCGCGGCCAGCATAGCCGCTGAAGCCAGTCCAGACTTGAAAAGATCGCGACGGGAAGCGTGCATAAAAATTCCTCCCCGGAACGATAGCCGAATGGTCCTACCTCTGTCGAATGTATTCTCCGCTCTTGCCGCCGCTCTTGCGTACCAACACCACATCGCGAATGCGAATGCCCTTATCGAGCGCCTTGGTCATGTCATACACCGTTAGCGCCGCGACCGAAGCCGCCACCATCGCCTCCATCTCGACACCGGTGCCGGAGACCGTAGCCGCAGTCGCCTCGATGGCCACGCCGCCTGCAACCACCGTCGCCTGCACATCTACAAAGCTGAGCGCCAGCGGATGACACATGGGAATGAGCGTGGAAGTTTGTTTCGCCGCCTGAATGCCGGCGAACCGCGCCACCTCCAGCGGATTGCCCTTGGGGTTCGAGGGCAGCGCAGCCAGTACCGCCTCCGACAGCTCGACGAATGCCGCCGCCACCGCCTCGCGCCGCGTCTCCGCCTTAGCGCTCACGTCCACCATGTGCGCCTGCCCAGCCTCGTCGAAATGAGAAAGCTTCCCCATAGCTTCCCATCATAGTCACACCTGGGTGCCCCAGATCTCGATTCTGAGATGTGGGCATGGATTGAAGCTTTACCTACCGCAATAGAACCCGAACCACCTCACCC
>CAXTMK010000099.1:0-18084 GCA_964245315.1 uncultured Acidobacteriaceae bacterium | reverse complement strand
GCAGTGGGATGCGCGCGAGTTCTCGAACGACGAGTTCCTGGCGCCCGATGGCCGCGTGTTGGAAGCACAACCCCCAGCATGGTGTAAGGATTAGGCGGGCAGCCGGGGATGTTGATGATCGAGTGATTTGGCAGCAGGTCGGCTACGCCTACCGCTCCGGTGGGGTCCGGGTCTGCGGAGGGAATACCACCCCAGGCAGCGCAGGAGCCGATCGCGATAATCGCCGCAGCCTTGCCGCCGATATCTGCCAGCACGTCCAGAGCGGGGCGGCCGGCAAGCTTCATGTAAATACCCTGAGCGCCGGTCGGAATGGAGCCTTCGACGACCAGGATGAATTTGCCCGAATACTTCTGGACGGCTTCATCGAGCGCCTGCCGTGCCTGCAAGCCGGACCCTGCCATCAGCGTCTCGTGGTATTCGAGCGAGATCACGTTGAGGATCAGATCGGCGAAGCCGGGGTGCGAGGTTTGCAGCAGCGATTCCGTGCAGCCGGTACAGTCCTGGAAGTGAAGCCAGATGATCGGCGGCCGAACGACTTTTCCCAATACCGCGGCAACAGCTTCAGGGCTCGCCTTATCGGTCAATGCAAGACCGTAGGGCGCAGCGACCATCAGGCTGGTGCAAAATACCAGAAACGATCGGCGGCTGATCCCGGATTGACGCAGGCGGTCATCGATTGTCCCAAGAGCGTTCGGCATATCGATGGGTGAATGGAGCATTCTGCTGCCTCAGTCCCGAGAAACGCATCGAGTACGTCCTCAGAGTAGCCGCGAGGGCCGCTGCTCGACTGTTCCGTATTGCTCACTCGGCGACATGTTCAAGCGCTTCAACCGCCAATCCTCCGTGAGCAAAACGAGACAGTCTTTTCATCCAGTGTCTCCTAAAACTGAACTTGCCCTCCCCGCGCGGTGACATCGACTGCCGGCAACCAGCATCCCCACGTCCTTGGAGACCTCATTATGAAATATCAACTTGCAGTCGCGGCAGCAGCGGCAGGATTCGCCCTAGCGGTAACGTCCGCACAGGCACAGGCAGCGGCGGACACATATAAAGCGAGTGCATGATGTGTCATGCAGCCGACGGCTCTGGAAGCACTCCTGCGGGCAAGTCCATGGGAGCCATTCCATTCAGCTCGCCCGTCATCGTCAAGGCATCCGATGCAGTCCTGATCGCTTCCACCACGAACGGGAAAGGGAAGATGCCAGCCTATAAGAGCCAGCTGACCGCGCCGCAGATCGCGGGTCTAGTCGCCTACATTCATACCCTTCAGAAGTAAGCGAGGAAGGTATGCCGGTTCAGGGATCCTTTCGCGAGGAGTGGCTACGTCCGTTCTTTTTCTATGGCAATAATTGGATCAGCCTGCTTGGCGGAGCGATAACGACCGCCTCGGCGATGGTCTTGATTGGCTTCTGGGTCGTCAGTGTCCTCGGGCACGGAGGATCATCCAATCCTTACCTGGGCATCATCTTCGATCTGCTGTTGCCCGGCATCTTTGTCGCCGGATTAGTCCTCATTCTGGTGGGTATCCTGACGCGCCGAACGTACCTCGTCTCGACCGATCAGGTGCCATCTTTCTTCCCGGAAGTCAGTTTCCACGATCCGGTCTTTCGGCATGGGCTGGACTTTGTGATCGTGGCCACTTTCGTCAACTTCATCATCGTTGGCGTGGGCTGCTACCGCTCCGCTGGCCGTCGAAACCTTTCGCTGCGAGTACGAATGCCCATTGAGTGTCGAAGTCCTCGATCTCGGCACGCCCGGTCTCGATCTGGCACCATACCTCTATGATAAGGAACTGATCATCGTGGTCGATGCGGTCCACTCTGATGCAGCTGTGGGAACACTCTCGATCTTCCACGAGGAAGACTTCCTTTCGCACAAGGCAAAGCTGCGTATCACCGGCCACGATCCAGGACTATGGGATGCGCTTGCGCATCTGCGGCTGGCTGGGCACGCTCCATCAGAACTGATCGTTCTGGGCGTGAATCCCGAGTCGTGTGAGTTCGCAGCAGCCATTAGCGATGAAGTATCGAGTACCGCTGTCCATGCGGCGGCGATGATTGCGCGTTCCTTGACCGATCGCGGTATAGCCTGCGTTCCCAGGCAGTCACCGGCAGTTCTTAGACTCTGGTGGCTGAACAAGGGATATGCCGAACGCTCCCGAGCTGCGTGAGGGTTGATACGAATGCACGAGATCTCCATCGCCGAGAGCATTGTCCAGATCGCTGAAGCGAAGGCTCGCGAGCAGAACGCGCGAGCCATCCAAGTCATCAAACTCCGCCTCGGCACCTTTACGACGATCGTGCCAGAGGCGCTGCAGTTTGCGTTCGAGATCTGCCGTGACGGAACGTTGTCGCGGGATGCCCGGCTCGATATCGAAATTGTGCCCATGGTCGTGCGATGCGTCGTCTGCGAAGCCTCGACCCAACCCGCGGGCGGCGTATGCCTGATATGCGAGCAATGCGGCTTCCCGCTGGAGATCGTCTCCGGCGAAGAGCTTCAGATTGAATACATCGAAGTGGATTCAGAAAGCGAGGGAACAGCATGGAGTCAGTGCCAGAACGCATTTCAGTACAGACCAATGTACTGAACGCCAACCAGCAAACGGCAGCCGCGAACCGAGAGCAATTCGCCAATCATGGGCTGCTCGTGATGAACCTGATGTCGGCGCCGGGCGCCGGTAAGACGACGCTGCTCGAAGCAACGATAAAGGCGCTTCGGGGACAATTTCGCCTCGCCGTTATTGAGGGCGATCTCCAGACCGACCTTGACGCGCAACGGATAAAGGCTCTCGGAGTTCGCGCGTACCAGATCACCACCGGGACTACGTGTCATCTGGATGCGCGAATGGTCGCCCGTGCGCTCGAAGCGTTCCCCGTGAAAGACCTGGATTTGTTGGTCATTGAAAACGTTGGCAATCTTATCTGCCCTGCCTCGTTCGACCTTGGCGAAAGCCTCCGAGTCGTGGTTTGCAGCGTCGCGGAAGGACCCGAGAAGCCAAAGAAATATCCTGTCATGTTCAACAAAGCTAACGTGGTCCTGATCAACAAAATCGACCTCGCGGCAGCGTCCGGCGTCGACCTTGAGGAACTCACGAACAACGTCAGAGACGTCAATCCGAGGGCCACCATCTTTGCGCTCTCATCGCGGACGGGTGAAGGTATGACTGCCTGGACTAGTTGGCTTCAGCAAGCCGTTGCGGAGCGTGTCTCAGCAGCTATGGCGAGCGTGTAAGTGAACGCCATTCTGTCACCGCAGATCGAACGCCATCGCATTGCGCTCCAAGGCGCTGTGCAGGGTGTTGGATTCCGTCCGACTGTCTATCGCCTTGCCGAGAGAATGCGGCTTTGCGGATGGGTCAGAAACACCAATGCCGGCCTGGAGATCGAGATTGAAGGCGATGCGGAGCAACTTGATAAATTTCTCCTCCAGCTCCGAGCGGCTACACCGGCAGCCGCGGTAATCGTGTCGGAAGAGACCTTTCGAGTCGCCCCAAGCGGAAGTTCCGGCTTCCAGATTCTTCCAAGCGTCGAGGAGGCGTCGCTTGGAACTCCAAGGCTCGCCGCGATTCTTCCGGACGTCGCGACCTGCTTTGCATGTCTTTCTGAAGTACTTGATCCGACGAACCGCAGGTCTGGCTACCCCTTCACCAACTGCACGCAATGCGGGCCGCGCTACACGATTGTGCTGGACATTCCTTACGACCGGCCCAACACGACGATGAAGGATTTCCTGCTCTGTCCGGCATGCCGCCGTGAAAATGGTTCCGTGCAGGACCGCCGATTCCATGCGCAACCGAATGCGTGCCCCGTCTGTGGTCCGCGTCTTTGGCTGTCGCCGGCCGCGTTAGGTTCCGCGAACGTCTTCTCCCAGGTCGCAGACGCTCTTGCACAGGGGAAGATCGTAGCTCTCAAAGGCATCGGCGGATTTCAGTTGCTGGTGGACGCCCGCAACTCTGCCGCAGTGCTCCGTCTACGCGAGCGTAAACAGCGGGAACACAAACCCTTTGCCATGCTGATGCCATCCGTTGAATGCGTTCGCCGCTATTGCTATGTCAACATGGAAGAAGAGGCTCTACTTAGCTCTGCGGCGGCGCCCATCGTTCTTCTCCAACCCGTAGATGCTGGCGACCTCGCGCCTGCGGTCGCACAGAGTTCTTCTTGTCTGGGCGTGATGCTGCCGTGTTCACCCCTTCAGCATCTGCTGATGGCACATCATCCATTTCCGCTGGTGGCGACAAGTGGGAATCTAGGTGGTGAACCGATCGCAATCGACAATGATGAGGCGCTCGATCGTTTGAAGGATGTCGCCGATATGTTTGTTTTCCACGACCGCCCCATCGCTCGCGCCTGCGACGACTCCGTCGTAAGGCTGGTTGACTACCCGCATTTAGTGCGCCGAGCTCGCGGCTACGCACCTCTGCCCGTGGCGGTGCCCCATGAGTTACGTCCCGTGCTGGCCGTTGGCGGACACCTGAAGAGCACGGTGGCTATTGGTTTCGGCCGGCAGGTCTGGCTGAGTCAACATATCGGCGATCTCGATTCGTCCGAATCGCGCGACGCCTTTGACCGGGCCATCGATGACCTATGCAAGCTCTACCGGTTTGAACCCGAGGTGATTGTCAGCGATCTTCATTCAGATTACGCCTCGACAAGGTGGGCTCAGCGGTACTCGGAACTTGCCGGCGTGCCGCTGGTACAAGTCCAGCATCATCATGCCCACGTTGCCGCATGCGCTGCTGAAAACGGTCTGAGCGCAGCCTATCTCGGCGTTGCCTGGGATGGCGCGGGTGCCGGTCCGGATGGAACGATCTGGGGAGGCGAGTTCTTCGTCTGGAATCAGAACGGCTTCGAGCGGATTGCCTCGCTTCGACCATTTGCGTTGCCTGGCGGCGAAGCCGCTATGCGCGATTGCTCCCGTCCAGCAGCCGGACTTCTGTGGACGGCGTTGGGTTCCACCAGAGCTCGAAAGTCTATCAAGGCGGAGGTCGCCGCGATGCTGGAGTATGAGATCAACGCACCGAAGTGTTCGAGCGTGGGCCGACTCTTTGACGCGGTGGCATATTTGGCTGGCGCCGCGCAACGGAATCTCTTTGAAGGACAGGCCGCCATGTGTCTCGAAAGTGCGATCGGTGGGATCCAGACTGACGAGACCTATGTGGTTGACTATGCAAACGGCGCCGGTGACTGGTCGTCGCTCGTTCAAGATGTCCAGGCGGATCGAGCAAACGGCGTCGGTCTGGACATCATGTCCGCGAAATTTCACAATGCTCTTGCCGACTGGATTGTTGCCGTCGCGCGCACCGCAAAGATTCCGAACGTTGTGCTCAGCGGAGGCGTGTTCCAGAATGCTTATCTTACAAAGCGCTCTCGACGGCTGCTTGAGGCCGATGGGTTCGGCGTCTTCTTGCACCGGCAAGTCCCGGCGAACGACGGTGGGCTCGCCCTGGGACAGGCTGTTCTTGCAGGAACGATTCGCTGAGGAGAAAGATTATGTGCCTGGCCGTGCCTGGAAAGATCGTCACCCTACTCGTCGAAGAGCATCTGGGCCTGCGTCGCGGAAAGGTCGACTTCGGAGGCATCCGCAAAGAAGTGTGTCTCGATTACACGCCCGAGGCGCGTGTGGGAGATTACGTTATGGTCCATGTCGGATTTGCTTTATCAATCGTGAACGAAGAGGAGGCGCAGCGGGTTTTTGCTGCGCTCCGGGATCTCGATCTGCTTGAGGATCTGGAGCTACAAGAGGCGGTTCAACTCCGATGAAATATCTCGATGAATACCGTGACTACGACTCCGTTCAACGCATGGCGCAGGAGATTCGCCGCGCCACAACCCGTCCGTGGACCATCATGGAGGTGTGCGGCGGTCAGACGTACACCATCGTCAAGAGCGGTTTGCAGGAGCTGCTTCCGCCACTGATCAGTCTCGTACATGGCCCCGGCTGTCCTGTGTGCGTGACACCCGTGGCGATGATCGACCGGGCTGTCGCCACTGCGCTTCTGCCGCGGGTCATCCTCTGTTCGTTTGGCGATATGCTGCGCGTTCCCGGTTCCACGCAGAGCCTGCTTGACGCCAAGTCTCTTGGCGCGGATGTGCGCATCGTGTATTCGCCCCTCGACGCGTTGCAACTCGCTCGTTCAAACCCGGGTAGGGAAGTGGTCTTCTTCGCAGTTGGCTTTGAAACCACCGCCCCGGCAAATGCCATGGCAGTATGGCAGGCCGGACGCGAGCATCTGTCGAACTTCTCGATGTTGGTTTCGCATGTGCTGGTGCCGCCGGCGATGGAGGCGGTGCTTGCATCCCCGCAATGTCAGGTCCAGGCATTCCTCGCGGCCGGCCACGCGTGCATGGTGACCGGCTACGAAGAATACTTCTCGATTAGCCGACAGTACCAGGTGCCAATTGTTGTCACCGGCTTTGAACCGCTTGATCTTCTTGAAGGTGTGCTGATGTTGGTGGCACAGCTCGAATGTGGCCGAGCGGACGTGGAGAATCAGTACACCCGCGCTGTGCAGAAGGATGGAAACCGCCAGGCGCAGGCACGCGTCAGTGAAGTGTTTGAGGTAACGAATCGCGCCTGGCGTGGGATAGGCGAAATACCAGGTAGCGGACTACGGCTGCGAGATCGCTACCGCCGCATGGATGCCGGGATAAGATTCGACTTGAAGCTTGAGGATGCACAAGAGTCTGCTGAGTGCATTGCCGGTCTTGTGCTGCAAGGTCTGCGCAGACCTTACGACTGCCCGGCCTTTGGCACGCGATGCACGCCCGACACTCCCTTGGGCGCACCTATGGTTTCCTCGGAAGGGGCGTGTGCCGCTTACTATCATTTCGGAAGGAGGAAGGACGATGTCGATTCTCTCGTGTCCCTTGCCGCGGCCGGCTACTGAACGGATTCTGCTCGCCCACGGTGGCGGTGGCAGGCTTACCAATCAGCTGATCGAAGACATCTTCCTACCGGCCTTTGCGAACACAGCCCTGGAAGCGCGTCACGATGGCGCTTTGCTGGCGATCAGTGGTGTGAAGCTCGCCATAACGACCGACAGCTACGTCGTGCAACCGCTTGTCTTTCCCGGCGGAACCATCGGTGACCTCGCGGTCAACGGCACTGTAAACGATCTCGCGATGTGCGGTGCGCGGACTGTCGCGCTCAGCGCCGGGTTCATCCTCGAAGAGGGGCTCGCGATGGAGACGCTTCGCCATGTGGTCGACTCCATGCGCGACGCGGCGAAGGCTGCCAACGTGCCCATCGTGACCGGCGACACGAAGGTAGTAGACAAAGGCAAGGGCGACGGCATCTTCATCAACACAACCGGCATCGGCGAAATCGTCGCGCCCAACCCAATCGGTCCGGAATCCGTTCGCGCTGGCGATGCCGTTCTGGTCAGCGGAGACCTTGGCGCCCATGGAATAGCCATTCTGTCCGTGCGCGAAGGCCTTGAGTTCGAAGGCCCAGTAAGCAGCGATACCGCTGCTCTCTGGCCTGCTGTGGAGGCACTCCTAGAAGCTGGTATCGAGATTCATTGCCTGCGCGATTTGACGCGTGGGGGCTTGTCGTCCGCGTTGAATGAGATCGCCTCGGTGGCCGGGCTTCGCATCACGGTCGAGGAAGCACTCATCCCGGTCTCGGATATCGTACGCGGAGCCTGCGAACTGCTCGGTCTCGACCCGCTCTATGTCGCCAACGAGGGTCGATTCGCGGTCTTTGTCGCTGAAGACGATGCCGACCGTGCGCTGGCTATCCTGCGCTCGCAAACGGTCTCCAAAGGTGCGGTGCGGGTCGGAAGTGTCTTTGAGCATCGCTCCGCGATCGTCACCCTCCGTAGCCGGATCGGGGGCAACCGGGTGCTCGACATGATGTCCGGCGAACAGCTACCGAGAATCTGCTGAAGGCAGCTTCAGAACTCATAGTGCATCGCCAACGTGAGGATGTTCGCATGCATGTTTCTCGGCGCGCTCAATCCAGAGGATGGCTCCCTTAGACCCGTTGGCCCGATCAGTGCGGGAGAGTTGCAAGGAAGCACAACAGAGGTCAAAGACGTTGAGTTGCTGCAAAAGGGTGCGCCCGAAGCGCCGCCTTCGCCGTAGCCGTAGTAGTTGTACTCCGCCCTCCATATCCATCCCGGATGAACGGTCCAGGCGACATTGAAATAAGGAGACTGATACGCAGACTGAAGGGAGCCATTGACCTGCTGCGCGTTGGCGAAGAACTGGTTGCCGCTCACCGCGCTGATCCGATATCCCGCCGCTGTTCGGATCTTTGTGTTCGGGGAAAAGTTAGCACCCACGGACGCATATTGCGTCGGCGCATCCATGAAGTCCTTGGTCGGTCCCCAATCTGAGAGCACCGTCGTCGATCCCCGCACGAACACTCCCGGACAGATATTCGGCTCACCACTGCTTGTCGTGGAGGCGGTGCCGGGCAGCGTCGCGGTGGCGCCGTTCAAGTAGCAGGCGTTGGTCGAAATATAAACGTCCGAGTAGTCGTAGTTAATATCGAAGCCGTAATAATCGTTTGGCGCAACCATCAGGCCGATTGCTGCATTGCGCGTATGATCGACGTGCTGAAGCGGTCCGTCGATCGGTGTAACGCCGGTGTTGAACGTATTATTGTGCCGCTCCAAATCGTTGAAGGCACCCGATATCGTGGCCCACGGCCTGACCTTATACAGGGTGTGATACCGGAAGTGTTTCGTCTGCCGCGGGCCAATGGGCGTCAACGCATTGTCGTCATAGAGCAGTTCGATTGTGCCATTCATTCGCCACTTCGTTGTCGGACGATAGGCCACATTGAAGATTCCGCCGTTTTCATTGATCGTGACCACGAGAGCGGATGCGCCCATTCCGGCGCCCTGCACGATATTGTGGACTGTAACGGTATGTGAACGTAAGCGTAGCTCGCGGTGACGCATCCCAGGTCACGGTCGCATTGTTCGTGAGAAATCTCTGGCCGAAGTAGCCGTAGAGCGGTGCGCCAGTCGGATTACCCTCGATCGTGTAGTTAGCTCCCGTAGCCAGCGGGCCCGCATAGTTGATGGTCTCGTTGCCGGCCGTCGCCGGTGCATTCTGCGTGATTCCCGGAGTGATGTTCGCGCTGCCCGGCTGGTGGACATTGGAGAAATCGAGCTGCTCCGAAAAGCTGAACTTTTTCGTAGCCAGCCAGGTTAGGCCAAGATCAGAGCTCACCATCCGTCGCTGTACGCTCGCGTTCCCCGTCAACGTGTAATTGCGAATGGCTCCGTCAAGACCTTGGAAGTTCTCATAGTAGTTCGCTAGATTACTGTTCGCGATTGTGTAACGAAGGTCGCCGTTGAGGACGAGCTTCTTGATGCTCGAGCTTTGGAACCGGAGCATCTCCGTGGGATAGAGGATGCGTGTGGGCTGTGATCGCAGATAGCTGGTCGTGACATCGCACGCCGCATTGACGATCGGGCGGCCGGCGGCAGTTTGAGGCGCGGTGAAGATGGTGTAGTTCGTGTCGTTGGTGTAGGCGCTGCCCATGCTGGCCGTATTACAGGAGGCAATAGAATAGGGCGATGCTGTCGCGTCCCAGTTCCCCAGCGCGGCTGGCGTGCCATCCGCTTCCTGTACATTGAACTGGCCCGGGTGCGGTGGTGTAGTAAGAATCCGCCTTATAGTGGTCCACCTGTTCTTCGAAGGTGAAGCTGGTCAGCTGAAGTGGCTTCCAGATGATTGCTGCAAGGAAGTCGTCGGTGCTGTTCCGCTGATATTCTCTGAGCAACAGATCCGACTTGCCGATAAGGTAGCCCGGGCTCAGGCTCGGCCCCTGAAAGATATTCTGCGAGTAGCCCAAGCGGAACGAAATCTTCGAGAGCGGCAGGATCGTCAGTGTAGTATCCGTCATCCTCCGTACAGTGTTGAACATAACGGGCGATTGATTGATCTGCGGCTGGGCCACCGAAGCAACTGTCGGCACACCAGCTACCATTCCATAGGGAGTCGAGAGTCCGGGTGGAATGCTGGGATTGGCGAGAAGGTCGTAATCGAAGTACTGCCGATCCCGGCGGAAAGTTCCGCTGAACTCGTAGACCTTGCCTTTGAAGAAAGATAGTTTGGCGAAGTTGATTGGGTCACCACCGAAGCCATTGCCGAAGGCCGAAAGCGAATCGAAGATGGGGTGCTTCGTGCCCGGAAGGGCATGCATCGTAAACGTCTGCCCGAGGATGCGAGGACCGGAGTGGAGATTGACCAACGTGTCATACATCGCGCCGCTGCCCGAGACGCCGACGATGTGTCCACCCAGATCGGCCGTTTGGTGAATCGCATACCTGTTCTGCTGCACCTGCTCCGGAGCCACGGTTAGCGCCGGAGCAGGTGAGTCCGGGGCAGGCGGTGCGGTGGGAGGTGATGCATTGGGAGCAGGAGCTTGGGCCGCCGCGAAGCCAGCGTTCATCAACAATCCTGAAATCAAGATGCTTACCGCAATCCGGCCGCATCTAGCGCGAAGGGCTTGATCCCTGTGAAACCGAATGAAGCAGTCGATCTTCGTCATTTCAAGCCTCGTCCGCGGTGAAGAAAAGTTCTATCGGTCCATCGATTGCCTGCACTCGGCCCCGAAACGTCTCGCGGCTCTTCATCGGATGAGAGCTGGGTTGATGTTCGACCCGTGGATCATGGTGTGACAGCTAATGCAGGATTGCACCTCGGCCGACCCCGCACCCATGCCGTGAATCGTGTCATTGGCAACCGGGCTATGGCACTGGTTGCACATCTGGTTGATGTTGGGCACATTCAGCAGCCGCGCGTTCTGGGAACCGTGAGGTGAATGGCAACCAAGGCAGCCCTCCGCCTTCACCGCGGCATGTTCGAAGACAAACGGGCGGCGCGTTTCCGTATGGCACTTGGTGCAGATCATGTTCTGATCGGCAGTCGAACGCAGCTGACTATTGCCGAATGTCCCGTGTGAGTCGTGGCAGTCGGTGCACTTCATCAGTCCCTCATTCACCTTGTGATGGAAGGGCTGGCTGAACGCAGGCTTTACGTCGCTGTGACAGCTAAAGCAGAGCTGCGGTTGAGGAGCCTTGAGCAGATCCGGGTTCTGTCCCGGCATCGCGACCGATGCCGCAGTCCATTGCAAGGGATCGCTTACGCTCGCATCGGGCTTGAGCATACGGAACATGCTTGACTTCTTCTCAGCGCTCGCGACGGGCGCTGTGGGACCGGCCGGACTGGCTGCGGCGACGAGACCGGCTGCGGGAATGAGACCGTGGATGCTGTGGCAGCTCGTGCACCCGACACCCGCCTTGCCATGGTCCGAGCGCAGGAAATTCGGGTGAGCGCTGGCATGACATCCCAGGCATGTCGTATCGATCTGCTTTGCGGACATTTTACTCAGTTGCAGAATCTTCGTAGGGTCTCCGCCGGACTCCACATGGGCTTCGCCCGGACCGTGGCAGCTCTCGCAGGTGACACCTTTGCCGCCGTGCATCAAAGCGAGCACGGAGTGGGGATTCGTGGAAAACTTCTTCGCAAGATCCGCGTGGCACAGAGCACAAGTTTCTGAGCCGGCAAACGCTGCGGGCTTCGGAGGGACGACCGCTTGAGCGACAGTCGGCTGCTGCGCGTTCTGAGCAGCATCTACAGGCCACGTCGTCCAGAGCCAGGGAAGCATAGCGATGACCACAAGGACCAGCAGTACGCGCCTCATCTGACTCCTCGTAAGCACCTTGCCGTCTAAGTTTGCGATTACTCAGAATTGTCGAGGAGGCATGATCGTCTTCTTCACGGTCTCACTCGATGACGCTTTCCGATAAGTATGTGCGTAACATTGATTGCTGGGCTGTTCCCTTTTGCTCACACCAGAACTTCGTGGTTCCGGGCCAACCAGGGCGAGTTCAAGCCGGCTTGAGATCGACGCTCCCGCTTCGGATGGCAGGCACGTGAGATCGGTTCAGGGCTCTGGCAAACACTGCAATGACGATGCCATAGCAAAGCTCGAACACACCTAACCAGTGGGCCGCGCTTCGGGTCGCGGCGTCGCGGTGGAGCAGGAACGCGAGCCCCGCGCAGACCGCTAGAACACCCGCTGACGAAAGCACCATTCCATAGAAGCAATTCGCCCGGAGCTTGAATGCGAGTGCGGCGAGAAAGCAGCCCGTAACCGAAGCATGTAAGCCGGCAAGCCATGCCAACGATTTCGGGGAAAGCAGAAGCGAAAGTGCGATATATGTTCCGAGTGCGATGGCAAAGATTGCTTCGGCAAGCAGCAAACGCCAGATGCCGACCTGGTGCTCTGCCGCATAGCCCGACGCGATCCCCAATAAGACGCCGTTTCCGAGTATGTAGAACCCCAACATGATTGCCAACAGAATGAACATGATCGGGTCGAAGAAGACGGTTCCAAAAAAGTTCCGGCATAGAGGAGAAGACCGGCGAATAAAATGGCGGCTCCACCGCGGGCAGCGAAGGCCCACCAGAACATACCGAGCTCCTCCATCGGCCTTTCAAACGCGAGATCCTTCTCCATAACCGTCGCTTCCTTGTGGGTGGGTCTTCAGAACTAAAGTGCGGGTTCCACGCAAGCTGGCTTGACGCTACGAAGAAGCAACAGCGGGCACTCAACCAGCTTCACAATCTTTTCAGCGATAGACCCGAAGACCATAGGACGCCAGCCGGACATGCCGTGTGTTGAGATAACAACCAGGTCCGTCGGAAAGGGTGCGATCGAAAAGTAGAGAGCGCGTGGCTGCCACTGAATTCAGGGGACGGCAAAACAGAGAACTGCGTGAATGCGGTGCTGTCGAAACTTCGTGCAAGGGCCAGAGGCGCATCAAAAACCTTTCCCTTACAGGGACGCAGTCCAGAGGCAGCTACTAGCGGGACGAGCCAAGGACGATATCGGCCGTCCCTATTTTGCCTGAGTTGACATCCCGTACCGCGAAACGCACGCTTCGGGAATCCTTGCCTTCGGGAATAGCGATGGTCAGCGTAGCGAACGGGAGTTGGTCCAGCTTTTCCCCATTGGGAAGTTTCGCGGTAACATCCTTTTTCAGGTTGCCCATCGGTTTGCCATGGCCGTCAATCGCGACCGCAACGAGTGTCAGGTGAGCGCTCGTGCTCCCATCAGGCTGCGTGTCCCACTGGATATCGTGCGTTGCGACCTGGACCACACATTCACCCGGTTTGGTCGGCGACAATCCGGCACTAATAGCAAGGCCTGTGAACGTGATCCCGCTTCCGATGGCGGAGCCGATGTCATAGCCTCCGACTTCAACTCCTGGCGGGGTGTCGTTGCGGGTGGAAGCGGTGTCACCGAATAGTAGCCGTGGCGCGTAACAACCGTTACGCCTGGCCTGGCCACCTTGACATCGATTCCTCGGAAGGTGTGGTCGGGGTCGATGGCGGCGTAAGGGACATACGCGAGCGAATAGTAGGCGCTGCCCTGGGTCACGCTCGTCGCGATCTCCTGATCGATATCATTGAACATCGAGAAGGCTCTGCCCCCGGTCAGGGGAGCTATCGTGTTGAAGCTGACCGTGCCGTCGAAGGGGTCGGTAGGATTGTGGGTTTCGGCGGCGAAGGCGGCCGAATCGCTCGCGGTGGCGGTATCGTCGATCTCCGCAACGAGCTTCGTGCTCAGCGTGGGATCGATGGTGTAGACCGTAACGTGGGCCTCGCGCAGGAGGTTGACGGTTCGCTCGGCTGCGGACTGGATCAATTTAACCTGGTGATCTCCCTCGTTGCGCAGGTCGAGGCTACTAAATCCTCTGCCAACCCAGATGACGTTCTTGCGGCCTCTGGACCGAGGGAGGCCCTGACAACCTGCTGTAGCGAGTCCAGCGTCTGCGCAAAGCGAATTACCATTCCTTCCGACGAATTGCCGGTACGCATCAAGGTGTGCCTGGCAGGACGCCCGGCAGGTGAGCGAGGGCGTCCAGCAGACGCTGGCTGTCAAGCGTGTAGTTTTGAATTTGTTGGAAGCCGGCGTCTGTCGCCACCAGGAAGATGGTGGGCTGCTTCAGAGGCGTGGGCTGAGCGAGCAGGTATTTCCTGAGCTGAATCCGCGCATACGCCAGCATCAGCGATAATCCCGTCGAGATCATGTGTCGCGGAGAGACGCGTTTTGCACTGAGCCGCGAACTGACAAACGAGCCAACAATGCCTCCGATGGCGATCATGGCGGATAAGAACGGATATACCGCATGTGTTATCCCCATCCGTTGCATCAGGAGCAGCGGAGAAGAGGAGATGAACGAAAAGACGCAGGCAAAGGTAAGCCCGTTGATAAGGCCGTAGCCGAGGAAGACTCGATTTTGAAAGATATTGAGGTAGTTGCTGATCAACGTCCGCGCCTGGAGCCGATGCCGGCCAGCGGGTGGCAGGGATTCCCTGAAGCCACGCAAAAGGAACAGAAGCACGGTTCCGGCAAAGATGGCCTGGCTCCCAAACAGGACCCTCCATCCTCCCGCCGGCATCACCAGCGAGCCGAAGACGGGAGCTATGAGCGGCATAATGCCGTTGATGGTGGCGATCTCCGAGGCGCGTTGGCGAGCCAGGCTTCCAGCGAACATGTCACGCACGATCGCGATCGGCAGCGTGGTGAAGACTCCGGCCGCGCATCCCTGAAGCAGGCGAAAGAACAGCAACGCTCCAAAGCTCGGGGCCACGGAGCACGCCAGAGCCGACAGCGCAAAGAATGCCAGAGAGTTCAACAGTACCGGTCGTCTCCCCAGTCGATCCGATAGCGGCCCGCCGACCAGTGGGTCAACGCATATCCAGCGAGAAAAAAGCTCATGGTTAGCCCGCCGCGCCCCGCCGGAAGCCCAAACTCGCTTTCCATCAAAGGCACAGACGGCAGGCTCATGTCGATTGAAAGTGACGTCAGAGCTGCAATGCTGGCGAGAAGAAAGGTGAATCTGCGGGATTCTATAGGCATCGAGCATCCATGGCTCCGCGACTGCAATCAGACGCAGCCGCAGGACTGCCTGCAAATCAACTCTCCGGATAGCATAATCAATTGGCCGGGGTCGGCCGATGCGCCATCGATCCGGCGGAACAGCGCGTCCATCGCATATCGCACCATCTGCTCCACCGGTTGCCGGATGACGGTCAGCGAGGGACTCACCAACGGAGCAAAACCGAAGTCGTCGAACCCGATCAGAGGAATTGTCTGCGCGGGCGCTATCCCAATTTCTGTCAATGTACTGAGAAGGGTCAGGGTCGAAAAATCGCTAAGCGATAAGAGCGCTGCGGGACGATTCTTGCCTCGAAGGGCGGCAGCGAGAACCATCCGAAGTTCATCGTAGTTGGAGGCCGTCAACATGTGCGGCTGCAGCTTACGCCGGACCATGGCTTCCGTGTACCCTTCGCCCTCTCCCTGAATGAGTAGACCTCCGGCTTGGCCGTAACGCAGGCGACCTGCTTATATCCATGTCGCAGAAGATGGTCGGTGGCCTACGGGCAGCGTCACGGTTGCGAAGGACCACCGCGTCTATCTCTGAAGAGAAACAATTATCGAACGATACGACGGGAATGTCTGGAAGAACGGATCGGATGTCGCTGCTGGTCGTACCTACAGTTGCTGTGATGATGACGCCATCCACGCGGTAGCGGCGCAATGATTGCAAGTGGCTGTACTGCTGCGCCGTGCGGTCTTGATGAGTAAACAGGATGATGGCACATCCACGTTTTCCAGCTTCCTCTTCCATTGCCTGCACTGATTGACTGAAGAAGACGTTGGAAACTTTTGGCAGAACCACACCAATTGTCCGGCTGCGTCCACACCCAGGGCGCGTGCAGCTCGTCGGGATGGTACCCGAGCGCTTCTACCGCCTTCGCCACCCGTGGCGCCACGGCTGGACGGACCTGGACCCCGCGCAGGAACCTGGAAACGGTCGAAGCCCCTACCTTCGCATGCTTAACCGCAAGACTTGTCGACGAGTTGCTGTAGGTCGTCGGGGCGCCGACATTGGGGGTGAGTGCGTTAGCCGCCGCAACAGCGGCCATGAACTGCTGTAACGACCGTGAGGGCCGGAGACAACGTAACCGTTAAGGTGCAGGTGAAAAATACCAGCGCCGTAAACGGCGATGAGGTTTCACAGTTATATGTAACTCCGCCGCGGACCGAAGTGTCTCCCAAACTTGCGCTCCAAGGGTTTTGCGCGCGTTCACCTGGCTGCCGGTGAAAGCCGCGAACTCACGTTCACACTCGATCCGCGCGCCCTGAGCGAAGTCGATGCGAAGGGTGTCAGGCGTGTCATGGCGGGAGATTACGCGATCTTCGTCGGCGGAGGCCAGCCTGCGGCGAATGACGCCAACGCGCTTCATCTGCAAGTCACGGGAGAGTTAAAGCTGCCTCGTTAGATCAGATCCGTTGCCAGGCTGACCCACGCCCTCGTCATCTTGAGGAGAACCTGTCTGTTCCTGAAGCGGCGGCACAAGTCCAGGAGAACTCCTCAAGTGACCGTCATTACTGCTCCAGGGCGGGGAAGGGAACGAATCGACTCTGGCACGAGGGGAGCTTGCCGCCGGACGCTTTGTCGGCCGCCGTCACGTCCGAACCGCTGACCGTAAAGTTTACTGGTCCCGGACCGTAGGTGATTGTGGCATGTTCGCCCGAGATCTTATAGCGGCGAGGATCGTCGAGCAGCACGCCATCGAGGGTCATGGTGGTGCGGTGATAGTCGTCGACGCCGCCGACGAAGATTTTGCCACCGCCGCTGATCTGGACGTCCTTCAGGAGGAGATGCCTGTACTCAGGGACCCGGTCGGTGCGCGGCCCCGGATTGGCATAGCTGGTGTCGACAAAGACAGGACTCTTGCTGTCGCGAACGCAGATGTCGGAGTAAGTGACACGATCCACGAGTCCACCTTTGGACCCGTTCGCGATGTCCGCACAGAAGATACCAGGGGCGCAGCACATCCTGACCTCAACCTCGCGCAGCGTCCGATTCAGCGATCGCGAGATCGAAGTTCCTGATGTTGGCTGGCGGCTGTGGCTTGATCGTGCGGCCGCGTGGAAGGTGGACCGGATCTTCCTGCGCGATCAGGCGCATTTCGATAGCTTGCCTGAGAACGCACCGACAGGAGGTTGGTCCACCCTCACGGATGATCGCTCTCTTGATGTTACGTTGCCTGCGACCGCTGAACAGTTCTTCTGGGGAATCAATGGTTTAAGGTTGGGATAACGCATTGCCCTCCATCGAATTGGTCCGCCGAGCCTTCAGCGAACTTTCCCATTGACAACGTTGCCGTCTTCAATCGATAGCGGAAAGAACAAAAGCAATTCAAACAAACGAACTCCAATCCAATTTGACCCGGCGCACCCGGACCTGCGGCGGTCGTGCTACGCTCAGGCGAGAGCGAAGGTGGGGCGAACAGGGCATGCTGCTGGAGTTGCGGGCGGAAAACTATGCGGTGATCGACCGGGCGACGGCGCGCTTTGGTCCGGGATTGAACCTGCTCACCGGCGAGACCGGCGCGGGCAAGTCGATCCTGATCGACGCGCTGGCCCTGCTGCTGGGCGGCAAGGCTTCTACGGATTTTGTCCGCCACGGCGCGGAAAAAGCCGTCGTCAGCTGCGTCTTCGAGACGACGCCCGGCGCGGTGAAGGTGCTGGGCGAGAACGGCATCGACTGCGACGTCGATGCTGAGGGCGTGCTGCTGCGACGTGAGATCGCCGCCAACGGCAAGGGACGCGTCTTCATCAACAATCAACCCGCGACCGTAGGCGTGCTGCGGCTGCTTTCGCCGGAGCTGGCGCTGGTCCACGCGCAGGGCGAGACGCTGGGCAGCTTCGACCAGGCGCAGCAGCGGGCGCTGCTCGATCGCTTCGGCGCGGTGTCGTCCCAGACCGTGACTTTGGCCTATGCCGAGTGGCACGAGACGCAGATGCGCCTGGCGGAGATGCTGACCGACGAGCAGGATCGTCTGCGTATGGCGGACCTGTGGCGATTCCAGAGCAGGGAAATCGCAGCCGCGGATATCGCCGGCGATGACGAGGACGCGCAACTGGAGGCGGAGAAGCGCGTGCTCGCCAACGCCGAAAGGCTGTATGCGGCGGCGATGGGCGCGCACGAACTGCTGTACGAGGATGAAAAATCCGCCGAGACGACGCTGGGTCAGGCAC
>CAXTMK010000098.1:0-18235 GCA_964245315.1 uncultured Acidobacteriaceae bacterium | reverse complement strand
CCACGGCGACATCCACACCAATACCGACCGCGATCCCGACGACCTGATCTTCGTAAAGAGCGAGCACCCGCTCTCGCTGGAGGACGAAAAGGCTCTGAAGGGCCGCACGCTGTGGGTCAGCGCGGGCGGTCAGATGGACTACTTCCCGTATAACGGCCATATGGTCGACTTCAAGCATTCGCCGGGTACGTTGCTGGGCGCACAGAAGATTCTGGTAAAGGATGCCGTGCTGGCGCAGGCGCCGAAGTCGGCTGCATTCCGGATTCCGCAGGGCCAGGGGCAGGTATTTCTGGTGTTCACGATGCCGGAGGATGCCGCCAAGGAGTATGCCGTCGCCGTGGGGTATAAGGACGGCACCGCCTATAGCCTGATCACGGATCAGGCGTTTTTCTACGACGATCCGCACAAGCTGTACGACTACTGGGGAGCGAAGATCTGGCAGGCGATCGACGAGCATAAGGCCATCCCCGGCATGACCGAGCGCGAGGTGCAGATGGCGCTGGGCCAGGTGAGCGTCCCGCACGGCGCGACCGTGGGCGAGCGGATGGTGGACTTCGACGACCAGGGCAAGCCGAAGGTGGTTACGTTTGAGGGCGGGAAGGCTACGAAGATTGTGGATCGGTAGAAGTAAATTTTATATAGTTAGATGTATAATTATATGAAGGATGAAGTTTTAAAGCCAGTTAGGTGGATCGGGTCCGCGCAGAAGGACCTCCGATCTTTCCCGGCTGCTGTACGACGGGAGTTTGGCCAGGCTTTGTATGCTGCGGAAAAGGGCGAAACCGATCAGGCCGCGAAGCCTTTGAAGGGGTTTGGAGGCCATTCGGTGATGGAGATCGTAGCACCGTTCGATGGGGACACATGGCGGACGATTTACACCGTGAGACTTCAAGGTGTCGTGTACGTGCTGCATGCTTTTCAGAAGAAATCGAAATCCGGCATCGCAACGCCGAAGGCCGAGATCGACCTGATCCGCCAACGACTGGCGGCCGCTGAACTTAGATATAGGAAAGAATTCAATTAGCGATGAAACGTTCGAAGGCAGTCGAAGCGATTGAGATAACGGAAGGCAGTGGAAACGTGTTTGCGGACCTTGGCTTGCCCAATCCCGCACAGGAATTGATGAAGGCTCGGCTGACGCTTCAGATCGCTCGCATCATCAGGGAGCGCGGTCTGACGCAGGTAGAAGCCGCGCGAATCCTTGGGATTCAGCAGCCGCATGTCTCAGCGCTGGCGCGCAACCGGGCGGGGAATTTTTCGGTTGGGCGGTTGATGGATTTTCTAACAGCGCTCGGGAATGACGTGGAGATCATCGTCAAACAGACGACGAAAGAACACGGCGCGATGTCGGTTGTATTTGGATGAAACAAGCAGCCGGACAGCGATCAAGAGTGAGCGGACTGGAAGCTGACGAGTCGGAAGCGGTTTGATTTTACGGCCCCGATTTCCGCTCGCTATTCAGACCGGTTTTCCTACAGGTGTAGCTGCCACGCGAGACGCGGATTCCCTTCGGGAATGACAAACAAAGATCAACGAGCGGCTACAGTAACTGAGAATCCGATCTCTGTCGTACCGAAGTCCGTAACCCAAGGCTGCGGCCCAGGCTGGTGTGGCACGGGCCTTTGGCCCTAAAGCAACTGCCAAGAGCTACGCTTCAGCCTGTATTGCGCAGACCCGCGCTGATGCCATTGATCGTCGCCGTAATCGCCCGGTTCAACTCCGCGGAGTCGGCCTCGTTGGCCGCGAGCGCGACGCGTTTGCGGCGGATCAACTCCACCTGCAGCAGGCTCATTGGGTCGACGTAGGGGTTGCGCAGGCGGATGGAGTGTTCGAGCACCGGGTTCGTTTCGAGCAGGCGCGTCTGCCCCGTGATCGCGAGAATCATGCGGGTGGTCAGGTTGAATTCGGCTTCCAGCATCGTGTAGACGCGGTCGCGCAGGCCTTCGTCTTCGACCAGCGAGGCATACAGCCGGGCGATGCCGAAATCCGCCTTGGCCAGCGCCATTTCGACGTTGCGGATGATGTCGATGAAGAGCGGGAACGACCTGAAGATGGTCTGGAGATGACGCAGGTTCAAGTCCTCGGTCCCGCCGGCTGTAATCAAGGATTCAAGCGCGTGGCCGACGCCGAACCAGGCGGGCACCAGGTGGCGCGACTGCATCCAGCCGAAGACCCAGGGGATGGCGCGGAGGTCTTCCATGCTGCGCTTCTTCGCGGAGCTGGCGTCGGTGCGCTTGGCCGGGCGCGAGCCGATGCGCGCGTGTTCCAGTTCCGCGACCGGCGTGGCCTGCTCGAAGTAGGTGAAGGTCTCGCGCGAGTCGACGATGCGCTCCCGATAATACGCGTAGGACGACGCGGAGAGAGCGTCCATCGTCCGTTCCCACTCCGGCGGCAGAATGCCGGTGAGGTGCGAGCTGTTGGGGTCGACCGCGAGCGCGGGGCGGGCGAGCGCGTCCAGCGAGGCCGCGATCATCAGCTCCAGATTGCGCTCGGCCAGAATTACGTCGGAGTATTTCCAATTCAGGACTTCGCCCTGTTCCGTGATGCGCAGCGCGCCGTTGAAGCTCTCGACCGGCTGCGCGAAGATGGCGCGGTGCGTTGGGCCGCCGCCGCGTCCGACGGTGCCTCCGCGACCATGGAAGAGGCGCAGATCGACGCCGGTTTCGCGCGCCACCTGGTGCAGCGCGCGGTGGGCCTTGAAGATCTCCCAGGTGCTGGTAATCATGCCGCCGTCTTTGTTCGAATCGGAGTAGCCGAGCATGACCTCCTGGGTGCGGCGCCAGCTTGCCAGCAACGGCTCGTAGGCGGCCGAGGACCACAGCGCGCGGCAGATATCGGGAGCATGCTGCAGGTCTTCGATGGACTCGAAGAGCGGTACAGGCTGAAGGCCGGGATCGTCGTCCGACCCCTCGACCGTGACGCCGCCTACGCGGGCGAGACGGACGACGTTGAGGACGTCTTCGGCCGACGTAGCGCCGGAGATGACGTAACGCGGCAGTGCCTCAGGCGGCAAGGTTTGCTTGAGGTGCGCGAGGGTGCGGAAGGTGTCGAGGACTTCGGTGGTCTGGTCCGTGAATGCGGCGGGCAGCGTAAGTGATTGTGCCGTTTCATCCCACGTCTCAGAATCGAGACGTGGGGCACCCAACTTGTATAGCTCCGTGATCGCCGCGGCGTGAACACGGGCGTGCTGGCGGATGTCCAGCGCCTGCAGGTGCAGGCCGTAGGTGCGCGCTTCGAGCAGCAGCGGGTCGATGAGCAGGTGCGCCAGGCGTGCGCCGCGGTTTTCGTTAAGGCTGCGGCGAATGAAGGTAAGGTCCGAGATGAGCTCGGCGGCTCGGGTGTACGGCGGGAGTGGTGCTGCTCCACCCACAGTTTTGATCGGGTCAGACGTAGTCGTGTCGGCGTTCGACTGCGCGCTGCCGCCGAGCCGGATCATCATGCAGGCGACGAAGAGCCGGACGGACTCATGCGGGAAGCGCTCCACCAGGCGCAGCTCCGGGCTGTTGGGGCCGGCGGCGCGCAGGGTATCGAGATACGCTTCCAGCTTCTGCGCCAGTTCGGCCGAGACCGGCGCCTGCTGGGTGGAGCTGGCGAGTTGGTCGAAGACATTCTGCAGGCGGCGCAGGTAGTGCTCGTAGACGAGCTCGCGCGACATGGCGAGCGCCTCGGTGGTGGTCTGGGGCGTGACGAAGGGATTGCCGTCGCGGTCGCCCCCTATCCAGGAGCCAAAGGTGACGAGCAGCGGCAGGTCGGCCAGCGCGGGGATGGCTGCGTCGCAGCCGTAGAACTCGGCCGTGAGCGCGTGCTGCACCTCGGCGTAGAGCTCGGGCAGCGTGTCGAAGAGCGCCGACTCGAAGTAGTCGAGCGCCATGCGGATCTCGTCGCGGACGGTGGGCCGCGCGGCGCGCACATCGTCGGTCTGCCACAGCGCGGTGATCTCGGCGAGCAGCGTGGCTTCAAGCGATTCCAGCTCGGCCGACGGGATGGGAATGCGGTCGAGCTGCTCCAGCAGGTCGGAGATGCGGCGGCGCTTGAACATCACCGAGCGCCGCGCGACCTCGGTCGGGTGCGCGGTGAAGACCGGCGTAACGCAGACGTGTTCGAGCAGGCGCAGAGCCTGCGGAAGCTCGACGCCGGAAGCCCGAATGGCCCGCAGCGTTCCGCGTAACGAACCGCGCTGCACCGGCTTTTGCACGGGGCGCCAGGCGGCCGGCTGGGCGGACGATTCTTCCAGCTGATGCGCCAGGCGGCGGCGCTTGCGGTGGTTGGTCTCGGCCAGGTTGATGAGCTCGAAGTAGAGCGAGAAGGCGCGGGCGAGCTGGTAGGCGCGCATGGGATCCTGCGCCTGCTCACGGACGCTGGCCAGCACGGAGGCGAGGTCATGCGGTGCCTGATCCGGTTCGGCTGATGGCTCTTCGTCGTCGTCTTCGCGGCGCGCTCTCGCGGTCTGGCGCAGGGCTTCGACGGCTTCGTAGATTCCGGGTGCGGCCTGCTCGCGCAGCACGGTGCCGAGCAGTTTGCCGAGCGAGCGCACATCGCGGCGCAGCGGCGCGGCGGCAAGGTCGCCGGTGGGCGAGGTGAGTTCGGCGAGGCGCTGCGACCACGAGGAAGGAAGCCAAAGAGACGGCATACTCGATTATGGCATCCGGTAGGATGGACGCCATGGACGAAGCAATGGTGCAGCGCGCGCAGGGGTGTCTGCTGGGACAGTTGAGCGGCGATTCGCTCGGCAGTCTGGTCGAGTTTCAGAGCGCGGCTGAGATTCGCGCCGCCTACCCGCAAGGCGTGCGCGCGATGGCGGATGGCGGCACGTTCCACACCATCGCAGGCCAGCCGACGGACGATTCCGAGATGGCATTGCTGCTGGCGCGACTGCTGGTGCAGCAGCGGAGCTACGATCCGGCGCAGGCATTCGCGCGCTATCGCTACTGGCTTTCGACTGAGCCATTCGACTGCGGAAGTACCATCCGCGGCGCGTTGACGGGGCGCCTGAACTCGGCCAGCCAGGCCAATGGCGCGCTGATGAGGGTAAGTCCCATCGGCATCTTCGGTGCGACGCGAATGCTCGCGAAAGTGGAAGCGATGGCTCGCGCCGATGCCGCGCTGACGCATCCGAATCCGGTTTGTGGCGATGTAAATGCGCTGTACGCGATGGCCATTGCGGAGGCAATCCGAGAAGGATCGACGCCTGCCGCTTTGTACGACAAGATCGTCGGCTGGGCGCGGGACAGGCATGTGGAAGCGTCCGTTGAGCGGTGCATCCACGAGGCGGCGGAGGCATTGCCGGAGAACCCGTCATGCCAGCAGGGGTGGGTGTTGATCGCGTTCCAGAATGCGCTCTACCAACTGCTGCATGCGCCGAGCCTTGAGGGTGGAATCTCTGACAGCGTAATGCTGGGCGGCGATACCGATACGAATGCAGCCATCGCCGGCGCGCTGCTCGGCGCGGTTTATGGGCGCGCCGCAGTGCCGAACGCGTGGGTGGAATGTCTACAGCAATGTCGTCCGGAGGCAGGACGGAAAGGCGTGCTCAGGCCGAGGCCGGAGGTGCTTTGGCCGGTGGATGTGTTGCAGTTGGCGGAGGAGTTGGTGGTGGCAAAAATAATGCATGCTGGATAGGCCTGAGCCTATCCAGCACAGGGAACGGCGAACCAGCCTATTTCTTCGTAGGCGTTTTAGCGGTAACAGTGACCGTGACGGCTGGGGAAGTAGTGCGGCCGGCCGCATTTTCAGAGTTGAGCGTATAGGAGGTCGTGGTTGTCGGGCAGACAATAGCCGCTTCCCTTCCCGGAGGCCCTGCCTGGAGGTAATCGAGCAGACTCCCGGTGCTGATCCAGGTTACCGTGCTGCATTCGCCGCTGGTAATGGTGGCGGGACTGGCGGTCGGTTTCCTGTTGGTTGGCGCAGTTCCGGGCGGCGTGGAGGAGGCGGTATAGATCGTGCCTTTATTGATGATGCTGAACGCGCTCAGCGGAATAGCTTTCAGTTCGTTGCTGTCGTTGTCGGCCCAGCGCGAGTCACTGGTGCCCTGGAAGTAGCCGTTGCTGCCGTTGTCGGCCAGAATCATGCCGTATGTCTGCATGGTACGGGCGATCACCAGCGAAGCGCCGGTCAGATTCGAGACATTGTAGGTTGGGGAAAGACGAATTCGCATGCCCATGTAGTTGTTCGTGCTGCTGAGGTTTCCGGCTGCGTGAGTTGCAGGCAGAACGAAGCCTCCGTTGCAATCGCCGTTGGTATAGCTGGCGCATCGTGTATGCTGCATGGTGAACCGGATTGCGTGTCCGAGGGTGGGGACCGATACTCCATTCAGGCTTACATAGACTGAGGTCTTATACGCCTCTTCATACTTCGCCAGGCCGGCGAAGACGCTCAGCCCGGCGGCGTCGGCGGATGTCATGCCGAAGGGACGCATTTCGTCGACGGTGCTATCCCATACGGCTTCATTGCTGCCTGTGTAGGTACCGTTGCAGCCGAGGAATTGCCAGAACTCGTAGACGTATCCGGTCGCACGATCGAAGAAGATGGCGTGGTTGTCGTTCGGGTCAGCAGCCTGGCTGGTGTATTGGCAATTTGTGAATCCGCCCTCGACGGCCAGGCCGGACGCGATAGGGGTCAGGGTCTCATCCGAATCCGTCGGATAGGTTTTTGAGGCTACATAGTAGGATTTCGTGGCTGACGCTGAGGAGTCGACTACGTTGTATGGAATGCCGGCGCCGGCATTATCGAAGTCGGGATGAAGGTGGAATCCCGCGACCTCCGCCTGCCATGCGGCAGTGCTCGGGTCCACGGCTGCGCCTGTGACTGTCGTGTTCCAGGCGTTATTAGCTGGAAACGGCCTGAATCCGTTCAGATTGCCGTTCACGCCGGTTGTGGCGCCTAAGTAAGACTGTGCTGCCGCGAACGAGCCCAGGAACAACATCATGAGCAACAATGAGGTCGCGCCAGGCACGCAGTTACGTCCAGGATTTGAGATTCGCATGCGCTTGCCTTTCGCCAGAGGAGGGGTAGGTGGAATCCTCCGGTTACGATAGGACGATCTTACGCGCAGCCGAGGGTATCCGTGGGGAGGTGACCTCCATGCCGAAAGATTCACAGAATTGGTTTTCTAAAACAGCTTGCCCAGCGTGAATACCAGCTTGCGTTCGCCGTTCGAGCCGATCGCCGGCGCCAGCGTGATGACCCCCAGCGGCGTCTCCGCGACGATGCCGAAGTAGCCGTCTTCGCGCGTGATGGTCCGCATGCCGGGAGCGTGCATCTGGCCGGCTTCGACCCCGAGACCGAGGTAGATGCTCTGGCCGAGCGGCTGCGGCAGTTGTGCGATGCGGCGCAGGATCGCGGGTTCAACCAGGAAGTAATCCGTGCCGCGATACTGGTCGATCGCGGATGCCGTCAGCCGTATCGGACCGCCCAGCGTGTAGCGGAACGGTGCGGCGACATCTTTGTCGAACATGCTGCCGCCTTCACTCGCAAAGAGGAAGACTTCGTGCCCGCGATTCGGATCCTTGGGCGCGTCCGCGGCTACTTTGTGCAAACCGAAGCGGTGCGCGTAGGAAAACTTCGCAGCTACCTGCGGCGCGTTTGGCGAGCCGACCGTGGAGAAGAGGTAGCCGGCTTCGCTGTTCAAATGAACGCCATACTGCGGCACCAGCGCGCGGTCCTGGGTGTCGTAGTCATAGCGCAGGCGCACATGCTCGGACTGACCGCTGAAGTCGGGCTGGCCGTCGTTGCCGATGGTCGTGATCCAGTGGATCTGCGCGAAGTCGTAGCCGGCGCGCAACTGCTGGGTGCGCTGGTTGGTCCAGCCGATGTCGCCGCCGGTGGAGAAACTCTGGAACTGGCGGTTGGCGATCTGCACGTTGTTGGTGAAGACCGGGAACGGCTCGCGCAGGAAGTCGATGCGAGGCGCGGCGAAGATCGTGTGCTGCGGAGCCGCGAGCGGGAACAGCGGGCGGAAGTATTCGCTGCCAAGTTCTGTCTGGTAGCCGAGTTTGATAGTCGAACGAAGCTCCGAGCCGTAGCCGCCGAAGTCCTGATCGAGGATGATGGCCTCGATGGTGGCGCGGGTGAATGCGTCCGTCTGAGCCTCCACATTCGCGCCTAACAAGACGAACGGAGGCCCGGTCTTGCGGCGCGTCACGTTGACCAGAATGATTGGCCGCGCGCCGATGTCGGAGAGCGACTGCGCGGTAGCCTCCTGCGTAGCCGAGAGCCCGGCCGCGCCGGGGTGAGCGCCCAGGGCTGCCTGATCGGCCGCCTCGTTGTTCATAATGCCGGGCTGATTGCTGGTGGGCGCGGTGCCTGCCCTGGGAATAGGCGCTCCCGATTGCGGGATCGCCGTCACATTCGACTTGCCGGTGGGTGCGCCGGGCTGATCTTGCGCCGTGGCGGTGGGCACGGGGATGGTGTCCTGAGGCAGTGGAGCTTTGCCTGCGGCCTGCGCGGCGAACTGCTGCGCGGTTTCGTATCCTACGGTGTAGTCGGCGTCGAAGGCTCCGTCTGCGCGGACCTGGTCGAGCAGCGCTTCGATTTTAGTCGTATCGACGGGCTGGTTGACCAGCGGCGCGAACAGGCGCTGCACGGCCGCGGTCGCGGAAGCTCCGGGCGCTGTCACACGCACTCGCAACACAGGCGCCGCCGGCCCGCGGACCAGGCTGGCGCGATGCGCCAGGTAAGCCTGCCAGTCGGCGGCGGAGAGGGCATACTTCAGCAGCGCGGCGCGCTGCTTTTCGGCGGCATCGTAGCCGCGCTTCGACAACTCCGCGGACTTCAGATAATCGTTCGCCGTCAGCCCTGTAATGTCCGGCATGATGACCACGTCGGCCTGTTTGCGCTCCTCGCGTTCCTTCGCTTCAATGGCGACGCCGAACGAACGCTGCAGCACGCCAAGCAGCGAGCCGAGCTCGCCCTTGCCCACCGGCGCCAGCGGCAGCGAGACCGCGAGCACCACGTCGGCTTTCATGTCGCGCACGGTCGAGGCGGGCAGGTTGGCGAGCACCCCGCCGTCCACATACTCGTGGCCGTTCATCTCAAACGGCGGAAAGACCGCCGGCAGCGAGACGGAGGCGCGCACGGCATCGGGGACGGAGCCGCGCGCGAAGGTGACGGAGGTGGCGTCGTTCAGGTCGGTAGACATGCAGCGCAGCGGGATGGGTAGATCGTTGAAGTCGACCTGATCGTCGTAGCGCAGGAACTCGCGGTCAAGGAAGGCGTTAAGGCCCTGATCGATCAGCACGGCGTTGCGAAAGTTGACCCCATGCTTCAGCCCGATGGTGATGCCGTTGGGCAGCTCGCGCAGGTCTTCGCGGCGGCGAAAGGAGCGCGACGTATAAGAGCCGGAGAACGAGAAGACTTGGGTGAAGACACGGTCGTTGACCACATGGCCGAGCTGCTCCGGCGTGCGGCCGGAGCTGTAGAGCGACGAGACCAGACAGCCCATCGAGGTGCCGGCGATCACGTCCACCGGGATTCGGTTCTCCTCGAACCACTGCAGCACGCCGATCTCCGAGAGGCCGACAGCGCCGCCGCCGCCGAGCGCCAGCCCGATACGCGGACGGGCGAAGAACTTAGGAGGAGGCTGCGAGGGATCGAGCGGACCCAGCCGTGTCGTCTTGCCGGAGGCTGTCAGCCGCGCGTCGGTGCCAGAGGCAGACTTGCTGTCGCCTCCCTGCTCGCCTGCCTTACCACCTGCCGGGGTGGTAGAGGCAGGCGGCGCTGCGGAAGGCGGTGCCTTTTGTGCCGGGGAACTCGGGATGGTCGCTGGCGCCGGAGGCTTCGGCGCCGGAGTTTGTCCTGCGGCGGACAACGTGGCGGCGAGAGCGAACGCAGACATCCCGCGTAAGGCGCGGTGTGACGATTTCGACAGCAGGATTGACTTACGGAACACTGTGCAGCGGACCTCGGCAATGCAGATGCAAGCGAAACTTACATGACGAACGCGAGCTTTTCCAACTCGGCCTGCAGACACGGCAACGTACAGCCCTGCGATTCGATCAGAACCGCGGCGCTGCGCGCCTGCTCGTTGGAGACGCCGTAGCCGCGCTGGACGAGGAAGCCGGCGAGCAGATCGGCGACTTGAAACGAGTCAAGTCCGGCATGCAGAAGTTCGTTCCGAAGCAGGCAGAGTTCGTCGTCGGGAAACTTCTCGAAAGCATTCATAGGTTGGTACGATGCGCGAAGTTCCGTCGGTGTGATTTATTTTTCAGCCGGAAGGGTGGCGCGCGAGGCAATCAGCACGGGCAGGCCGTCGACGATGGGGTAGCGTCGCCCGCAGCCGATGCACGCTATCGTCATTTGGGGCGTCGCCTCGGTGAGGCTGAGCGAGGCGTGGCAGACGGGACAGACAAGCAGGTGGAGATGCGCGGCAAGAAGTGACATACACCAAGTTTAGCGGGATAAGATGACTCTATGGATAAGCCGATCATTCTGGATGGAGTCGCGATTGCAGCCGAGATCAAAGCGGAGGTCGCGGACGAAGTTTCGCAGTTACGCGCGCAAGGCATTCGGCCTGGGCTTGCGGTCATCCTGGTCGGCTCGGTCGCGGCCAGCGAGATTTACGTGCGCAGCAAGGTGAAGACCTGCGGCGAGCTGGGCATCTATTCGGAGATGCTGACACCGCCCGAGAGCGTGACGACCGACGAGTTGCTCGCGATGGTCGAAGGCCTGAACGCTCGCGAGGAGATCGATGGCATCCTGATCCAGCTTCCGCTGCCCGCGCATGTCGACACCAGGCGGCTGCTGGAGGCCGTCGCGCCGGAGAAGGATGTGGACGGCTTCCATCCCGTGAACGTTGGGCGCCTGCAGAGCGGGCAGGCCGGGCTGCAGCCCTGCACGCCGGCCGGCGTAATGGAGATGCTGAAGCGCCGCAATCTCGAGGTCGCGGGCAAGCATGCGGTCGTCATCGGACGCAGCGATATCGTCGGCAAGCCGATGGCGATGCTGCTGCTGAACGCGTCGGCCACGGTGACGGTGTGCCACTCGAAGACGGCGGATCTGGCCGGGTTTACGCAGTCCGCGGATCTGCTGGTCGCGGCGATCGGGCGTGCGGGATTCGTGACCGAAGATATGGTGAAGCCGGGTGCGGTGGTGATCGACGTGGGGATCAATCGCGTCACGGACGAGCGTAAGGTGCAGGAGTTCTTCGGCGATGACGCGGGCCGTGCTGCCACGTTTGCCAGGCGCGGCTCCGTGGTGGTGGGCGACGTGCACCCCGCGGCGTTCGCGGTGGCCAGCGCTTACACGCCGGTGCCCGGAGGCGTGGGCGCGCTTACGATTGCGATGCTGATGTCGAATACGGTGAGGGCGGCGAGGCTGCGGCGAGGAGGCGGATACTGAAGGTCGGACTGACAGGCGGTTTAGGCAGCGGCAAGACGACCGTCGCCGCGATGTTCGCGGAACTCGGCGCCTATGTGCTCAGCGCGGACGACATCGCACGCGATCTGATGCAGCCGGGTACGCCGGTCTTCAAGGCCGTCGTGCATAAGTTCGGGAGCGAGGTGGTTCGCGAGGACGGCAGGCTGGACCGGCCGCTGCTGGCGCGGCTCGCGTTCGAGGGCAACCGCGTCGAAGATCTGAACCGGATCGTGCATCCCGCGACCATCGCCCGGCAGGAAGAGCTTGCTACGGACATCTTCGCCAAAGATCCAAACGCTATCGTCATTGTCGAATCGGCGTTGATCTTCGAGACCAAACACAGCCGCGGCTGGCGACTGCGCTTCGACAAGATGATCCTGGTGCGGGCCAGCGAGGAGCAGAAGATCGCACGCTTCGTCGAGCGCTCGGGCAGCGGCGACGTGGCGAAGCTCGAAGCCGAGGCAAGGCGCAGGCTGAGGCAGATGATCCCCGATGACGAAAAGGCCGCGCGATGCGACTTCGTGGTGATGAACGATGGGTCGCTTGAGCGGGCGCGGGCGCAGGTGGTGAAGATTTGGGGCAAGCTGAAGACATGACCGAATTACGCATTGGCAACTGGTTCGAGATTGGGGCGACCGACTATACTCAACCGCCAAATTTTACCTGGAAGGAGTTCTATAACTTCCGCAATCATGTCCTTCGCGTGCTGAGACGTTTCGGCTCTGCCGGGCCAATGGGCGAGGTGGACTTGTCGGTCGACTACCTAGATGATGATCTGACCTTCGATGATGGCCATGTTCGCAATCCGGATTTCTTTGTTGTCGATGATATGCATAACTCGCATGACCGGATCAGTGCGGTGGAATGCGATGCGATTCATATCTCACGTGGGCTGCTTGAGACGCTTGTGGATATGGAATGGCACTTTCAACACTGGTACGTGCAATTCAGTCTTGGAGATAGTGGTTTACGGGTCTACTCTGATGCGATTCTTGTCGGCGGCAGGCGATTTTGGGATGTGACTAGTTTGGAGGAGATTGCCGACCGATGTTCTCGGCCAATCGATTACGGAGAAGCAACGATAGCTTCAGACGCAATATACAAAACATGGGTCGAGATCATCGGCGGGAAATTCATGCCACTTACGTCCGATATCGATTCGACGGAAAGGCAATGGGTCGAAGTGCTGGAAACACTGCGAGATTTGGCGCAGAAAAGTCCTCGAAGCGGCAACAGCCGCTTTGCCTATGATGCCGTGCGCCACGACATTCATCCTGAGACCAGACGTAACCTTGTTACCCGGCTCTTGGATGACATTTCTACCGGCTTGATCGTTCCCACGGAAGATACGCTTTCAAATTTTCAGAGGGATATCGGACACGCTTTCTTGAATTCACATTCCGAGGAACAGTCGGCCAGCCTGGCGCATCTCGGCTCCATCGCTCAGCGGGCGCTTATCGGCAAACTCGATGCCGAGGTGGTCTTCTTTTGGTGGGCAAATATTCTGTCATCAACTCGTGCAGCCAATGGCGATCTTCGACGCTTGCTCGTATCCGAGTTGTTCCGCCTTGCGGCTGGCCCACCTGCTCTTATTCAGCTATCCGGTATTTTCGGACTCGCGCGGCTGCGAGTAGGTGGCATTGATTCTTTGATCGATGATGCGATCAGAGCAAATAAACAATGGTGGCCTAATGAACCTCTGATGAGATGGCTTAGCCAGCTCAAAACCGGTATTGCGATTATCCAGATAGAGCTACATACACGCAGCCGCTGTAGGCCTATCTGGCCGTCGAAATGGATTGCCCGATGAACAGCGGCGAAACTGCCGACCGCCGGCCTTCCGAAGTTAGAACACCTGGAAGTTGACCTCAATGTTCATCTCGACAGTCACGGGTCTGCCATCTTCCATGGCGGGCTTGAACCTGTACTGCTCGACTGCCTCGACTGCCTTCTCGTCAAGTCCTTTGCCGATACCGCGCACGACGCGGACGTTGGTTGGCATTCCGGCGCTGTCCACCTCCAACCGGACCAGTACAGCGCCCGAGAGCTTGGCCTGGCGGGCCTCGTTGGTGTACTCAGGATTAGCGGTATAGAGGACCACAGGCGCGGAGACTGAGCCGCCGATTTGCTTCGGTGCATCGGCGTTCTGAGCAGTGTTGGGGTCTTCGCCGAAGCTGTAGTTAACGGTGATCGTGGTCTCGACCGCGGTGGGTTCGCCGTTCAACAGGTAGGGTTGATAGGTCCAGTTCCGGACTGCCTCCAGCGCGCTGGCGCGGAGCATCTCCGGCCCGCTGATGACCTGCAGATTCACGACCTCGCCCACGGGCGAGATGATGGCGTGCAGCACCACCGCTCCGCTGACGTGCGCGGCCCGCGCGATGTCCGGGTAGACCGGTTGCGTCTTCGTCAGGATCGCTCCCGCCATGACGCCGCCGGCGATTCTTGCCGGGCCATTCTGCTGCAAGGCGCTGGGTGCGACCTCTACGATCGCCGTGCTGGCCGTGCTGCCTGCGCTGGGAGCGGGTTCGGGACGAAGCGCGGGCTTTGCGGCTGGCGCCGGCCCGGGCTGTGGCGCCGGGAAGGGTGCGGGAGCCGGCGATGCAACAAAGACTACCGCCGGTGCGGGCTTCGATTCGGCACGCGCCGAGGCTCCGACCGCGACTGCGGAAGAGGCGAGCAGCAGCAGGATGAAGATGGGAGCAGCCAGCGATTGCGTTGCAGGCTGGCGGACGTTGAGCAGGCGGGCGATGCGCATGATGAGGACTCCTCCGTTGGCGCCCAGGGCGAGCTGGGGGTAAGTGCTGCGTTGGACTTCGAGGATCGAGAGTGCCCGCGCGTACAGCAGGGCGTCGCCGGTGGCCGCGACGGCAAGCTGGTCGCAGCAACACTCGCGTTCCGAACGCATCTGTCGCGAGACCCACCAGACGGCAGGGTGGTAGAAGAGCAGCGCCTCCATGACCGACTGAAGGACGCTGACCAGAAAGTCATGGCGGCGGATGTGCGCGAGTTCATGGGCGAGGATGGCCTCGACCTGCTCGGCAGTGAGGCCGGTGCAGCAGTTGAGCGGAAGCAGCACGAGCGGACGCAACCAGCCGAGGACGGTGGGTACCTCCACCAGCGCGGAGTGGACGAGCGTAACGGCGCGCGTGACGCCGAGGCGCCGCTGCACTGTTGCGAAGCTGCGCGCAAGCACCGGTGTGACCGCGGAGATGCCGGCGTGCCGCATGCGCCGCGTAAGGCTGAGGCCGACCTGCAGCCGCACCAGGCATAACACCGCCCCGGCGAGCCAGAAGCGCAGCATCCACGGGATGAAGGGATCGAATGCAGCGGCAAGGCGTTCGAGCAGGGGCGCATGGCTTGCGCCGGCGCGGGCGTCGACGACGATCGCGACCACCGCGAGAGACCGGCCGGTGTGCAGTGAATCCAAACCGCTGCGAGCCAGCGTGGCGAACGTTGCGAGAGGCAGCAGCACCATCAGTGCGAGCGCAATGCACGTGGCCAGATAACGCGCCTGGGCCGAGCGAGCGCCGAGGATCTGCAGCGCGGACCACAGCATGATGGCGACCGCCGCGCCCTGCCAGCAGAAGTTGAGCAGCGTCCAGCCCAGGGCGTGCAACAGCTCGTGCAGCAGCAGATGATGGATAGGTGTCGTCATCGGGTTCCTTTCTCAACTTCGTCCAGCAGCGTGCGGATCTCGTCGAGCTCTTTGGCGGTGACTTTGCGAGCCGACAGCGCGCCCAGCACCAGGCTATGGGCGGAGCCGCCAAAGGCGCGGTGCAGCAGGTTGCCGGCCAGTTGCTGCTGCGTTTGTTCGCGCGGCACGCTGGGCTGGTAGACATGCGAGCGGAAGCGTTCGCTGCGCGTGAGCAGACCTTTGTCCACCATCATCTGCATCTGTTTGAGCACGGTGGTGTAGCCGGTTCCCTTGCCGCTCAGGGCCTCGTGGACCTCGCGCACAGTGGCCGGACCGCTGGCCCAGAGGGCGTTCAGGATTTCGAGTTCGGAGTCGGTGGGGAGAAGAATTCGCGCGGCTGATTTGTTTGTTTTCGTCATACGAAGTGGCTTTCAGTTACGGTTTTTAGCCGGCCAGAGCTGGCCGACGTGCGCGGCCATCTGGTCGATCTGTCCGCCGCGAGCCAGCGCGGTTTCGTTGGTGATCTGCATGGCGCGGATGATGCCGTTACGATCCGCCACGACAATGAGCGGGAAGTCGGCGGCTGCGAATGCGTCCAGCGTCCTCGCCGGCACCACGAAGGTGGGCGTGCCCGCGAGCAATGCCGCGGCAGTCGGCTTTACGTCCAGTTGCAGATCGTTATGCGGCATGCCGGGCTTCTCGCCGGGAAACGGAGCCAGGGATTTGCCTGAGCCGGGCGCTTTCGCAACTTCCTTTGGAGCGGTCTTCGGCGGAGCCTCGGCTTGCGCGAGGAGCGCGAAGAAGCGGACGTTGTCGTCGCGCAGGGCTTTCCACGCGGGCGCAAACTTGTCGTGCAACGCGACGCACTGGGTGCACCAGTCCGGAAACAGGAGCAGCACAGTAGCTGAATCCACAGAGGCGTTGATCGCCGGCGGAATGCCCCGCCCGCTCGAGTCCATCAGCCAGGCAAAGGTATCGATCTTCGGCAGCGGCGAGCCCAGCAGACGATACCTGCGGCGACTCTCGGCGATAGCGATGGCGTCATCCGGCGCGAGCGTCGCCGGAACGGTCTGCTCGACCTCGGCGAAGGAGGCAGCGGCAGCGTCCTGCTGGCCGGCATACTGTTGCATCGCGGGCAGCGCGATCGCCTGGGCATAGAGCGTGCGCGGCGGAAACACCGCGGGCGACGCGGGTTCACGCAGCATCGCGAGCACGATGGCCTCGCGATAATGCAACAGAGACAGCGCATCGTCGAGGTTGCCGAACTGAAGGTAAGGAACTGTCGTATCGACCGCATCTGCGGCCAGGTCGTCGTAGGGAACGGTGCCCAGCATGGTCTGGCAGGTGCGGAATGCGGCCCACCGCCTTATCGAGACGCAGGCTGGCCTGCACGTCGTAGTCGAACGCCAGGGAGAGGCTGCGCACGGGGAACGGTGTGCCCGCGGCGGCGGCGATTTGTGCGGCCTGGATGTAGCGGAACGCGGCCGCCTCGACCGGTTCCCATGCCTGCCCAAAGGCGCAGAGCTTCGCGTAGGCGATCAGGTCCTCGCCGGCGAAGTCCTTCGGCGAGTTGTCGAGGCAACTCGCCTTCGCCCGCGCAGTCGCGGCCTTGAAGGCATCGAGTTCGATCTCGGACCAATTCTGCGGCGCCCGGCGAATGATGTCGAAAGGCCTGACTGCCTGCTCGTACGCAGCCTGCGGCGATAGCCTGGGTGCTGCGTCGGGAGTGGTCTGGGCGTGGCTCGCCGCGAACCACAGGCAAAGCATACTCGCCATTGCGCGGAATCTCACGGCCTTCACCTGTTCCTTTCGGATCGCATCTGTAGTAATAGTACGAAACATTTCGTATGTCAACGAAATACGTCGTAATGGTGGGTAAATTACTCTGTTGGGATGAGTGAAGATGTGGCGATAGGGCTGGCGGATGTGCTGGCGGCGCGCGAGCGGCTGCGCGACAAGGTGTATTACTCGCCGTGCGCGCGGTCGGAGATGTTGTCGAAGCTGACCGGGCAGCAGGTGTCTCTGAAGCTCGAAAACCTGCAAATGACGGGCAGTTTCAAGGAGCGCGGGGCATTAAACCGCTTGAGCCTGCTTACGAAGGAAGAGGCTGGGCGCGGCGTCGTGGCGGCGAGCGCGGGCAATCACGCGCAGGGCGTGGCGCATCACGCGACACGGCTGGGCATTCGCTCGATCATCGTGATGCCGCTCGCAACTCCGCTGGTGAAGGTGACGGCCACGCGCGAGTTCGGGGCCGAAGTCATTCTGCATGGCGCCAACTACGACGAGGCTTACGCCGAGGCCACGCGGCTGTGCGAGGACGAAGACATGGTCTTCCTGCATCCGTTCGACGACGCCGCCGTGATGGCGGGACAGGGCACCATCGCACTCGAGATGATGGAGCAGATCGCGGGACTAGAAGCTGTGATCGTGCCCATAGGCGGCGGCGGTTTGATCGGCGGCATGGCCTGTGCGATCAAGGAGACGAATCCGGCGATTCGCGTCATCGGCGTGCAGACGGCTCGTCTCCCCTCCATGCTTGAGGCCATGGAACAGCATGGCCCGGTGACGATCGGCGCGGCGACGACCATCGCCGACGGCATTGCGGTGCGGCGCGCGGGCAGGGTCACGTACCCGGTGGTCGCGAAGTATGTGGATGAGATCGTGACGGTGAACGAGGATGAGATTGCGTCGGCGATTCTGGTCCTGCTGGAGCGCGAGAAGACGCTGGCTGAAGGCGCGGGTGCGACCGCGTTGGCGGCGCTGCTGCAAGGCAAGACCTCGCTGGCGAACCGCACGGGGGTGAAGACCGGCGTGCTGGTCTGCGGAGGCAATATCGATGTCACGCTGCTGGCGCGCATCATCGAGCGCGGCCTGGTGCAGGACGGCCGCATGATCCTGCTGCGCATTCATCTGCTGGACAAGCCGGGCGCGCTCTCGGAGCTGACCAGGCTGATCGCGGCGCATCGCGTGAACATCGTGAATACGCTGTATAACCGGGCCTATTACGGAGTGAACCTTGGCGATACGGCGATCGACATTACCATGGAGACGCGCGGACGCGAACAGGTTGCGGAGTTGTTGACGGCGCTGACGGCGGCGGGGTATCGGCACGATCGGGTGCAATAGGAAGAGGATAATCAGGTCAGCTCAGGCGCGATCGACCATACCAAGAGCCGTCATTCTGGCGAAGCCAGAATCTCCGTATTGGCTGTTGTTTGTTTTCGTTTGGTGGTTTGCAAAGTGAAAAGG
>CAXTMK010000097.1:0-18238 GCA_964245315.1 uncultured Acidobacteriaceae bacterium | reverse complement strand
CCCATCAATCGCGGCGCACCCGATCATTCCGGTCGCCTTGAGGGGGAATTTGACGATTCCGCGCAACCACCGGACGAAGATGGGGTTATAGATAACATGTCGACTCTGGCGATCAATCCGGCGCAACTCCAGCACGGTGAAACGGCGGGGCAAAAGGAGATTCCAGCCAGTTCCGCCCTCCATCTTAACGGCGACTTCGGCGAACTAGACGACGCCGCCATCATGCTGGAATTGAAATCCGGCAACATGACCGCGTTCGACTTCCTGATCCAGAAGTATCGGAAGCCGATTATCAACTTCATGTATCGCATGACGCGCAACCAGGCCATCGCCGAGGAGCTCGCGCAGGAGGTTTTCCTCCGGGTATACCGCTCGCGCGAGACTTACCGGGCCGAGGCTCGCTTCAGCACCTGGCTCTACCGCATCGCGACCAACCTGGGCGTCAACCAGGCTCGCGATACGCGCCACGAACGCTCCGCCTCAACCGTTTATCTGGATGAGGCCGATTCAGATACCGGCACGACGCCCGATGTCGCCGATGCGACCCCGGATATCGAGGCGAAGCTGCTGCGCGACGAGCGCATGGCCGCCATTCGCGAGCACGTTATGGCGTTGCCCGAACGCCAGCGCATGGCCGTCCTGATGCACAAATATGAAGGCATGGACTACAGCCAGATCGGCGAAGTGCTGAAGCTGAGCGAGTCCGCCACCAAGTCGCTCTTGTTCAGGGCTTACCAGACGCTGCGTGAGAAATTGAAGGGTTTTGTGTAGCGCTGCCCGGAACTGCATTAGATTGGAAGGAGATTTGCCATGGATAGCAAGATGAATTGCAAAAGCTTTGAAAGCGAACTGACCGACATTGTCCTGACCCCCGGAGCGACGCCCAGCCTGGCTGCGGTCGCACATATGAAGATCTGCCCGCCCTGCGCGGAGGAGTACGTTTCGTTCCAGGCGACATTTAGCCTGCTCGACACCTGGCAGGCTCCTGAGCCCACGCCCTTCTTCGACCAGAAGCTCGCGGTGCTGCTTCGCGAGGAGCAGGCCGCGACGCCTATGGGCTGGTTTGAGCGCCTGACCACCCGCATGCGCCTGAACACCGGACGCAGCTTCCGTCCCGCGATGGTCGGAGCTCTGTCGCTCGCGCTGATCGCCGGCGGCGGCAGCGTCTTCTTCATTCCCAGCCCCGCGCCGTTTCACCCTGTGTCGGCTTCGGCCACGGTCAACGACCTGCAGATTCTCGAGCGCAATGAGCAGGCTTTCCAGCAGATGGACGCACTGCAGCAGGCGGACGGTGACAACAGCAACGCCCCTGCCACCCCGGATGCGGCTCCTGCGGCTGAACCCATAACCTAACCTGCCAGGCCCTGCCGAATTGCACCAGACCGCATACCCATGAGCCGCAACATCGCAATCCGGAACCATTATCTTAGCTCGATGCTTGGCCTTCCGGCTCTGCTGCGGGCGGCTCTGGCGTGTGCTGTTTTGTGCGTTTGGGTTTTCGGTCCGGCTGCGATCGCTCAGGCCTCCCGGCGTCAGGCTCGCCTCCGGCCTGCTCCTGGGATCCAGCGGGCTCCGGCTCAGCAACGCCCTGCTGCCCAGCGGCAACGCCCCACCCCCTCGCAGCAACGGGAGGGTCCCCAGGTAAGCGCTCCTGCCCAGGCAGCCAGCCGTCCGGGGCTCAACGCTGGTGTGCCGAACGCGCTGGAACCCGCAAGAACTACACCCGCACCCATCGTGCGCGCCGCTCCCTCGGTTTCGCAAAGTATCCCGCGAAATACCGCGGCTCAGACTGCCGCGCAGAAACCTGCACCCGCCGGCGGCACAGCCCTGGTCGCTCCCAACCGTTCCGCGCAACCCCAGCTTCATATAGCGCCGTGGATGCAGGCACACGGCAATTTACCGCTTGCCGAGCAGCAGCGCGCTCTTGATAACGAGCCTGGTTTCCGCAACTTCCCTCCGCAGGAGCAGGAGAGGCTCCACCAACAGCTAACTCACCTGAACGCTCTGCCCCCGGACCAGCGAGCAAGGCAACTTCAGAAGATTGAGTCCATGGAGCGTCTTGCGCCCGCCCAGCGCAAGCAGGTCAACAACACCATGAGTGAGTTGGGATCGATGCGCGAAGATCGTCGCGCCGCCGTGGCTCGCGCGTTCCACAACACCCTCTCGATGCCGCCGCAGCAGCGCCAGGCCTACCTCAACTCCCCGCAGTTCCGCAGTCAGTACTCCGACAATGAGCGAGAAACCGTCAACCACCTGCTGCAGGTACAGCCGGCCGCGGCTCAGGCTGGGTTCGACTGGGCGAGACCGCCTGCAGCCCAAATCCCACACGACTAGTCTTCTATCTGAAGAAGTTCTTCGCAAGAAACAGAACAAGCGCCGGGCGCTCCGCCAGCCTGCGCATAAAGTACGGATACCACTCCGGCCCAAACGGGATATAGACCCTCATGCCACATCCCTCCTGCGCCAGCTTCCGCTGCAGGTCGCGCCGCACCCCGTACAGCATCTGAAACTCAAACTTCGCCTTATCCAGCTTCGTCTCTTCGACGAACCGCCGCATGCGCCCGATGATCGCCTCGTCGTGCGTGGCAATCCCGCAGAAGACCCCGCTCGTTGCCAGGTAAAGCATTAGTTCCGAATACTTCTGATCCACCTCGGACTTCTCCGGATAAGCGATCTCCGCCGGCTCCTGATACGCTCCCTTGCACAGGCGGATGCGCACGCCCTGCCCCACCAGCCGCCGCGCATCGGCCGGCGTGCGCCGCAGATACGCCTGCAGCACCGTTCCCACGCGGCCGGTTCCGTTTGGACCCGGCCAGCGCACATGCAGCCGCTCGGTCATGGCAATGGTCGCCTCCGTATACTCCGACCCTTCCATGTCGATGCGCACAAAGCTGTCCGTCCGGTCGGCATGTTCCACCATGCCGGCGACGATCTCCTCCGCCAGCGCCGGGTCCAGATCCATCCCCACCTGCGTCAGTTTGACGCTCACATTGGCCTTCAGCCCGCGCGCCGCAATCGCGTCCAGCAACTCGTGGTAGACATCCGCGCTCTTTCGCGCCTGCGCCGCTTCCGTGACGCTCTCACCCAATGAATCCAGCGTGGCCACGATGCCTTCGCGGTTCATCGCCGCAGCAGCCTCCAGCGCCGCGTCGACCGTCATCCCCGCAACAAACCTGCTCGAGAGCCGCCGCCCCAGCGCCGAGCGCTCCGAAAACTCCCGCATCTTCTTGTTCCGCGAAAGAGCAATAAAGAACGACCGCAGCAATTCGAGACCCTCATGCGACAGAAACTAGTTTATCGTCTCTTCAAGGGAGGGCGCTTTGAGATATCTAAGGAAGCGAATCCGAGCCATTGTCAGCGTCGTCATCGTCACTATGGCGATAGGTGCTGTACTGTTCGGTTTTTACATCTACCGAGGCATGGAACAGATGGGCAACTGGGAGGTTGGAATGCAGGAAATCCGACTACCCTCGGGCGCTACTGCGTATCTTCGGCGTCAGGCGGATTACCCTGCGGACGGAGAACTGTATCTCTCTGAAAATAGCGACTACTGCGCCCCATATGATAGCTGGCATGACTACAAGCTGTCGAACATTATCCACGGGGCGCCGAACTCCCCGCTGTTCATATCGCTTTCCGGAGATACCGTCGTCATTCATACGCCCGGCAAGCCCCACTCGCCCTGGTTCTCTCCGCCCCGGACCTTCAAGGTGAAGTTTGAACAAATTTCATCTCAGACCTACGCCGCATCTATTGACGCACATCCGGCCGATCAGCCGTCCAGTCACTGGCAACGGGTCGAAGTTCCACTTGGACAAAATAGCTGCGCCCTATAGCAACTCTGAGTGAAGCAGCCATCCTGCGACCGCAGACACTCGGATCCGAACCGTGTACAACCCCGGCAGCTCAGCAGTTACTGAACCGACCGAACCTTCACCACCGGCTCAACCGGCTTGGTCACCATCGCGCTGGTATCCTTCATCGCGGCGATCGCCTCGTCATACCGGCCTGCCAGCGAGTTATACCGGATGATCGCCATCTCCTCCAGCATCTTCATCCCGTCCTTCAGGTAGCTCATGCGGCTGCGTTCGTCGTGGCCCCAGGTCACCGGCACCTCGACGATTTTGTTTTTCAGCTTGCGCGCGATGAACAGTATCTCGGGATCGAAGCCCCAGCGTTCGATCCGCTGCAGCCGAAAGATTACCTGGGCCGTCTCGCGGCGGAAGGCCTTAAAGCCGCACTGCGTATCCTTGAACGGCAAACCCATCACGCCGCGGGTGATCGCGTTGAAGCAGCGCCCGAAGAACTGCCTGTACAAGGGCTGATGAATCGTCTGCCGCGTCCTGTCCATCCAGCGCGACCCGATCGCGACATCCGCACCGTTGGCGATGGCCGCCAGCAACAGCCCGGCCTCTTCCATCGGCGCCGAAAGGTCGGCGTCCGTAAACATTACCACGTCGCCCGCCGCCTGCAACAAGCCGTTGCGCACCGAATATCCCTTGCCCCGATTGCCGGGATTCTTGATCAGGTGCAACCGGTCGTGATCTTCCATCCAGCGCTGCACGATATCCGGCGTCTCGTCCGACGATCCATCGTCGATCACGAGCACCTCCGCATCCCAGCGCTGCGCCTTGACGCACGACATCACCCGCTCCAGCGTGGCCTCGATGCGTGCGCTCTCGTTATATGCCGGAATTACGATGCTCAACTGCGGATGTGACATCCCACTGCCCTCTCTCTTGCATCGTACACACGAAACGGCTCCGCTCAGACTGCGAAATGGCCCAGATTACTCTAGTGCATGTGGTCACTTCCGCCGTTCATCATACCGCAAATAATAGACGTCTGAATACGACTTAAGCCGCACTGTGCAAGAGCTGCCAGGGCGCACGCTGGACCGGAAGCACTCAGGCCGGAAAAAAATCCTTGCGGTTGATCGGCAACTATTTTTCCGCCTAATCCAACTTCCACCACGCCCCGAACATCACAGCAATATGGCGGTGGATGATGCGCTTTGCTTCCGCGTGCCCGCTTTTGGCCCAAGCCCGTAACTGACTGATGGATCAGCACTTATTTTCGACTGCTTGTCATTTTTCCGCGCCGGAACAGAGACAATCCTGAAGCCTCAAGCGTCTTCTTCATTGGGAAAATTTCAAGCTCCGCTTGCACCCTGAAGGAGATTTGCTTTGACCAAGGCCGACCTCGTCGACAAAGTCACATCACTGGGAGACCTGACGCGCCGCGATGGCGAGATCATCGTCGACGTCCTCTTCGACGCCGTAATCGGAGCCCTGAAATCAGGCGACAAGATCGAAATCCGCGGCTTCGGCAGCTTCCGAACCCGCCAACGCAACTCCCGCATAGGCCGGAATCCGAAGACCGGCGCTAAAGTCGATGTACCTGCAAAGAAGGTACCGTTCTTCAAACCCTCGAAAGAGCTCCGCGACCTTATCAACCCCAAAGCCAACAGCCCAATCGATCCGCACCATCCCCCGCCCATGTAGCGGCGATGAGTTCCTGAGTTCCCCTCATAGGCCAGCGTCGAACAGACGTCTGGCCTTTTCGAATTCCTGCTCCCTGTTCCCTTCCCCCTCTTCCCTGTATTCTTGCTGCAATGACTCCCGCCGTTCAAACGTCTTCCCTCACCCGGCGCTTCGGCGACTTCACCGCCGTTAACGACGTTAACCTTACAGTCGCGCCCGGCCAGTTCTTCGGCTTTCTCGGCCCCAACGGCGCCGGCAAGTCCACCACCATCAAGATGCTGACCGGCCTGCTCGCCCCAACCTCCGGTTCCATCGAAATCCTCGGGCAGGATCTCACCGCCAATACCGTCGAGCTCAAGCGCCAGATCGGCGTCGTCCCCGAGGGTCTCGCGCTCTACGGCCGCCTCACCGCCGCTGAGCATCTCCGCTTCGTCGGCCGTATGTACGGCCTCGACGCCGCCACCACGAAACAGCGCTCTGAAGAGCTGCTGGACTTCATGTCCCTCTCCGGCGAAAGCAAAAAGCTCATCACCGACTTCTCCCACGGCATGCAGAAGAAGCTCGCGCTCGCCTCCGCCGTCATCCACGGCCCCAGGGTTCTCTTTCTCGACGAGCCCTTCGAAGGCGTCGACGCCATCGCCGCCGGCACGCTCAAAAGCATGCTGCACGGCATGATCGCCCGCGGCGCAACCATCTTCCTCACCTCGCATGTGCTTGAAATTGTGGAGCGCCTCTGCACGCACGTCGCCATCATCCAGAGCGGTACGCTGGTCGCGCAGGGCTCGCTCGAAGAACTGCGCGCCGGCGTAGACGCCCAGCATCCCGGCTCCGAATCCACCCGTAAGACCACCCTCGAAGAGATCTTCCTCAACGTTCTCGGCACCACCGGCACCGCCCCGCCTGAACAGGAGCTCTCCTGGCTCGGCTGAACCACCACAACTCCGGGTGCCCCATGTCTCGATTCTGAGACATGGGATCGGACCACCAGCAACTCCCAAGGCTCGCATGCCCAACCTCATCCCCGCCTCCCAACAGTTCGCCGCCATCGCCTGGCTCCGCTGGCGTCTCTTCGCCAACGGCTTCCGCCGCAAGGAAGGCAAGGGCGAACTCATCGCCCGCATCGTCGTCTTCCCCATCGCCGCGCTCTTCGTCATCGGTCCGGTATTCGGCGCGACCTTCGCCTCCTGGGGTGCCGTCTCGAACAACCACCTGGAATTCCTGACCGGCATCTTCTGGGGAATCTTCGCGTTACAGATCGTGGTCAGCATCAACATCTCGCCGCCGGGCCTCAGCTTCGATCCCGAATCCCTCATCCGCTTCCCGCTCAGCTTTCCGCGCTACCTTACAATCCGGCTCTTCCTCGGGCTGCTCAGCGTATCGACCATCATCGGGACCCTCGCGCTCCTCGGCGCCGCCTCCGGCATCGCCTACGCGGCCCCGAATCTCGCCCCTATCGCCTTCGCCTCCGCACTTGCGCTCGCGCTCGCGAACATGCTCTTCATCCGGACGCTCTTCGCCTGGATCGATCGCTGGCTCTCCACCCGCCGCGCCCGCGAGCTCTTCACCGGCCTCGTCCTGGTCTTCTCGATCGGCATCCAGTACGTCAACGTGACCATCAACGGCGTCGGCAAACACATGTCGCACGCCGAGCGCCAGGCAAAATACGCCGCCATCGCGCGCGCCTACGGGCACATCGAGCCCGCGCTCCGCAACCTGCCGCCGAGCCTCGCGGGAACCGCAATCCGCCAGCAATCTGTCGCCTACGTTGCCGCGATCCTGCTCTTTGCCGCACTCTTCCTCGCCATCTTCGCCTGGCGCATGCACCGCGAGTACCGCGGCGAAAACCTCTCCGAAGCCGCCAACTCCCCCAGCACCCAGCCCGCAGCCGAACTCAGGCGCCCGGGTGCCCCATCTCAAACGGTTTCATCGTTTGAGGTGGGTTCCCATCCAGCTTCCTCATCCTTCCTGTCCTCCGTCACTTCCGCCTGTTTTGAAAAAGAGTGGATCTACGTCCGCCGCAACCCCGCCCAGTTCTACGGCCTCATCGCGCCGCTTGCGATGGTTTTCATCTTCGCCGGCCGCATGGGATCTTTCGCCCGCACCGGCTACGTCTTCCCCTCCGCAGTCGCCTACTCCGTGCTCGGCATCTCCGCGCTCGCCTACAACATCCTCGGTGTCGACGCTGCCGGAATCCAGTTCTACTTCATCGCGCCCATCCGTCTGCGCGACGTCATGCTGGGCAAAAACCTCTTCGGCTTTTCGATCACCGCTCTCCAGCTCGTGCTCGTCTACGCCGTCCTGACGTTCATCAGCGGTCCGCCGCCCATCCTGATCCTCGTCAGCACCATCTGCTGGGTGATCTTTGCCTCGCTGGTCAACGCGACCATCGGCAACATGCGATCCATCACCGCGCCGAAGAAGATCGACCCCAGCAAAATCTCCCGCAAGCAGGCCTCGCAGCTCAGCGCGCTGATGTGTGTCGGCATTATGCTCGCCATCTCCGCTCTCGGCGGAGGCCTGATGCTGCTCGCGGCTGCCGCCGGCATTCCGTGGCTGCCCATCCCCATCCTGCTCGCGCTCGCCCTCGGAGCCTTCGCGCTCTACAGCGCCGGCCTCAACCGGGCCGACGCCATGGCCCTGAACCACCGCGAATCCCTCATTGAAGAGCTCTGCAAAGCCAGTTAATCATCGTTCGCGTCCCGTCTATGGATTAGCGTTGGGCTTCAGTCCCACGAACAGTGCCGGGGGAATAAGCGGCTTTAGCTCCGGGCCTCACGCTTGAACCGCACCGATTTGCTTTTGTTTGTCATCCCGAAGGGATCTGCTTTTCACTCCGGTCTGCGCTGACTCGCGGCAAGGAAAGCATTACGATCCGACGTCCTCACCATTGGTCTTTACCTCAACAAATCCTCAGCTTTAGCTGAATCTTCTTTCCCTGTTCAACCGTCTCTCATAGGAAGCGGGACGCATCCAGTCCCTGCTGTCTAAAGCAATTCCGGGCATTTCCGCAACTATCCACCGATAGATGGGGTTTGCAATCAACAACCGCTTGTGGCGCTCATCTTCATCCCACAGGCATTGCCAACTTGTACTAGCGACATAACGGAGATGCCATACATGAAAAAGCTCGCATCCGTTTCACTGACGGTCTTCATCTTTCTCTGCATGATCGGCGCCACCGAGCGCACCGCCTACGCGTACGTCGATCCCGGCTCGGGCCTGCTCGCGCTCCAGAGCTTTGCCGCCGTCGCGGCCTCGTTCGGATACTTTATGCGTCGCAAGATTCGCACTCTGTTCCGCGGCAGCGACGCCCCCAAGACCGAAGTCCCTGTGGCCAAAGAGGGTAACTCCGCTAACGCCGCATGAGTCTGGCCCTCCCCACGCCAACTTTCCGCGATCCGGCCGGCTCGCTCTCCTTTGAAGGCGAATACGCGGTACGCCGTATCCATCCCGAATCCCGCACTGCTGTGATTGAGTTTGTAGACTCGCCCTTCTACACTCGCGTCCGGCAGCGCGGCGACATGGTCGCGACCACCGTAGCCGACTCCCCGGAAGGCTTGCGCTTGCTCCATCCTCTGGTCCCCTTCCCCACCTACCCGTGGGAGTGGACCGCGTCGCAATGGCTCGCCGCCTCCGAACTCACCCTGAACCTCGCACAGGAAGCCCTTGTCGACGGCTGGATCCTCAAAGACGCCACCCCCCTCAATATCCTCTTCGTCGGTCCGCGTCCGGTCTTGGTCGACGTTCTCTCCTTCGAGCGCCGCGACCCCAACTCCTCCGTCTGGCTGGCCTACGGACAATATGTCCGCACCTTCCTGCTTCCCATCCTGATGAACCGTCTGCTCAACTGGCCCTTCGCGCTGACGCTCTTCAAGCGCGACGGCTTCGAGCCGCAGGAGTGTTATCAGGCGCTCGGCTGGCTGCAGCGCTTCTCGCCTGACGTCTTCTGGCCCGTTACCCTGCCCACCTGGCTCGACAAAAAGTCGGGTGCCCAGACCAAACCTCACACGATCAAGCCTCAGGATCCCGACCTGACCGCCCACATCCTGAAGAAAACCTTCTCCGGCCTGCTAATGCGCATCCGCGACGCCGTACCCGCGCACATCGCCTCCGAGTGGGCCGAATACCAGCCCTCCCTCACCCACTACACCGCCGATGAAGGCAAGCAAAAACACCTCTGGGTCGGGCATGTCTTCGACGAGTTCCACCCGGCCACAGTGCTCGACATCGGCGCCAACACCGGCGAGTACAGCACCTTAGCCGCCAACGCCGGCGCGCAGGTCGTCGCGCTTGAACGCGACGCTCCCGCCGCCGACCGACTTTTCGTCGCGAGCCGAGGCAAATCGTTGACCATCCAAACCATCCATTGCGACTTCGCTCGACCCACGCCCGCCGTCGGCTGGGACAACTCCGAGTCCATAGCGCTGCTCCCGCGCCTCGAAGGCCGCTTCGACCTCGTCATGATGCTCGCCGTCATCCATCACCTCATCCTGATGGAGCAGATCCCAGTGCCGGCGATCATTGCGCTGATGCATCGCCTCACCCGCCGCCACCTCATCGTGGAGTGGGTTCCGGTCTCCGACCCCATGTTCCAAAGCCTGATGCGCGGCCGCGAAGCCCTCTACGGCAACCTCACCGCCGCCGACCTGCTCTCCGCCTGCGCCGGCTTATTCCATCCCATTCGCCACGAGACGCTGGGTAACGGTCGCACTCTCTACCTCTTCGAAAAGCTCTGACAAAGAAGTAGTGCCGTGAAGATCTTCTACATGCCGGAGGAAGCTGGCATCGCCTTCGATCAAATCGTTCACCGCGCGCGATCTGCCCGGACGCCCCAGGTACGTCGGCCAGGTGGTACGCTTTGTAGATCATGGCGACCTACCTTGAGCAATCGCTGGGAATGCTGGAGCAATTCGAGGGCTCCATTCCGTGGATGTATCTCGACACCTCCGGCAATGTGACCACGGGCGTCGGCCTGCTGTTGCGGGACGCCCCTGCCGCACAACGGCTCCACTTCTTCATCCACGACCGGCCCGCAACCGCGGAGGAGATCGCCGCGGAGTTCGCGCGAGTTCACGCCATGGCGATGGGCAGGCCTGCGCAGTTCTATCATCGCGACGGCGGTCCGGCGTTGCAGCAGGCGGATATCGACGCTCTGCTGCGCCACGCCCTGCTCGGCTTCGAGGCCGACCTGCGCGCGGCGATGCCGGGTTACGACGGCTTCCCTGACGGCGTGAAGATGGCGCTGCTCGACATGGCGTACAACCTGGGTCCAGCCGGCCTGCTCAAGGGCTACCCGCGCATGGTCCGGGCCATCGCCGCTGGTGACTGGGCCAGGGCCGCCGACGATTGCTTCCGCCACGGCCCGGGCGCGGCGCGCAACCAGTGGACGCAGAGGATGCTGCTCGGCACCGCCGTCGGGACAATCCAGGCTACGGGCGACGGTCTGCTCAAGCAGACCTGCTTCGGCCTGATCGGGCTAACGGCGACGCTGGTCGCAAAGCTGCGCGAGCGCTGACGCACCCAGCCGCATCGAATGGAGTCTAACCACGGTGCGCGGCTATGATACAGGTGCGTTGGTCCATGCGGGAGAGTCGATTTGCGTAAAAGCTGGATGAGGTTTGGCGCGGCATTTGTCGTCGCAATCGGTATAGCCGCGAGCGCGCAGGATATGGCGAGCTTCGAGAAGCGCATCACCGTCAAGGTGCTGCCCAACGGCCTGACGCTGATCGTCTGCGAGCGCCCCGAGGCGCCGGTCTTCAGCTACTACACGCTGGTCAACGCGGGCTCGGCGGACGATCCTGGCGGCCAGAGCGGTCTCGCCCACATGTTCGAGCACATGGCCTTCAAAGGCACACACGAGATCGGCACCACCAACTACGCCGCTGAAAAACCGGCGCTCGCCCGCGTCGAGACCGCGTGGGCGGCCTACGATGCCGAGTTGCGCAAGCGCGTCGGCCAGGATCCCGCGAAGCTGGCTGCGCTCAGGAAGGACTTCGACGCCGCGCAGGAAGCAGCGGAAAAGTTCGTCATCCCCAACCAGTTCCCGGAGATTGCGGAAGAGAACGGCGCCGAGGGCCTGAACGCCTCCACCGGCGAAGACTCGACCCAGTATTTCTGGTCCATGCCGGAGAATCGCCTGGAGTTGTGGGCCTACATGGAGAGCGCGCGCATCGGCGAACCCGTCACGCGCGAGTTCTACAAGGAGCGCGACGTGGTACAGGAGGAGCGTCGCATGCGCGTCGACTCCGACCCTACGGGCCGGCTGCTGGAGCAGTTCCTCGCGACCGCCTATGTCGCGCATCCCTATCGCCGCCCCAACGTCGGTTGGGAAAGCGAGATCTCGCAGGTTTCGGCGACCGAGGCCGAGGCCTTCCATGAGAAATATTACGTGCCCTCAAACATCGTCATCGCGGTCGTCGGCGACCTTAAGGCCGCCACCGCGATTCCCATGTTGACGCGCTACTTCGGCAAAATTCCCGCCGGCCCCAAACCCGGCGACATGGCAACCGTCGAGCCGCCGCAGGTGGCCGAGAAGACTGTGACCATCAAGGAGGCGACGCAGCCGTTCTATCTTGAGGGCTACCATCGCCCCGACTATCGCGATCCCGACGACGCCGTCTTCGATGCCATCACCGACATCTTCTCGAACGGCCGCACGGCCCGCCTCTATCGCAGCCTCGTCCGCGACCAGAAGATCGCCGCAGCGGCGGAGGGTTTCAGCGGATTTCCTGGCGATAAGTATCCCGGCCTGTTCGCCGTCTACGCAGTTCCCTTGCCCGGTCATGCCGGCGACGAGATGCGCACCGCGATCCACAAGGAGATCGACAAGCTGAAGAACGAGCCGGTTACAGACGCGGAGCTGGAAAAGTTCAAGACCCGCGCCAAGGCCGACAAGCTGCGCGGCCTGGCCAACAACTCCGGGCTTGCCGAGCAGTTGGCGGAGTACCAGACGCGCTTCGGCGACTGGCGCGAGATGTTTCGCGACATAGCGAAGATCGACGCCGTCACCAAGGCCGACATCCAGCGCGTGGCGCGCAAGACCTTCGTCGAGAACAACCGCACCATCGCGCAGATCGAGTTCGCCGAGCCTGCCGCCCCGCAGGCGCCGGGTAAACCGGGAGGTCAGCAATGAATCGCCTCTGGATTAGTTTAATGGCAGCGACATTGGCAGTTAGCGCGAACGCACAGGCCACTGCTCCCGCGAAGCCCTGGACTCACATCCCGATTCCTCCGCTGCACGACTTCAAGCCGAAAGAGCCGCAGAAGATTGTGCTCTCGAACGGACTCACCATATTCCTGCAGGAGGATCACGAGCTTCCCTTCGTCAGCGGCTCCATCCTGATCAAGGGCGGAAGCCGCGACGAACCCGCCGACAAGATCGGCCTGGTCAGCCTCTATGGCGAGGCCTGGCGCACCAGCGGTACGAAGGCCCGGAGCGGCGACGCGCTCGACGAGACGCTCGCGCTCAAGGCCGCGGATGTCGAAACCGGCGGCGGTCTCGCCACCACGTCGGTCAACTGGTCGAGCTTCAAACAGGACTTCGACGAGGTATTCGGCATTGCGCTGGACGTGCTGCTGCATCCCGACTTCAAGGCCGACAAACTCGCGCTGGGCAAGCAGCAGATCACCGCCGGAATTGCGCGCCGCAACGACGATGCCGCCGGAATCGCTGCTCGCCAGGCCGCACTGGTCGCCTATGGCAAGGACAGTCCATACGCGCGCCAGGTGCAGTACAGCACGATCGCCGCCGTGCAGTTGAGCGACCTAGTCGCATGGCACGATCGCACCGTCGTCCCCAACGGCATGATCGTCGCGGTCTCCGGCGATTTCGACTCCGTCACCATGGAAGCCAGGCTGCGCAAGGCGTTCGAATCCATGCCGCGCAGCGCGGAACCAGCGCCCACCGACATCGCCTTCAAAGATCCGAAGCCCGGCGTCTACTTCGTAGACAAGAGCGACGTAAACCAGTCGAACGTCTACATCGTCGGGCTGGGCACGGAGCGGCGCAATCCCGACTACTACGCCCTCAGCGTGATGAACGAGATTTTCTCCGGCGGCTTTGCCTCGCGGCTCTTCCTCGATGTGCGCACCAAGCGCGGCCTTGCCTATAACGTGAGCGGCAGCTTCGGCGCCTCGTACGATCATCCCGGGATGTTCACGGTGGAGGCCGCCACCAAGAGCGCCAGCACTGTGGCCGCAACCCAGGCCATGCTCGACGAGACCGCGCTGCTGAAGACGCAGCCGCCGACCGCGCTCGAACTGCGCAACGCCAAGGATGAGCTGCTGAACGGCTTCATCTTCAACTACGACTCCCGCGACAAGACCCTGAACGAGCAGGTGGTGCTGGACTTCTACGGCTATCCGTCCGATTTTCTGCAGAAGTATAAGGACGCCATCGAGAAGGTAACCGCAGCCGATGTCACTCGCGTTGCGAACAAGTACATCGACGCGTCGAAGCTGGCGATCGTGGTGGTCGGTAACCAGAGCGAATTCGGCACCTCGCTCGACAAGCTCGGCCCAGTGACGAAGCTCGACATCTCAATCCCGCCTCCGCCGAAGCCCTCTGCGCAGAAGTGATTGGCTTGTCGCGGCTGTTGCGATACATTCACGAGAACCATGTATTTACTGAATGCCGATGACGAACGAAGCCTGAACAACGAGCTGCTGCCTGGAGAGTCTGTTCTCTGGTCTGGAAAGCCAAATCTAAGCGTGATCCTTCATGCGTCCGACTGGGGAATGATCCCATTTAGCCTCGTCTGGGCGGGATTCACGCTATTCTGGGAGGCCGGCGTAAGCGGGATCGGACCGTGGCAAGGCAAGCTTGATGCCAATCTCTTCATGACGTTGTGGGGCGCGATGTTTGTCGTCATCGGACAGTACATGGTCTGGGGCCGTTTCGTGTATGCAGCGTGGAAGAAGACAAAGGTCGTTTACGTAGTCACGAATCGGCGCGCCGTGACCGTGGTTCGAGGTCCTGGAGCGAAGTCCATATCCACGTTCCTCAATGGCATCTCTCTTCTCGGCAAGGACATCCGTGCCGATGGAATCGGAACAATTCGTTTTGGAGCGCCGGGGCCCCTTTTCAACAATCGACGCGGTGGCAGAAAGCAGACTATGGATGGCCTGTTTCTGGGCGAAGATTTTCCTGTTTTTGTAGATATTAACGGCGCATCTGAGGTCTTCAAACTGGTGTCCGAACTCCGGGCGAGGCTTTAGCTTACGACTCCATCTGTTGGCGGCGCAGTGTAAACGTAAACACCGAGCCATTCCCCGGCTGGCTCGTCACCGAGATCGATCCGCCATGCGCCTCCGCGATGGCGCGGCAGATTGCCAGTCCCATCCCTGTTCCTCCGACGTTCTGCGTGCGACTGCGGGCGCGGTAGAACTTGTCGAAGATCAGCGACTGCTCCATCGGGTCGATGCCCGCGCCGCGGTCCGCGACGCTGCATGCGACGAGCGTTCCGCGCGTTTCCGCGCTGACGAAGATGGGCTGCCCCGGCGCGGAATACTTCGCTGCGTTCTCCAGCATGTTGCCCAGCAGCTTCTGGATCCATACCGGATCGGCCTCGACCATAGGCAGATTCGGCGGCAGCGTAACCGTCAGCGGATGTCCGGCGAGCACGATCTTGTCGGTCTCCGCCGCGGCTTCAATCATGCTGCCCAGCGTCTGCGGGCTGAAGCTCATGCGCACCTCCTGCGTATCCAGCTGCGCCATCTCGACCGCCTGCGCGACCAGCCGGTTCAGCCGGTCGCTCTCTTCATCAATCACCGTCAGGAGTTCATGCGAGACCTCCGGCTTCAGTTCCGAGGTAAGCAGCGCGCTCACCGAAGCCTTGATCGACGTAAGCGGCGTGCGCAGCTCATGCGTAATGGAATCCAGCATCAGCCCGCGCAGACGTTCGCTCTCCTTCGCCGCCTCCGCGCGCGTCACGTCGTCGACAGCGCTGGCGCGATCGATCGAGATCGAGACCAGCCCGCCGAGCGCGTCCAGCGACTGGTGCGACAGCGTCGTGCCGCGAATGATGAGCACGCCGGTGGGCCGCACGCCGGTGCGCAGCGGCACCATCGTCTCATGCGCGCCGGCCGATGAGATGATGCCGGGATTATGCGACAGCTCCTTCAACTCCTCGGTCGAAAGCTGCACGCTCCAGTCCGTACCGGAGCGGTAGACGCGATCACCCGACAGCAGATAAAACAGCACACCCTTGGCTCCCGTCGCGAGCGCCACTGCGGAAGGGATGGAGTTGGTAAGCTGCGTCAACTCCTCGGTCTGCAGAAGCGCGCGGCTCACCCGGTACAGCACCTCCAGCTCCGCCTGGCGGGCGCGCGCGTCCATCGACTCCTGCCGAATGCGGTTGGACATGCGGCTTGCAAAGACCGAAGTCACCAGGAAGACGAAGAGCGCCACGATATTCTGCGGGTCCGATATGGTGAAATGCCCGACCGGAGGCAGAAAGAAATAGTTGTAACAACCGGCCGCCGCAAATGATGTGACGATCGCATAGCGCAGTCCCCAACGCGCGGCAAGAAACAGGATGAACAACAGCAGAGCCAGCGCCACAGTCGTAGGATTGATATCCGACGCCAGGTCGAAGAATGTGACCATTGCCGCCAGCCCGGCCGTCGCGCCGACCCAGCGCACCGTCTCGATGATGCGTTTCGAATTCACACTTCGATACTAACGCCCGTATGCTGGTAGGGATGCTTCCCGATCCAAAACGCAATCCTGAAGACTTCCTGCGCAAGGCGGACGCAGCCGAACGCGAGCGCGGCCGCTTCAAGGTCTTCCTCGGCTACGCGCCCGGCGTAGGCAAGACCTTCAGCATGTTGAGCGAGGGCGTCCGGCGCAAAGGCCGCGGCGAGGACGTGGTCATCGGCATCGTCGAGACGCATGGCCGCGTGGGAACCGCTTCGGTAGCCGACCAGCTCGAGCGCGTGCCCGTGCGCCAGATCGACTACAAGGGCACGCTCTTCGCGGAGATGGACGTCGACGCCATTCTCAAGCGCCATCCGCAGATCGCCATCGTCGATGAGCTTGCCCACACCAACATCGAAGGCAGCCGCTTCGCCAAGCGCTATGAGGATGTCTTCGCGCTGCTCGAAGCCGGCATCGACGTGCTCACAACCGTCAACATCCAGCACATCGAAAGCGCAACCCCGCGCGTGCAGTCGCTGACCGGCGTCACAGTGCGCGAGACCGTGCCGGACTGGGTGCTCGACCGTGCCGACGAGATCGTGATGAGCGACCTGACGCCTGAGGCGCTCGCCCAGCGCATGCGCCGCGGCGATATCTACCCGCCCGAACGCGTCGAGCGGGCGCTGCAGAACTTCTTCCGCCGGGGCAACCTGATCGCGCTGCGCGAGATGGCGCTGCAGCGCGTCACTCGCGCGGTAGACCGCACGCTCGACGACTACGTTCGCGTCAAACAGCTGGGCGCTCATTGGACTGTGGCCGAACGAATCGCCGTCTGCGTCAGCGCCAGCGCGACGGCCCGCGACCTGATCGCGCGCGGCGCAAGGCTGGCGCAGGGGCTCGATGCGGAGCTGTTCGTCGTGCATCTCGACAGCGAGCGCGACAAGCCCGAAGACGCCGCACGAACGCTCGAAGACAATCTCGAATTCGCTGACAATTTAGGAGCGAAGGTGGTTCATCTGAAGGGCACAACAGTGGCGGAGGCTACGGCGGAGTTTGCGAAGGACAACCGGATCACCCAGGTCATGTTTGGGCGATCGGCGCTGACGGGCTTGAAAAAGTATCTCTATTTTCGAGAGATTGCACGCTTCGTCGCGGCCGCTCCGCATGTCGATCTGCACATCATCACGCAGGAGACGCCCTGAATGCCCGATCGCACACGAATCCTCGTCGTAGACGATGAACGCCAGATTACCCGCGTGCTGCGCGGCTCGCTTGAAGCCCATAGCTACAACGTCGCCATCGCGCAGGATGGAATTGAGGCGTTGCGTACCTACGAGCAGTTCGCGCCACACCTCGTCATCACAGATCTCTCCATGCCGAACATGGATGGCGTGGAACTGACGAGGGCGCTGCGGCAGCGGGGTCAGACACCCATCATCGTGCTCTCGGTACGCGAGCAGGATCAGCACAAGGTAAACGCGCTCGACAGCGGCGCCGACGACTACATGACCAAACCCTTCAGCACGCCGGAGCTTCTGGCGCGCGTGCGGGTGCAGTTGCGGCGGCAGCGTGAGGCAGCGCAGGAGCAGGTTGCCGGACCGCTGGTTGAAGGCGATTTCTCGATCGATCGCGAGGCCCATCGCGTGGTCATTCGCGGCGAGGAAGTTCACCTGACGCCGAAGGAATTTGACCTGCTTGTCTTGTTCCTGCAAAACGCGGGCCGAGTGCTCACGCACAAGACGATGCTGCGTTCCATCTGGGGCGCCGCCGGCAGCAATCAGCCCGAATACCTGCGCGTGCTGGTCGCACAGCTGCGCAAGAAGATCGACCTGCCGGAAGCGGCCAGCTACGTCGAAAGCGAGCCCTGGGTCGGCTATCGCTTCCGCGCCACCAGCGCCGAACTTATGTCTTCTTAACGGCTTCCATACGGACTTCCTACGGGCTGCAGCGATCTACTGGATATCGAGAGGGCCCCATGTCCCGTTCGTTGTTCCTTGCCGCTTTCGTGGTCTGCACCCCGCTTTCATTCGCTCAAACCCAGATCGGTGCTCCCGACCAAAGCTCCTCTGCTTCACCTGCAACTCCTGCCACCGGTAACTTCTTTCAGCGCTTCGGCGCG
>CAXTMK010000096.1:0-18293 GCA_964245315.1 uncultured Acidobacteriaceae bacterium | reverse complement strand
CGGACGCGCACCGCCGCCGCCGCCGCGTGCTGGAGTCGCCGGTGCATCGGCGGTCGTCGCCGCCGGGGCAGGCGCCGGACCGGCCTGCAGACGCGGCGCCGCAATCGTAATCATGCCCACCGCGCCCGCCGCCTTCAGGTACTTCCAGCGCTGTCCCGCCACGTGCGAATACGCCCGCAGCGGGCCCTGCAGACGATCCGGCGCGCCGCTGTAAAACACCGCGACCTTGCCGTGCAGATCGATGCCCGCATAATCGTCCATATGCTTCGAAGGCAGGCGAAGGCCATAGCCGATGAAGACCAGCGGAGCATCCACCGGCGGACCCGGCGTGACGTGCGCTCCCAGCGCGATCTCGCCCGGCTTCAGGGTCGTCCTCACGCCGTTCGCCTCCAGTTCGACGGACGACTTCGCCGCGTCGAGCTTGATCGAATCGAACTTCACCGGCTGGCGATAGGTCGCGCCCGCGCCCGGCTTCAGGCCGATGGCTTTGAACTGGTCTTCCACATACTTGGTCGCCGCCTCGAAGCCCGGCGTGCCCGGCAGCCGGCCCTGCAGGTCGTCGCTGGCGAGGTACTGCACATGCGCCCACCAGGCCGCGCCCAGCGCTTCCCAATCCGGCGTGGCGGGGGCTTGAGCGAAGAGCATAGGTGCGATCAGGGTTGCGGCGAGGACGCGCGACAGATTCATGGCAGAACTCCGGGTGCAATGGACTTGAACGTCCATCATAACGTGTCGGTGTGGTCAAATGGTCGAGTGACTTCACCCCACTCCTTCGACATTGGCCCAGTCGCCGTAGGCCGCGGCCAGCTCTTCCTCATCGGCGGGCCTTGCGTGCTCGAAAGCGAGAGCCACGCCCGCTCGCTCGCCGAATCCATTCAGCGCATCACCAGCGATCTCGGCGTGCCCTACATCTTCAAGGCCAGCTACGACAAGGCCAACCGCACCAGCATCCGCAGCTTCCGCGGCCCTGGCCTGGTCGAAGGCGCACGCGTCCTGCGCGCGATAGCCAAAGATACCGGCCTGCCCGTTCTGACCGACGTGCATACGCCCGAAGACTGCCCCCGGCTCTCGGACGCGATCGGCGATGTCGAGTTCGTCATGCAGATTCCTGCCTTCCTCTGCCGCCAGACCGACCTGCTGATCGCCGCCGCCAAAACTAACCGCGCCATCAACATCAAGAAGGGCCAGTTCGTCGCGCCGCCGGATATGAAGTACGCCGTAGCCAAGGTGCGCGACTCCGGCAACCAGCGGGTAAGCCTGTGCGAGCGCGGCGCCAGCTTCGGCTACAACAACCTCGTCGTCGACATGCGCGCGCTGCCCATCATGCGCGAGTTCGCTCCCGTGGTCTTCGACGGCACGCACTCGGTGCAGACACCCTCAGCCGCAAACGGCGTCAGTGGAGGCCAGCCCCAGTTCATCCCCGTGCTCGCCCGCGCCGCCGTAGCCGCGGGAGTCGATGGCGTCTTCCTTGAGGTTCACGACAATCCTGCCGTGGCCAAGTCTGACGGCGCGAATGCGCTGCATCTGGATAAGTTGAAGGGTGTACTTGAGGAATTGCTGCGAGTCCATGCCGCCGTGCAAAGCTAAGACCAAGACCGACCACGGATTACGCGGATCGTCACGGATAAAGGCAGCGGCACAGCTCAACTCACAACTCTCCGCTCGGAACTCAGAACTGCAAAACCCAAGCCTTTCGCCCGGAGCGGTACGAACAATCCGTGTTCCTCCGCGTCAATCCGTGGTCGTTCTCGTCGTTAGCGGGTGCCAATGCGAACCACATGAATCTCCGGCACCTGCTGATTCCAGTTGGCGTGGATATCCTCGAAGATCAGCCGGAACTCCTTCTCATCGCCCGGAGCCAGCGGAGCATCCGTGATCGGCTGCGTATCCACATACGGCTGGCGGGTGCGGATCAGCGCCAGCGGAAGCGTCTGCAGCTGCGGCGGCATGCCCTCGCTGTTGGGGAACAGCACCTGCACGGTCGCCGAGGTGATCTTTTTGGTCCCGGCATTCTTCACACGCCCATCGATGTAGGTCGCCTTGGCGCCCCCGATCGAGGTGGCTTCGCTCATCGCCACGCCGCTCAGAACCAGCGACGAAGCCTGCGGATCAAGCGGCAGAATCGCGTTCGGGCTGGCCGGCTTGCGATGGTCGACGAGAACCAGTCCCACCACAAGCACCAGCACAACCACTCCCGCGATCACCCACGGCACAGGGTTGAACGGCGCGCGCTCCGGCGGGCGCGAGGCGAACAGAGGCTCATTGGGTGTGGTGGCCATGGAAGAGATTTTACCCTGTGGGCGAGAAGCAGATCCTTCGCTTCGCTGCGGAATGACAACAAAAGTCAGCCGAAGCGAGCCAGGTTGACCGTCTGGCGGAAGTCCACGCCCTGCATCTCGACCACCACGCACATCTCCTGCAGGCGACTGCGCATGCGTTCGCCGATGCGGTCGCCCAGGGTCTCTTCGCGATTGGCCGCGCGAGCCTGCGCTGTGCTGCCCGAGCCAAGCTCCAGCATGCTGCCCAGCGGCCCGGCGTTCGCGTAATTGGTCGTGATGATCGTCGTGCGACGGTCGTTGTAGCGCGTGTTCAGGATGTGCGCAACCGTATCCCAGACCCAGTCGGTCGGCTTGCTTGCGCCCAACTCATCCAGCACCAGCACCTCGGCCTCGAAGACCGGCGCCAGAATCTCAAGCTCCGTCGCCTGCACCTGCCGGTTATAGCTGTTCTGCACCTGCTTCAGCAGCTCGCGATAGTCGTAAAACAGTCCCGTCGCGCCGCGTTCGGAGACCAGCGCCTGCAGGATTCCGACAGCCAGGTGCGTCTTGCCCACGCCGATCGATCCGGTGAGCAGCAGCCCCGTTCCGCGCGTTTCGATCGGATACGACTCGACGAACTTTTTCGCGTTCCTATGCGCCTGCTTCAGCGAGCGGGTCGCCGACGGAAACGCTGTCTCGAACGAGTCCAGCGAGCAATGTTCGTAACGCTTGGGAATATTGGTGCGGGCCATCATGCGAGCCACGCGGCGCTCGACCCGGCACTCGCAATCGCGCGCCACGCGCGAGCCATCAGGCCGTTCGACGATCTTCAACCCCGAGCCTTCGCAGACAGGACAGACTTCCATAATCCCAGTATCGCAGTTCCCCGCGTTGTCCTGCCTCGCCTGAATCCGATTGCCCGCTGTGCGAATCAAAGGTAGAATGAGGAAAGGAAGTGCTGCGTTGTATGCACGCTTCCTGTGTCGAGCCGGTAGCGCGTCAGGCCCTTCGATGTGACGGTGACTAAGCCCGTTCGCAAGCGAACCGCAAGCCGGCCGAACGATAAAGGAATACGCAATGCCTAAAGAAGCCATTCATCCGAAGTATGAGGAAATTACCGTCAAGTGCGCCTGCGGCTCCAACTTTCAGACGCGCTCGACCCACAAAGGCGACATCGTGCTCGAAATCTGCGCGGCGTGCCACCCCTTCTTCACGGGCAAACAGAAGCTGATCGACACCGCCGGACGCGTGGACCGGTTCCGCCGCAAGTTCGCGCAGTCGGACTCGGCCAAGGCTGAAGCGGCAAAGAAGTAACTCGCTTACAGCTAAACAAACGGCCTCCGCTTCTGGCGGGGGCCGTTGTCCTTTCCTGGCATAGGATAGAGAGATAATGAACGAGGTATTCGTAAAGAGAGCCCGGCAACTCCGCTCCGCCCGAGAGTTAGTTGAGGAGGAGAGTCAATTCGCTTCCGCGACGGCGCTCCTCTCGGTTTATTCGGGAATTGCGCTCAACGATGCCCTGCTTATTGTCTGGCGTGGAAGACCGATGAAGAGCGAGGACCATCAAGCGGCCATTCGAGCGACTGAATCGGAGTGCCGAGCGAGAAAGCTGGATTCAGCCGGGATTCGACACCTGGTGGCTCTCGTTCAGAGCAAGTCACCTGTGTCTTACGGCGACCAGCTGGTAACCCACGAAAGGGCTCGTGCACTGGTGCAGTCTGCAAGACGATTCGAGGCCTGGACCTTCAAGAGCTGCAAGGAGCTTGCACAGTGGGAACAACAGCAATCAGCCCCCAGCGCCTGACGCTAAAGCAGAGCAATGGACGAGTCGTCAACAAAGTCGCGGAACTCCTGCGCAAGAAGCTGACTGTTCCGGAGATTTTCCTGAAGCCTCGCGTGCCAGGCCTTGACGGTATAGGTGTTGTCGCCGTCGACCATGCGGGAAGTGGAGACTTTCATGGAGTTGAAGTCAAGTTTGGTCAAGCTGATCCAATAATGAGTGAACTGGAGCACTTGATGGCTCGACTCAAGCTGATGCCGCTTCACTTCAAGTACGTGGCGTTGCCAGATTCAGTTGCCGCTCTGGCATGGGTCCAGAAGGCGTTCTCCAGCAGCCGCGCATTTGACCCCCAAGGCATCGGTCGTCTGGGGCTGATTGGCTATTCGACGAATTTGCTGGAAGGAGATCTATCGCAAAGGGACGAAGAGCCTGCATCTTTGCTGGTCAGGCCGGAACGTTTTTTGCTTCGCGGAGAGAAACTGGAGACGATGGAGCAGTTCCTCGTCAGAACCAAGCCGGACATTAGCGTCAGAATCTGACTCACGATCATGAGAACCGCTGGTGATCAGTAAACATCAATACCAATCCCCGCGCATCCCGGTTCCACTCCGCTCAATCGCTTCCCACCGACCCAGCCTTCGAACTCGAATACAGCATAGCGTTCAGCAGAAACCGATAGGTCACTTCGCTCAAGGCGCGATACATCGGGATGAATCCGAACGCCACGACGCGGCCTTTGCCCATGGGCACCTCTGCTATGGCTGAGGTGCCATCCAGATACTTGCCTCCCAGTATCCATCCGCTCAGCAACGGCTTGTCGCTGGCGTAGCGGGCCACCGACCTGATGTCGCCCGCGATCCTGAAGCTGGGGCCGGTCTCGAAGAAGATCGGCACCGTCGGCGTCGAACCGAAGGCGATCGGGCTGGTCGTATCGACCGCGACTTCGAGGATCGAGCCCGGGCAGTAGAAGTCCTTCGACGCCACGCCGTTCAGCGCATCGCTGAAGGTTGCATTGTCGGCGGTGGCGTACACATCGGACGCCTTGTTGTCGGTGACGATCGTGCCGCCGCCCTCGACAAACGCCTTAAGCGCCGCGACCCCATCCGGCCCCAGGCCGCCGCGATACTCCGCCGGCACCTGCGGCATGGTCAGCCGCGGGCGATCCGCTCCGCCTCCGCCTCGACCGCCAAAGCCGCCGCGAGCCCCTGTGATCGCGCCGGCCGCGTTGTCCGGCAGAATAATGGCGTCGAACTTCGCGTTCAGATTACCCTTGCGCAGGTCTGCATCCACTACCGTCGTGTATGGAACGGAGTTGGTGTCCAAAATGAACCGCGTCCAGCCTTCATCGAGCGACGCGTTCCAGCTCTTGTACAGACCCACTCTCGGAGACTTCACCAGCAACGCGCTCCCTGTAATTGCCGTCGCCGCCGGCTTGAACGTAACCGAAAACTTCTTCGCCGCGGCTTCGAGCTTCGCCTGCACGCCCGTCTGCATCGGCACATAGATGGTGCCCGGCGCATGGCCCGCACCGGTCAGGCGATAGGCCTTCACGCCCTGCCCGACCAGCGAGAACAAGGCATACAGGCTGCTGTTGCTCGTGTCTTCCAGCAGGTACCCCATGGCCGCGCCTGCCTCAACCTTGCCTGCGACCGGCGGAATCACGTCGATCTTCTTCGCCATCGCCGTGAACCTCGTCTCGACCGCAACCGCATCCACGCCGAAGAACAGCGGCAGCGTTGTGCCGGTCACGTCATATGGGCGCTGCGGCGGACCGCCGGGATACTCGCGAATGTCCGGGTACTTCTGACGCTCGAGCACCGTCTTGGCGAAGTTCCGGTAGGGCTGGTCGAGTTCGATGATGTAGCTTCCCGCCGGATAGCTCTTTCCCTCGGCATCGAACGCGGCGGAGGCCTGCTGAATCTCCACGCCGGCATCCTTCAGCGTCTTCACCAGCCGGTACGTCATCATCGGGTCGATCTGGTTGGTCGAGACCACATACGCGTATGGTCCGGACGCCGGATGCACGGCATGATCGCTCACCGTGTAGAAGTCCGAGAGAAACTGCACCCGGTCGACGACCGCGCTCCTGGTCAGCGACGCCAGCGCGTCCATCTGGTACGCGCAGATGTCGCCCATGCGCCACGTCCCGCCCTTCCAGGGATCGGGATAGTTCCAGGCTGCTACCTTCGCGTCGTACCCGATGCCGATGCCCAGGCTTGCAAACGGCACCTCGATCGGCGTCGCCAGGTTGGCGCTCGCCGACTCCGTCAGAATCCGCAGTCCGTTATGCAGCGAGATGTAGTCGCGCAGCGGTGACCAGAAGTCGTACACCCCATGCGTCAGCACGCCGGTCTTGCCCGTCGAAGCCACATCGTGCGCGGTGCGCATGCCCAGCGCGTTCATCGAGTAGACCAGCAGCGGGTCGACGTTGGAATCGATCGGGTCAACCCACGGAGGCAGAAACAGCCGCGGCGCGTCGGCGCCCTGCTGGTGCAGATCGTACAGGATCTGCGGATGCCACTCGTTGATCACCTTTGCCGTGTGCTGCGTTTCGAGCTGGGTCAGCCCCACCCAGTCGCGGTTGTCGTCGTGGCCCACATACTTCGCATACAGCACCGGCGGGTTCGACCCTTCGGACGGCGTCCCCAGCGTCTTCTTGTACCAATCGACGACCAACTGCTCGCCATCCGGATTCTGCGACGGGATGAGCAGCAGAATGACATTCTTCAACACACTCGTCACGTCCGGATCGTTCGAGCTCGCCAGCTTGTACACAAACGAAGCCGCGGTCTGCGAACTGGCGATCTCGGTCGAGTGGATGTTGAAGGTGATGATCATCACCGTCTTGCCCTTCGCGATCAGGGCCTTCGCCTGCTCGGGCGAGGTGGTGCGCGGGTCCGACAGCTTCGCCGCAATGTCCTTATATTCGGCGAGGTGGGCCAGGTTTTCCGGCGCCGAGACCGTCAGCATCACAAACGGCCGGCCCTCCATCGTCTTGCCCAGCTCCTGGTAGCGCACCCGGTCGGACTCCGAGGCGAGCTTCTGGTAGTAAGCCGTCAGATCCTTCCAGTCCGCAAGTTTGCGGTCCGTTCCGGGCTCGAACCCGAAGGCGTCCGCCGGAGTCGTCAGGCGCTTACCGGCGGTCTGCGCCTGCGCTCCCAACGAAATCGATACCAGCAGCATTAGGAGGATGCAGAGTCTTACAGCCAGAGAATTGCGCATGAGGTAAGAGCCTTTCTGTTGGAGACGGAGGATGCAATGACGAGTTCAGAGGAGAGGCAATCGAGGCTGAACCGATATGTCACAGGAATGCTTGTGGGTTTGGCAAAAGGATATCAGAGTTCAATGGAGCGGCAATGGCGGAGACATACGTAGAATGGAAGCAGCACCAATGAAGAAACACTGGGACAATCCGCTCTCCAACACCATGCCCGCCGAGGCCCGTGTCCCTGCGTCGCTCACCATCGGCAACGTGCACATTGCGCCCGCGACCGTACTCGCGCCCATGGCCGGCGTCACCGACACCGTCTTTCGCCGCTTCATCAAGAACGCCAGCAAATTCACACCGGAAGCAGCAGACGCCGACGTAGACGCCACCACCAGCAATGAGCAGTCCGGCTGCGGCCTCATCATGACCGAGTTCACCTCCGCCGACGGCCTCTCCCGCATGCGCGAGACCAAGCGCAAGCGCTACCTCACCTACTACGACGACGAGCACCCCATCTCCGCGCAGATCTTCGGCTCGAACCCCGAGACGCTCGCCGACTCCGCGCGCATCTGCCAGGACGCCGGCTTCGACATCGTCGACCTGAACCTCGGCTGCCCCGCCAAGCGCGTCGTCAGCTGCAATGGAGGCTCCGGCCTGCTGCGCGACCTGCCGCTCATCGAGGTCATCTTCAAGCGCATCCGGGCCGCCGTCTCCATCCCCTTCACGGTGAAGTTCCGTATGGGCTGGAACGACGCCAACATCGTCTGCGTGCCGCTCGCGAAGCTGGCGGAAGACTGTGGCCTGAATGGCGTCGCCCTGCACGCCCGCACCCGCGAGGACGGCTACTCCGGCCAGGCGCGCTGGCAGTACATCGCCGCCTGCAAAGATGCTGTCAAGATTCCGGTGATTGGGAATGGCGACATCCTCACCCCCGAAGACGCCGCCGCGATGATCGCCCAGACCAACTGCGATGCCGTCATGATTGGCCGCGCCGCCCCTGCCAATCCGTGGATCTTTCGCCAGATCGCGCAATACACCGCCACCGGCCGCTACGACGTCGCCACGGACGAAGACCGCTACCGCATGATCAAGGCCTACTTCAACATGCTGCTGGCCGAACTCGCCGAGCACCCTGTCGTCGTCGGCATTTCCGGCGTCGAGCTGACCGATGCGGAGGTCAAGCTCCAGCGCAACCGCGAGTCCAGCCGGCGCGAGACCATCGGCAAGATGAAGCAGTTCGCCAGCTGGTTCACCCACGGCATCCCCGGCGGCGCCACGCTGCGGCGACAGATCTTCGAGTCGAAAGATGGCACCGATGTCCTCGCGGCGGTCGAGCACTTCTTCGAGACCCGCCATCATCAGGCCGAACGCGAGCCGGAACTCGTCGGCTCCAGCTATCCCTTTCGCGCCTGAGTGACGATGGTAGACTCTTGCCATCCTTGGTTAGCATCGACCAATTCGAAAAATACCTACGCAAACCGGTGGTCCGCAATTGGTTGGAGGTGTTGGTGGCCTTCGTTGCCATGCGCGTCTGCATCAGGCTGTTTGGCTTGATCTTCGGCATTCCGCTGCTGGCGCAGTGGATTGGTAATCGGCCGGCCAGAATACTGCCCTTAGCACTCGTTTTCTTCGTACCATTGATTTTCTTGTTTATGAGCATCGCCTCGGGTTGGTGGGGACTAAGCCTGACTTATAAGACGGAAAAGCCAATGCCGGCGAACCGGCGAACCGGCAGCGCAAGCTTTCGATACGTCTTCGGCTATAACAACGTTCTGAGGCTGGGGAGTGATAGCGCGGGGATTTTCATCGCAAGCTGGGTGCGTTTGTTTCATCCACCCCTCTTTATTCCCTGGCGGGATATTGAGGTAGGCGAACCGAAGCGCATCCTTTTTCAGAGATATCGCGTACTCAAACTCGGATCGGCAAACCGAGTGCCCTTCTCCAGCGACGCAAAGACGACTGATCGCCTGCTGGCAGGCCGCGACAATCCGAACGGCGCAGAAGTTCGCGCTGGTTGATTATCGGGTTTGGAGATATGAGGTTTGCGGCCAGGCCTGATACGCTTCGCTCCGGTAACACGCTTACATAATCCGAAACCGCTCCCGCATCAGCCGCTGAAACCTCGGCCGCCAGATAATCTCGTACGCCAGTTCCTTATCCGGAAACATTGCCAGCGCCGCCTTCTTCGAATCCGCGATCATCTGCGCCGCGTCGTCCACCGTTAGCGAAGGATCCTGCGCGATCGTCTGCATCACCAGGTTCATCATCAGCTGCAGGCGCCGGATCAGCTTGTCTTCTTCGAGCGGGCCCTGCGTTGCGGGCAAGGAGTTGGATAGGGTCTGCATAGGAGGTCTCCAGTTGGCACGATTATAAGATAAGTTGGCAGTCGATCCTGCCACAGTGAAGAGGAAGAAGCGACACAAGACAACGCAGATTCCCTTCGGGAATGACAAAAGTCGGGCTGTGTGGCTGCGATCGACTTTCAATAACCAGCGCAGGACAAGCATTCGCCCCTGCTACTCTTAAAAGCATTATGCTCGCACCAAAATTCCTCATCGCAAATCCCGGAGCACCCACTCGATGAGCGGCCTGAAGGGCATCGCAAAGAACCTTACCGCCAGCTTCTCCTCGCACCTGGTCGCGGTGCTGCAGCAGATCGCGCTTACCCCGCTCTTCGTCAGGGAGTATGGCGTTTCGGGCTTCGGCGAATGGCTCGCGCTCTCGGCGTCCGTCTCCTACCTGGGCACGCTCGACTTCGGCATCCAGACCTTCGTCAACCAGGACCTCACCCTGCGCTATCATCGCGGCGAGATGGAACAGTTCCACGTCGTGCAGTCCACGGCGCTGCGCCTGCTGGTCGGCATCTGCGTCGTCACCGCGGCCCTCGCGCTTACCGCGCTCGCCATGCCCATCGAGCATTGGCTCAGGATGGATGGCAGCGCCGCCGGCGCGCCGGCGATCTCTGGCGGCGTAGTGCGCGGAACCGTCTACATCCTCGCGCTCACGGCGCTGGCCAACATCGTCTTCGGCTTCTTCAGCGGACAGTTCATGGTGCTCAACCGCAACTACATCGGGCAGTATTGGGCGAACGCTAAAAACGCCTGCGTCATCCTGTTCGCGGTGCCGTTCCTGCTGCACCACTCGAGCTTTATGGTCATCGCCATGGCCCAGCTTACGGCCGTGGTCGTGTGCCTGCTGGGCGTGCTGTTCACGCTCTGGCGCGTCGGCCGCAACATCTTTCCGACCCTGCGCCTCTGGGACCGCACAATGGTCGGGCCTATTCTTCACCAGTCCGGCTACTTCGCCCTCATCATGTCGAGCAACTTCCTCGTGTATCAAGTGCCGGTACTGATCCTGCAGCGCGGCGCCGGCCCGGTCGATGTCGCCATCTTTGCCGTCACCCGCACCGTCTTTTCGATGACGCGCAACGTGATGAACGCCTTCACCCAGGCGATCGGCCCGGAGGTCACGACGCTCTATGCCCGGCAGGACTGGCCGCGGCTCAGCCGGCTCTACGACTACTCCGAGCGGCTCGTCTTTGCGCTCATCCCGATCGCCAATATCGGCACCCTCTTTCTGTGCCCGTTCCTGCTGCAGATCTGGCTGCGCAAGCCGCAGATGTTCATCCCGAAGGTGTACGTGCTGTGCGCCGCCGTATCGATCGTCATGTCGGCCAAGGAGCACAAGTTTCAGTTCCAGTTCTCCACCAACACCCACCGCGAACTCGCCCGCTTCATGTTCGGGACTTATCTGGCTCTGGTCGCATCGTGGTTCTTTCTGGTGCCGCGCTTCGGCATCAACGGCGTGCTCTGGGCATGGTTCACGGTCGAGGTGCTGCAGGTGATCTACATCATGCACCTGAACGGCAAGTTCTTCGCGCACCACGAGATTCTGGATGTGAAGTACCCCATCCGCCTCACCATCCTCTCGCTCATCTGTCTCGCCGGATCGTTGATTTCGCTTCCCCACACGGCCCGGCTGGGGCTGCCGCTGCAGGTTCTGCTTGGCATCGCCGTAGGCACACTCATTCTCGCCCTCGACGTGCCTATCTTCGGCCTTATCCCGGTCTGGGCGCGGCTGCTTCCCCGTCTGCAAAGCCGCTTTGCCCGAGCCTCTTAGTTCGTCCACCTTTACAATGAAGCCGAACGTCCTGGGCCGTATACGGCACATGACGTATCGCCTGGCTCCTGGGGAACGTTTATGCGGGTTCTTGTCGTTGGCGGAAGTGGGTATGTCGGTTCGCATGCGGTTCGGGAGTTAGCCGCCGCGGGCCATGAGGTCGTTATCTACGACAATCTCTCCACCGGTCACCGCAGTCTGTCCGACGGGTTTCCCCTGGTCGTAGGCGACATCGGCGACACCGCCAGGCTAGCGGAGTATCTCAGGAACACCGATGCCGTCATGCACTTCGCCGCTTCGGCCTATGTGGGCGAATCGATGTCGAACCCGCGCAAGTATTTTCACAACAATGTGGAACTCGCCCTCAGGCTGCTCGACGCCGTTCTCGCCAGCGGGGTCCGCACTCTCGTCTTCTCCTCGACCTGCGCGACCTACGGCGTTCCGAAGGAACTGCCCATCACGGAAGACTCCCCGCAGGCGCCGGTGAACCCCTACGGCGCGACCAAGCTGTTCTTCGAGCACGCCCTTGCCGCCTACGCCGGCTCCGACAGCCTGCGCTACGCGGCGCTTCGCTACTTCAACGCCGCCGGGGCGATTGCTTCGGGCGAGATCGGGGAGATCCACGATCCGGAGACGCACTTGATTCCTCTCGCGCTGAAAGCGGTCCTCGGAACCAGGCCGCCTCTGACGGTCTTCGGCCGTGACCTCGATACGCCCGACGGTACCTGCGTGCGCGATTTTATCCACGTCACCGACCTGGGCTCGGCCCATGTAAAGGCGATCGACCATCTTGCCAACGGAGGGGATTCCCTGCGCCTGAATCTCGGCACCGGCAAGGGCACATCGATCCTGCAGCTGCTCGAAACCATCAGGAAAGTTACAGGCAAAGAAGTGCCGCATCGATTCGCGGAGGCGCGCGCCGGAGATCCGCCGGTCCTTTATGCCGATCCCGGCAAGGCCAGACAGATCCTCGGCTGGACGACACAGGCGGACCTGGAAGAAATCATCGAGACGGCGTGGAAGTGGGAGTTGAAGCTGGCAAGGAACTAAGCCGCTCCTCATCTGATCAGTCCAGTTCGTCGGCTCCACGCGGAATCCCCGTCAACCCATGCAGGAGCGTATCCCAGCTGTCGCCGTATTCGTCCCAGCCGCCCGCGTTCTGCACCGTCTGCAACGAGCGCTCGGAGAACCGCTGCTGCAGGTCGGGCTCATCGATCAGCCGCTGCATGCGGTCGGCCAGCGCCGCGACATCCCGTATCGGAACCGTAAATCCCTGCTCGCCGTCGGTGAACAGATCTTCGCCGCCGGTGTTGGTCGAGGCGATTACCGGGCAGCCGCAGGCCATGGCCTGGTTCATCACAAAGCCGAATCCGTCTTCGATCGAGGGCAGCACCAGGACGTGACTGCTGCCCATGATGGCGGCCAGCTCAGGCTGGGGCAGCGAGCCCAGAAACTCCACCGAATCCTGCGGGAATTTCGCAAAAAACTCTGTCAGCTGCGACTGCCGGCCACCCATGATCCGCAGGCGTTTGTTGGGATGGCGAACCCGCGCAAACGCCTCCAACAGATAAGGGATGCCCTTGCGCAGCGTCACCTGCCCGGCGAAGATGACCTCGAAACAATCCCGGATATCGGGTGGCGGGATGCTGCGGCGAAAGTTCTGAAGCCGCACGCCGAACGGAATCACATGAACCTTTTCAGCCGCCACGCCAAGCTCCACGAACGTGCGGCCCGCAAAAGAGGAGGGCACGACGACGGCGTCCGCCTGCGCATAGATGGCCTCGTCGCGCTCGATGGAACCGGGGGATTCCACCGGCCGCGGAAGACCCCAGCGTGCATGTTCCTCTGCGATCACCTCGTCCTGAAAGCGGTGGTGCGTGGAAAGCCGATCGCAGATAAACCTGCCTCCGCGCCGCTGCACCAGCGCGCCCGTCTTGAGCGCCGCGCCTGAAAGCGCAATCAAGGCATCGCACTCCGGGATCACCCGCAGCGTCCACTCGTCGAAGCTGGTCGCGATCAGTTCCTTCATCTTCAGTGCGATCGGCTTCGGATAAAACGGGCCGTTGTTCAGCAGGTAGTCGGCCGTGTGAATCAGCGGGAAGGTGCTCACCAGCGAGCGCGGTACGCCTTCGCGTTTCACGCGAGCCCAAGGCCACGTCGAGTAAATCTTCTTCAGGTGATGACGCCGATTGAGCTGGTGCGCCAACTCGAAGTGATTGAAAACGGCGAAGGTAGCCTGAACGACTTTCATGGAGTTCCCCCGAGTTTAGCATGCGACCAGCGGTGGGCCGGCATCGCCACGCCGTCCAGGACCTCGCGAATACCGCCATCCGGCGTGAGCAGAAAGCTGCTCAAACCGAACTGATCTGTCCGGAATACGCGTGCTCCCTCGGCGGCCAACCGCCCGATCACCTCAGGCCGCGGATGCTCGAAGGTATTTCCGCGTCCGACGCTGATGACGGCGTCTTCAGGCCGCGCGGCATCCACCAGCGCCTGCGTCGTCGACGTCCGGCTGCCATGGTGCGCCACCTTCAACAGCGTCACCGGCGCGACCTCCGCCGCCGCCAGCATCGCCTGCTCGCTGGGCGTCTCGGCATCGCCTTCGAGCAGCGCGGACGCCTTGCCATACTGCATGCGCAACACCACCGAGTCGTCATTCTTCGGCGCACCCGCGTTCGCGTAATTAACCGCGGGAGCCAGCACCGATACGTCCACTGATCCCCACTTCACGGCGTCTCCCGCGTGCAGATGCCGCACCATGATTCCCAGCCCAGCAGCCTCTTTCAGCAGCGCCGCATACAGCCCCGACTTGGGATCGATTCCCACCCAAAGCTAGCGCGGCCGAAAGTTCGCGAGGACCGCCTGCATCCCGCCCATATGGTCCGTGTGCGCGTGCGACAGCACCACGATATCTACGCGCCGCAGCCGACGCGACCACAGATACGGCGACACCACCTCCTCGCCGACATCGAACGTCGATACGACCTCCGCTGCACCGTTGCGGCCCACCGGCCCGCCCGCGTCGATCAGCATCGCCGCGCCTTCGGGGTTCATCGCCAGCAGGCTATCGCCCTGGCCGACATCGATGGCCGTCACCTCCAACGCCCCGGCCTTCCGCACCACCGGCTCCGGCCACAGCACCAGCGTGGCAATCACCGGCAGCGCGAAGGCCGTCGCCAGCGCACCCCAGCGCCCGCGCCGCACCGCCCAGCAGCATCCCATCCACGCCGCAATCGCGATCAGCCCGACCCACCAGACCGGTCCCGGAACCCGCACATCCGCCGCCGCCAGATGGCTTATGCGCCCGATCGCCCAAGCAATCCCATGCAGCAGCGCCGCCGTCGCCGCGCCCGGAACGATCGCGAGCCATGGACTCAGCAGCGAACAGACAAACGTGAGCACAGCCAGCGGAGCCAGCACCGCTATCAGCGGGATGACGACCATGTTCGCCGGCAGCGCAAAGACCGCCGCGCGATGGAAGTACAAGGCCATCGGAAGCACCATTATCAGCTCCGCCACGGTGCCGATGAGCGCCAGTTCGCACGCCCAGAGGACGGCTTTGAAGACCCGCGCCGGCAGCCTGCGTGCCCGATGGCCGAACAGCCCTGCGAGCACCTCGCCCCAAAGCTCCAGCATCACGCGCAGCTGCATCTCGCGCGGCTGAAAATGTGTGCGGGGATGGCGAAAGACATCGTCCGCCACCGACGCCAGCCGCAGAAACGTGTAGCGCCCCAGCGGCACCGCGATGCCGGCAATCGCGACGATGGCCAGCGCCGTCATCTGGAAGCTCGCGTCGAAGAGGCTCGACGGAGCCCAGACCAGCAAGACCAGCACGGCCGCACCCAGCGCATTCAGCGAGTCGCGGTTGCGGAACATCAGCCGCGCCAGCAGGTAGACGGAGGTCATCACCAGCGCACGCTGCGCCGGCTGGCCGAAGCCCGTCAGCGCGGTGTATCCGGCCGCCGCGACGATCGTCACCAGCGTCGCAAACCACGGCGTCAAGCGCAGCCGGGTGCACATCCAGAAGACTCCCGCCGCCAACAGCGCGATGTGCAGCCCCGACACCACGAACAGATGAAACGATCCCGTCCGCTCGAATCCCACGCGCAGCCCGTGCGTCAGGCCCGCGCGGTCGCCGAAGAGCATCGCGTTCAGCATCGCCGCATCCGCCGCATTCAGCCGCAAGGCCTGCGGCAGCTGGCGATTCGCCGCTGAATCCACGAAGGCCATCATCCGTCCCGCCGCCCAGCTCTGCGCTGCGTAGAGCCTGCATCGAAATCCAGCAGCCGATCCGCCGACGACACGCACGCGTTCGGCCTTCACGCTCGTCTCCAGCGCGACGCCCTGGGTCAGCAGATAGTCGGCATACTGAAACGCCCCCGGATCGCGAAAGCGCTGCGGGGGCTTCAGCCGCAGCGGCAACTCCACGCGGTCACCGCATCCTAAGGTGGAATCCCGCCGGGCCGGCCCATACACCGCAACCCTGACGCCGCCGCTTACCGGCACCATTGTGCTGCGATCGGGCGTGACATCCTCAATCGCGTCCAGCGCGAGGTCGACCTCCAGCGGTCGCCCGCCCACGACCTCCTCAGTTCGCTCCCATAAGGGCACCGGATCCGCATCTTGCGGCGCGGCCTCCGACCCCGGCCGCACCCTCACCACATGCGCATCCACGGTCCGGCTCAGGTTGTCGGCATAGGCCATCAGCGCGATGGGATACTCAGCCGACGGCTGCCACTCCGCCGCCGCAATCCCAACCACCACCCACACCGCTGCGACCGGCAGCCAGGCCACACGCGGACTTCGCCGCATGGCAAAGATCGCTATCGCCGCCAGCAGCGCCAAAGCCGCCAGCAAATCCACTGTCGCCTGAAAGATGTCCTGGGTCCGCTGCCAGTGCGCCAGCCCGATCCCCAGCGCCAGCCAAACGGCTGCCGCCGCCAGCGGAGCCCGCCGCAGCCGCAATCTCTCCACCGGACCTATCTGCACGGAGTTGACCATGGTGTTGCTTACAGCTTATAGCTCCCTAATTAGCCGTTGACTGTTCTCCGCAGCTTCACCACCGTCTCCAGATGAAACGTCTGCGGAAAGAGATCGATCATATCCACGCTCTCGATTCGGTACCCGGCCCGCGCCAGAATCCCCAAATCTCGCGCCAGCGTAACGGGATCGCACGAGACATACACGATCCGCGCCGCGCCGATTCGCCCCAGAATCTCCGCCGCGTCTTCCGTTCCCAGCCCGGCCCTTGGCGGGTCCAGCACGATCAGGTCCGGACGCTCGCGCTGCAACTCCCGCGCGCGCAGGAAGTCGAGTGTCGAAGAGCGCACCGCCTCATACAGCTTCCCGCCCTTACTCGCGATCGATAAATCGGACGCCGCCTCCTCGCCCGCCTCGACCGCAACCACGCGCCCGAAGCGCTCCGCCAGCGCCCGCGTAAACAGCCCCACGCCGGCAAACAAATCCCACGCCAGCGCTCCTTCAGCTTTCGCACAGACCAGCTCCACCAGCCGTTCCACCAGGAAGCGGTTCACCTGAAAGAACGCTCCCCGGCTCACCCAGTACGACCTGCCGGCGACCTCATAGTTCAGCCCCGCCGCGCCCCACGCGACGCCCGCCCAGCGTCGCCGTGTCCTGCGATTGAGCTCCGGGTCGAGCTCCGCACCCGCGCCCACCAGCTCCGGCACCTCGCGTTTGATCTGCTCGCACCAGCTCGCGAAGCGGGCGGCGTCCGCTCCGGGCTCGCTCAGATAGAACTGCACCTGCAGCCGCGATTCATCCGCCGTGCAGAACAGCTCCACCTCGGCAACCATTCCCAGCCACTTGCCGCCCACCGCCAACAGCGACTCGGCCGCGCGCCACAGCAGCGGCGGGGCGATCGGGCACATGCGTATCGGCAGAAACTCGTTCGACCCGCGCCGGCTATACCCCACGCGCAGCTGCTCGACCCTCAGCCGAATGCGGTTGCGATATCTCCACTCGGCGGCCGTATGAATCGCAAACTCCGGCACACCCTGAAGCCCAACGCTCTCCAATAGCCGGCGCAGAATCTGCGCCTTCAGCGCGACCTGTGTGGGGTAGGCCGCTTGCTGGTATTGACATCCGCCGCAAACCCCAAAGTGCACGCAGGCCGGCGTCACCCGTTCAGGCGACGCCTCGACGATACGAAGCGGTTCAACCTCGACCAGCTCCCCAGGCAAGGCGAACTGCAACGGATCGCCGGAATCCCCCACAAATCCGCCACCGTACACCGGCCGTCCCACCCGCACTAAGTTTGCCGATTCCATATCGCTCAACCTTAACCATACCGCCGCGAGCCGCCGCAACATTTCTGTTGCAGCGGGGTATTAACCGGTAAGAATGATCCGAGCGAGCCGCGAACAAAAGGACGCCAACGGACTTCCCATCCGGAAGATAGTTCCGGAGAGACCGATTCAGCATCCACTGGTATGAATCGGTACTTCGAGGAGGGTCTCATGAAGTTCCTGAAATATCTCGCGATCGTAACTGTTCTGCTCATCCCGTTCAGCTTCCAGACCGCGCGGGCACAGGTCGAGGTTGGAGTTGGCGTCGGGGTTCCGTACGGTGGATACGCTTATGGTCCTCCGGCCTGTGAATACGGCTACTACGGCTACGCGCCCTATTCCTGCGCGCCTTATGGCTACTATGGCCCGGCATACTTCAACGGCGGCATCTTCATCGGCGCAGGCCCGTGGTTCCGCGGCGGTTATGGCTTTCGCGGCGGTTACGGCTATGGCTTCCGCAGCGGCTACGGATACCGCGGCGGCTATGCAGGCGGATACCGCGGCGGCCCTGCTGGCGGATTCCGTGGCGGTGAGGGCTTCCATGGCAGCGTAGCCGGCGGATTCCGCGGCGGCGCTGGTGGCGGGGGCTTTCGCGGCGGCGCGGGTGGCGGCGGCTTCCACGG
>CAXTMK010000095.1:0-18422 GCA_964245315.1 uncultured Acidobacteriaceae bacterium | reverse complement strand
TATTCCAGATGGAATCGAGCGTCTCGCCTGGGTAGCCGCCGCCGGTGCCATCGTGCAGCGGCTGAAAGAACGAAGCTCCATGCGCGCGCAAATACTCGACGATTTTGGCCTCGCGCTCAGCGGTAGGCGACGGCTCCGGGTGCCCCATGTCTCGATTCTGAGACATGGGAGAACGCAGCACGGAACTCTTCTCCGCCAGATACAGCGCGACCCGTCCATCATGCTCGCCAATGGCTTCCACTCCCGCCCAGACCACCTCGCCTGCGGCGATCAACGTATCCAGATCGGCAGGCTTATAGCCGATGATGCGAGCCGGCAAAACCTCAGTCTCAAGCACGCCCGCGGGGATCGGCGCGCCCTGCAGATTCTCGATCACATCGAGCAGCGCGTCGAGCCCGCGCCGCGGCTGCACCACTCCCTGCCAGCGCGTAAACAGCCGCGCCAGCGTGGCCTGTTCGACCGGCTCGATCTCTTTGCGCAGCTTGGCCAGCGACTTGCGGCGAATGGCGCGCAGGACTTCAACCTCGCACCATTCGCGATGCACACCGCCGGGGCGAAAGCCGCCCTCGACAACCCGGCCCGACTGCACGAGACGGTTGAGAATCGCCTCAGCCGTCTCCGCCGCAAGGCCGAAGCGCTTCGCCACCTCGACCGTCGTGAACGGCCCGTGCGTTCGCGCGTAACGGCGGATCAGATCGAGCGCCGCATCCGCCACCGCAGCCTGAAATGCCTTCGGCAGACCGGGCGGGAGCGGCACACCTAACGCGTCGCGATAACGGCCCGCATCTTCAACCGCGATGAGCCGCTTTTCGCCGGCAACCGAAAGCTCCAGCACACGCACGGCCTTCTTTAGACGCTCGACGGTAAGCGCGATCTCAGGCGAGACGCAGCGCGCCAGCAGCTCGTCGCGGCGCAGATCGCCGAGCCGCAGCAGCAGGTCGTGGACGCCATCCATGGTGCGGGCCTTGTAGGTCTCGACGAGGCATTGCAGCTGCTCTTCCGTCTCTTCGATCGCGCCCAGATCGAGCAGTTCACGCAGGTCGGCATCGCCCATCAACTCGCGCAGCTGGTCCTGATCGATCGACAGCGCCTGCGCTCGGCGCTCGGCCAGCGGCGCGTCGCCATCGTAAATATAGTTGGCGACGTAGCTAAAGAGCAGCGCCGCGGCGAACGGCGACGGGGTGCGCGAATCCACCGTATGCACGCGCAGCGAGCGGCTGCCGATGCCGCGAAAGATCTCGAGCAGCGCAGGCATGTCGAAGACATCGCGCAGGCACTCGCGATACGCCTCCAGCAGGATGGGAAACGCGGGATAGCGCGAGGCTACGCCGAGGAGATCGTAAGCACGCTTGCGCTGCTGCCACAGCGGCGTTCGGCCATCCGCTCTTCGCCTCGGTAGCAGCAGCGCACGCGATGCGCTCTCGCGAAACTTGGCGGCGAAGAGAGCGGTGGACCCGAGCTGGCGCAGCACCAGTTCGGCTGCCTCTTCGGGCTCCATCAGCAGGTGGTCGATGGTGGGCGGTTCGTCGGTCTCCGGAAAGCGCAGGCAGAAGCCGTCCTCGCTCCACATGGTCTCGACCTCGGCTCCGCCATTAGCGCGAATGCGCGCGGTCGCGGCCATCGCCCAGGGTGCGTGAACCTTGCTGCCGAAGGGCGTGAGGCAGCACATGCGCCAGTCGCCGAGTTCGTCGCGCACCCGCTCGATCACGATGGTGCGGTCGTCAGGCACCTGGCCGCTCGCGAGTTCCTGATCGGCGAGGTAGCGCATTACGTTCTCGGCCGCGCGCGGGTCGAGATCGTGCTCCGTGGTCAGCGTGGTAAGGGCGACGTTGCGGGGCATCTCGCGCAGCGTGCGCACTAACGCGCCGATGGTGCGTCCGAACTCCACCGGGCGGCCGGCCTGGTCGCCGTGCCAGAAGGGCATCTTGCCGGGGTCGCCGGGCGCGGGCGAGACCAGCACGCGATCATGCGTGATCTCCTCGATGCGCCATGTGCTGGCGCCCAGGATGAAGGTGTCGCCGTTACGCGACTCAAAGACCATCTCCTCATCGAGCTCACCCACGCGGATGGGCTTGCCCTGCGCGGTTCCGGCCAGGAAGACGCCATACAGGCCGCGATCAGGGATCGTGCCGCCGTTGAGGATGGCGATCTTCTTCACGCCCTGGCGCGGCGTAATCCAGTCGCGCGTGCGATCCCACGTAACCCGCGGCTGCAGTTCCGCGAACTCATCGCTGGGATAGCGGCCCGCGAGCATGTCGAGTACGCCATCGAACACTGCGGTACTCAGGCCCGCAAACCCTGCCGCGCCGCGTATGATCCTGCCTAACTCCGCATAACTGAGGCCACCCTCATCTTCGCTCTCCTGATCCCCGATCCCTGATCCCTGATCCCTGCTCTTGGGCGGATGCGCAACGACCGCGACCATCTGCTGCGCCAGTACGTCCAGCGGATTGCGCAGAAAGCGCGTCGACTCCACATGCCCTTGATGCATGGCGCGAGTGACGGCGGCACAGGCGATCAGGTCCGCGCGATACTTGGGAAAGATAATCCCGTTCGACGGCATCCCGACCTGATGACCGGCGCGGCCGATGCGCTGCATGCCGCTCGCAACCGAAGGCGGCGCCTCAATCTGGATGACCAGGTCGATGGCGCCCATGTCGATGCCAAGCTCAAGCGACGACGTGCATACCAAGGCGTTGATGCGCCCGGCCTTGAGAAGCTCTTCGATCTCCGTCCGCTGTGCCGCCGCGAGCGAGCCGTGATGCGCCCGCGCGATGGGCTCGCCGGCAAGGTCGTTCAGCGCGCCCGCCAGCCGCTCCGCCACACGACGCGCGTTGACGAAGATGAGCGTGGAGGTGCGTTCGCGGATGATCTCAAGCAGGCGTGGATGAATGCTCTGCCAGATGCTGGTGCGCTTCGGCCCCTGGCTCGCCGGGCCGCTGGGCTGGTCCTGAATTTCGCCGAGCCGAGCCATGTCTTCGACCGGCACTTCAACCCGCAGGTCGAGCACCTTACGCGCGCCGGCGTTGACGATCGTAACGGGACGATAACGCGGCCCGTTGACGGCATCATCCTCCGTCCGCATCAACGCAAGCCCCGGCGCCTCACTTTGTGCCTCATCCGGTGCCCCATTCATCGCGCCTTTGTCTTTCGCGATGAGTGGGTCTGTCGCCACAGAAGCCTCAGCGCCGCCGAGAAACCGCGCCACTTCTTCCAATGGCCTCTGCGTAGCGCTCAACCCGATCCGCTGAATCCGTCTCCCAGTAAGCGCTTCCAATCGCTCCAGCGAGAGCGCCATATGCGCGCCGCGTTTGGTCGGAACCAGCGCATGAATCTCATCAACGATCACCGTTTCGACCGTCCGCAGCTGCTCCGACGCCGCGCTCGTCAACATCAGGTACAACGACTCCGGCGTAGTGATGAGGATGTCGCCCGGATGCCGGTTGAAGCGCGCGCGATCGCGGGCCGGCGTGTCGCCCGTTCGCACGCTCACCTCCGGCATGCGCACCGCGACGCCCTCGCGCCGGGCCAGATTTGCGATGCCGACAAGCGGCGAGTTCAGGTTGCGCTCCACGTCGGCTGCGAGCGCCTTCAGCGGCGACAGATAGATCACGCGGCAGCCGCGCTCGGTCGCGTCGACCGGCGTGCGGAGCATCAGTTTGTCGAGGCACCAGAGGAACGCGGTGAGAGTTTTGCCTGTGCCTGTGGGCGCGAGAATCAGCGTCGACTCTCCTCGCGCAATCGCCGGCCAGCCTTCAATCTGCGGGGCGGTCGGACCGTCGAATACCTCGCGAAACCAGCGCGCCGTGACGGGATGGAAGAGCGCCAGCGCGGCATCCGCTGCGCTCACTCCTGTCGTCGTCTCTGTCGCAAGCGCCATTGCACTCAGCATAACGGGTTCGATGCACAGTGCGCGAGGGTTGCAGGAAATGATCATCTTCACCCGTTCAGGCGAATCTTTAGCGAAAACACTTGACGAGCATTGCAGTTAGCATTATGGTTTTGACAGAGGCGAAGAAATGGCGAACTTACTACTGAATTCAACAGGAGGTCCAACCCTCTTCCCCATCCTTCAGCCAATATCCGGACTGGCCCGCATGGCAGCCGAGGCGAACCACGTCGCCGATGGTCACATGGTCGAGTTTCGCGCTCTCCCCGTGCGCAGCATCTTGAACAAGACAGTTTCGCGACGGCAGCTGCGCTTCGGTTGGTCGATCAACCCGTACCGCGGCTGCGAGTTTGGCTGCCGCTACTGCTATGCCCGCTATACCCATGAGTTTCTCGCGCCCAAGCCGTCCGCCCAGCATGAACCCGGCACGCCCGACTTTCGCGATCCCAATCTGTTCGAGCGGCTGATCTACATGAAGGAAAACGCCGCATGGCTGCTCGAACAGGAACTGCGCCGGCACGATCCCGAAGAGGAGATCGCGATCGGCACTGCAACCGACCCGTACCAGCCGATCGAGCGCACGGCCGGCATCACGCGCTCGCTCCTGGAGGTCTTAGCGCGGCGTTCGGGTCTGCGCATCGGCATCGTCACCAAGTCGAAGCTGATCGAGCGCGATATCGACCTGCTGACCGAGATCGCACGGCGCAATACCCTGGTGCTACACCTGACGATCACGACGCCCGACCCTGCGCTGGCGCGCCTGCTGGAGCCGCGGGCGCCACGTCCCGATCTGCGATTTGCGGCTGTCCGGCGGCTGCGCGAGGCTGGACTCACCGCCGGAATTCTCTGCTCGCCGCTGCTCCCCGGCATCACCGATACCGCCGAGGCGCTCGACCGCATGGCCTCGCTCGCCGCAGCCGCTCGCGCCAGCTTCTTCGCTGCCGAGCCGCTCTTCCTGAAGTCGTGCTCACGTCCTACCTTCCTGAGCTTCGTTCGTGAGCACTTTCCTCACCTCGTCCGCGATTACGAGACCCGCTTCGCGACAGACGACTTCGCAACGCCCGCCTATCGCCGCCAGCTTGCAGCGCTGGTCGAAAAAGCGTGCCGCAATCACGGTCTCGGACGCCGGTCGACGGACGCGCTGCTTACCCGCGATGTGGGTCTCCGAAAACCGCCGGTTGGCGCAGGCGCGAAGGTCCAGGCGGCGCTGTTCGCGTAGGAAGATAGAGCAATCAAGGTTTGGAGCCCGCACCCGGTGGCACGCCGTGGGTCAGGTGCTTAAGCAGGAACTCCTGAATGGTAGTGCCGATCGCTCCCGTGGAGATGCCGATCAGCGTATTCTGCACCGTCGTCTGCACGTCGTGCTTGTCGCTGTTGGGGTAGTAGAGGCTGGAGATCAGCCCCGCGCCGACGTTGCCGAATACGTTTGAGTAATTGGGTTGCCACTTGCCGTTGTCGCCCTTGCAGACCACAACGGTAGACATCGCGTAAAGAGCGCGCACAATGACGTTTCCATGTCCGCGATAGAAGTAGCGCGGGTCTTGATGCAGGAGCGACGGGAAAATGGCCGCGCCGAGGAAGGTCGAGCTGATGCGGTCCCCGTAAGTCGCGCCGTAGCGCTCGGCGTAGCCCGCAAATCCCTGGCCGTAGCCCTGCAGATCGTCCTCGGCCTGCTCGATGCCGGCCGTAACGCCGGTGGTGAAAAACGTCAGCGGGTCACGCGATACGACCAGCGCCAGCTTGAACTTCTGCTTACGCGTCAGCGGAGCCGCGTGCGCCACGTAGCTGACATAGAAATTCGGCAGGATGCCCAGGATGCGCTGATGCTCCTCGGCCGTGATCTGCTGCTCGGCCAGGTCTTCGATCGTGATGGCGTTGACAGAGGTAGTGATCTCTTCCACACCGAGTTCAACCAGCGGCACCACGAAGTTCTCGCCTTCGTGGACCACGATGACGTCCTTGATCTTCCAGGGGGCGAAGCCCTTGGCCGCGATGGTGACGACGTAGTTGCCGGGAGCGACATCGGCGAAGGCAAACGCTCCGTCGGACGAGGAGACAGAGGTTGCAATCACCTTCGATCCGAGATTTTGAAGCTTGACCGTCGCGCCGGGTACCGCAGCCGAGTCGGTATCCGTCACCACGCCCGTCACTCCGGCGACCTGAGGCGAGGGGGGAAGCTGCTGGGCGGAAGAAGCGGTGTCGGCAGCCGCCGGCTGCTGGGCGTGCAGATTCAGGGCGAGAACCATCGCGACCACGAAGAAAGGCCGGAACGCCGGACGGTGCAGACGCGCCCACATTGTGGCAACCCACATAGTCTCGCTCCGGAAAGAGGAAAGCGCAGAACCGAGTGTGGCTCTGCGCTTCGTTTGATGCATAGTATCGCTTAGGCAGTGATCTCGATGCCCATCGAACGCGCCGTGCCGCGGATGCTCCTGGCGGCGGCTTCGACGGTGGTGGAGTTCATGTCGGGCATCTTCTGGGCCGCGATCTGCATGATCTGCTTCTCGGTAACCTTGCCCTTCTTGTCCTTGTTCGGTGTACCGGAACCCTTCTCGATCCCTGCGGCCTTCTTCAACAGGACCGGAGCTGGCGGGGTCTTGGTGATGAAGGTAAAGGTGCGATCGCCGAAGACGGTGATGACGACCGGGATGGTAAGGCCGGCCATCGCCGGGTCCTTGGTGCGGTCGTTGAACTGCTTGCAGAACTCCATGATGTTGACCTGCGCCTGACCGAGCGCGGGGCCGATGGGCGGCGCGGGCGTGGCCTTGCCGGCCATCACCTGCAGCTTGACGTATCCAGTAACTTTCTTCGGTGCCATTGGGGAAATCCTCTTAAGCTTCATGCGCCGATGTCAATCGAGCGCGAATTTGTACTGCCAAAACACGGTTCCCGCTCCGAGAAGCCCCGGCCGCTGCATCGGCAGCCGGGCGGTACAGAAACCAAACTCTTGAAGCGTCCGACAAACCGTTATTCTGGCGCAGCCAGAATCTCCGTATCTGCCCTTCGGACGACGGCGAATCCTAGTCGACAACCTTATCGACTTTTGAGAACTCGATTTCGACCGGCGTGGAGCGTCCGAAGATGGTGACCATCACCTTCAGGGTCTGCTTGTCCTCGTTCACGTCGTCGACAGTGCCGGTGAAGTTGGCGAACGGGCCTTCGTTGATGCGGACCATCTCGCTCTTCTCGAACTTCACCTTCATCGAAGGCTTGTCCTTCGAGACATCGCTGCGGAAGAGGATGGAGCTGACCTCCGCCTCGCTGAGCGCGACCGGCGAATCGCCCGTGCCCAGAAAGCCCGTGACCCGCGGCGTGTTCTTGATGACGTGCCAGAGGTCGTTGTCGAGATCCATCTCGACCAGCACGTAGCCGGGAAGAAACACGCGCTCGATGGTGTACTTCTTGCCGTTGCGCAGCTCGGTCACAGGCTCGGTCGGAATCATGATGCGGCCGATCTTGTTCTCGAGCGCGTAGGCGCGGATGCGGCTCTCGAGCGACTCGCGCACCTTGCGCTCAAAGCCCGAGTAAGCGTGGATGATGTACCACTTGAAGTTCTCGTTTACCGGCGGGGCGAGGTGTTCGCCATCGCCCTCAGGAGGCGTCCCTGCCGGATTCTGCTCGTCTGCCATAACCATCAGCCTTCTTCTTCCCGCCGGCGAAAGAACGATACCGGCGCATAAAACTCAACAACGATTAGGACTTCGCCAGATGATCGAAGATGTACGTGATGCCGTGGCCGACGATGTAGTCGACGACTGCGAAGAAGAACGCGAAGATGAAGACGGTGGCCACGACGACGATCGTGGTGGTCTGCACCTCGGCGCGCGTGGGTGTGATCACCTTCTTCATCTCGGCGCGAACGTCCTTCAGGAAGTCGCCCAGGCGAGCCGGACCCGTCTTCAGACGGTCCATGCCGGTGATCGGCTGTTCTGCGATTGCGATTGATTTAGCCATTGCCCTGCCTCAAACTTCCGTTGCGTCTGGATCGGTGTTGCGGGTGGATCAAACTGGCGGGGGAGCTCGGATTCGAACCGAGAAGTTCGGTTTTGGAGACCGACAGTTTAACCGTTGAGCTTACTCCCCCAATCGAGCGGACCAGACCCTTGGGCCTGATCCCTGCTCGCTACTTGGTCTCTTTGTGTGCCGTGTGCTTGCGGCAGGTGTTGCAGAACTTGGAGAACTCGAGACGGCCAGTCGTCGTCTTCTTGTTCTTGGTGGTGGAGTAGTTCCGGTTCTTGCAGTCCGGGCATTGGAGCGTAATGATCTCGCGCATTGGTGTTTCCTCTCTGGTGTGGCCAGCCACCTCGGCTGGCAAGCAGCTGCTGGACGTTACGTCCGGCACGCCGCGACGCAGGGCATATGGCCCCTGCTGCCAAAATCCTGAATGTAAGACGAAGGCGAAAGCGGTCAGGCCACGCTCTGCCTTCTGTATTATCCCACGAACAGCAAAAATGGAAAAGCTCCGCTCGCAGAAGAGACGCACATTCCACGCGGCTCTTAGTCGGAAACGGCGGCCTCTCCCAAGTCCTCCACTCGGAAGTTCGCCCAGGCATTTGCCTACTCATCCCAAAGCAAAAGCGTCGATAACCGAAATCCCTCCACCGGAGGTCCTGCCTCCACCGAATCCGGCCGCTCCAGCACCTCAACCTCTTTGCCTGGACGATAGATGCTCAGCGTCGCCGCGTAAGGATCGACCATCCAGGCAAGCTGCGCGCCATTATCGATCCACGTCTGCATCTTCGCCTCAAGCGTCTTGCGTGAGTCGCTTGCGGACAAAACCTCGATCAAAAACTCAGGGCAAATCGGAGGGTAGCCGCGCCGTTCAGCCTTGCTCAACGCATACCAGCGCGCGTCCGAGATCCATGCCGCGTCGGGGCTGCGCATCGCTCCATCCGGCAGGTTGAAGCCGCCGTTCGAGCTAAACGAGACGCCTCCGTTTTCCTTCGCCCACATGCGCAATTCGCCGATGACAACTGCCTCCCAAACGCTTCCATCTCCTCCGGCAGGGGACATAATTTCAAGCTCTCCCTTTGTGTTGCGCTCGATCTGGTACGGCCTGTTGCGCCGCGAGAAGGCCATGATCTGCTCGTCGGTCAGCGGCGTCGCAGGACGAAGCGTGATCGGCAAGGAAATCCCTGTCAACGTCATCTCCAAAATCACATCGGATTGCGCCATAGCAGACATGCTTCGAGTGTAATCTAGCGAGTCAAGACCATCGGCCCATCTTTGGTGATGGCCACCGTATGCTCGAAGTGCGCGCTGACGCTGCCGTCGACCGTAACCGCGGTCCAGCCATCCTTCAGCACCTTTACCTCGGCGGCGCCGGAGTTGATCATCGGCTCGATCGCGAGCACCATGCCGGCCTTCAGCCGGGGACCTTTGCCGCGCGCCCCGAAGTTGGGCACCTGCGGGTCTTCGTGCATCGTCTTGCCGATGCCGTGTCCGACGAATTCCTTCACCACGCCGAAGCCCTCGGCCTCGCACATGTCCTGCACCGTAGCGGAGATATCGCCCAGGCGCCCACCCGGAACCGCCGCGAGGATTGCCGCCTCGAGTGACGCCTTGGTTACGTCGAGCAGCCGCCGCGTCCGCGCGCTCGGCTTGCCGATAGCATAGGTTACGGCGCAGTCGGAGTAGAAGCCATTCACCACCACGCCGCAGTCGATCGAAAGAATGTCGCCGTCCTTCAGGATCGTCCTGGGGTTGGGCATGCCATGAACTACCTGCTCGTTCAGCGAGGTGCAGAGCGCCGCCGGAAAACCGTGGTAGCCCTTGAATGCGGCCTTGGCGCCGAAGGAATCGATCCGGGCGTTGGCTGCGATCTCAAGATCCATAGTCGACGCGCCAGCGACCACGAGCGGCCGGATGGCCTCGTGCACCTGAATGAGAATCTCGCCCGAACGGCGCATCTTCTCGATCTCCTGCGCTGTCTTGATCATGATCGCCATGGTTTAGCTGCCGCCCGCGGATCTGCGCAGCGATTCCAGTTTGCACCTGATCTCGCGCGTAACGGTCTCAATCTCCTGCAGGCCGTCGATCTTCTCGAACCGCCCCTGCGCCTGGTAGTGAGGGATTACCGGCGCAGTCTTCGCCTCGAACTCCTTCATGCGCTGCTCGAAGACCTCTTCGGTATCGTCCTTGCGCTGCTGCAACGGTTTGCCGTCCACGTCGCAGATGCCTTCGACCCGCGGCGGCTGCGAATAGATATTGTAGATGTGTCCGTCCGGGCAGATGCGCCGTCCGGTAATGCGCTTCAGCAGATCGTCGTGATCGACCACCAGGCTGATGACGACGACGGGATAGCGCGAGCGTGTAATGCGCAGATAGTCGTCGAGCCAGTTCGCCTGAGCCAGCGTCCGCGGAAAACCGTCCAGAATGTAACCCCTGGTGCAATCCGGCTCGGAGAGTCGCTTGGCGACCATCTCGTTCACAAGGTCGTCGGGAACGAGTTGGCCCTTGCTCATCAGTTCATCGGCCGCCATGCCCAGTTCGGTATGGCGGGCGCGATGATCGCGCAGCAGGTCGCCCGTCGAGATCTGCGGGATGCCGTACTCGGCCACCAGCGCCTTGGCCTGCGTGCCCTTGCCGACGCCCGGAGGCCCGATCAGAAGCACCGGGCCGGGGATGAATTCAGATTGTGTCGTCTCCGCCAAAACGCCCTACCAGCTGCGCCGGCCACGGATGCGGCCGGATTTGGGCGAAAAGCCGTCGTAGTGGCGCATGATGAGCTGCGACTCGATCTGCTGCACCGTATCCATCGCAACGCCCACCACGATCAGCAGCGACGTGCCGCCGAAGTAGAAGTTGACGCCCAGGCCGTTCGTCACCCAGTTGGGCAGGCTGTCGAAGACGCGGCCGATCAGCCAGATGTGATTAAAGTGGATGCCGCTGATCATCAGGGTCGGAATGAGCATGATGATGATCAGATAGATCGCGCCCACCAGCGTGATGCGCGTCAGCACATCGTTAATGAAGTCCGAGGTGCGGCGTCCGGGACGGATACCGGGGATGAAGCCGCCGTACTTGCGCATGTTGTCGGCGATATCGTCAGGCCGGAAGACGATGGAGATATAGAAATAGGCGAAGAAGATAATCGCGATGATAATAAGCAGCTCGTAGAGTGGCTCGCCCGGCGCGATGGCGCGCAGAATGGGCCCGAAAAAGGTCGTGTCCTTGAGCTGCGCGGAGCCGAAGAAGCTCATGTTTGAGATCAGCAGTGGCGCCGACAGGATGGAGCTGGCGAAGATAACCGGCATAACGCCGCCGGAGTTCACCTTCAGCGGCAGGTGGGTCGACTGGCCTCCCATCATCTTGCGGCCGACGATGCGCTTGGCATACTGCACCGGGATGCGGCGCTCCGAGCGCTCGACGTAGATGATGAACGCGACCACCGCGACCATCAGCGCAAGCAGCAGCAGAATGGCGATGGGAGTGAACGCGCCCCACGCGCTGGTGGTGGCCTTGTCGTACAGATCCTGAATGCCGCGCGGCAGGCCGGCGACGATGCCGGTGAAGATCAACAGCGACATGCCGTTGCCGATGCCGCGCTCCGTGATCTGTTCGCCCAGCCACATGACGAACGCGGTGCCGGAGGTCAGGGTGATGACGCACAGCGGGATGAAGCCCCACTTCGACATCGTCACCATGGACTGGCCGGCGTTAGTCTGCGTCAGCGTGAGTGCGATGGCGGTCGACTGGACTACTCCCAGAAGGACGGTGACGTAGCGGGTCCACTGCGTGATCTTGCGCCGACCCATCTCGCCTTCTTTCTGCAGCTTGGCAAGCGGCTCGTAGATCACCGTCAGCAGCTGGAAGATGATGGACGCGGTGATGTACGGCATAATGCCGAGCGCGAAGATGGTGAGGCGGCGTAGACTGCCGCCCGAGAACAGGTCGACCAGGCCGAGCGCGGAGCCGGCGTTCGCATTGAAAAACTGCGCTAGGGCTTTAGCGTCGATACCGGGAGTCGGAACGTGGCCGCCGAGACGATAGATGGCGAGCATGGCGAGCGTAAACAGGACGCGGGTGCGAAGGTCGGGAATCTTGAAGATATTGGTGAGTTTCTCAAGCATCGGTGAAGATCCTTCGGAGTGCTTTCAGCCTGGATGGTTCGGCAGACCTATTCTAGTGCGAATCGAACCCAAAAGCACGAAAGGTGCCCGCCCGATAGCGAATATCTCCGCTTGAGCAGGCACCCCGGTGCAGAAGACTAAGCCGCAGCCGCTTCGCCGCCGATGAGGATGGCCTTGCCGCCGGCCTTCTCGATGGCTTCCTGCGCGGACTTCGAAAACTTGTGCGCATGCACGGTAATGGCGGTCTTGATCTCGCCGTTGTTCAGCACCTTCACCAGCGAGTTCTTACGGCGCTTCAGACCCAGCTCCACGATCTTCTCGAGCGTAAACTCGGTCTCGTTGCTGGCGGCGTTCAGCTCAGCCAGGCGATCGAGCCCGACGACGGTGTACTCAACACGGAAGATGTTAGTGAAGCCGCGTTTGGGCAAACGGCGATGCAGCGGCATCTGGCCGCCCTCGAAGCCGCGCATCAGCGACGATCCCGAACGCGAACCCTGACCCTTGTGCCCGCGGGTCGAGGTCTTGCCCATGCCCGAGCCCATACCGCGGCCGACACGCTTTTTGTTTTCGTTCGCCTTTTTGGGCGCGCGCAGATTGGAGAGATTACGAACTGCCATTGTGCTTTCCTCGCTAAACGCCGAGCCACTCACAGGTGGCACGACTCGCATGTGGATGGTGCTGGTTGTTGGTCGTTCGTCTTTACTAACAACGAACAACGGTTCTTATCCGACGACGCGGACAAGGTGAGGAACCTTCTTCACCATGCCGTGAATCGACGGGGTATCTTCGCGCTCGATGATCTGGTTCAGCCGGGTGAAGCCAAGACCCTTGATGGTCAGCTTCTGCTTCTCCGGCGCGCAGATCATGGAACGAAAGTACTGCAGCTTGATCTTTGCTACGTCTGCCATGTTCTATCTCCGCCAGGACCTGGTCCCCAAGCCCTGGTCACTGCCTCTAGAGTTCGTCGACCGTCTTGCCGCGGCCCGCCGCGACTTCCGCCTTGTCGCGCAACTGGATCAGCGCGTCGAACGTCGCCTTCACCACGTTGTGCGGGTTGGCCGTGCCGAGAGACTTGGTCAGCACGTTCTGGATGCCGCACGAGGTCATCACCGCGCGCACCGTTTTGCCCGCGATGACGCCGGTACCTTCCGGAGCCGGCTTCAACATCACCTCGCCCGCGCCATAATGGCCTAGCACCTGGTGCGGGATGGTGGTCTCAGTCAGGTTGATCTTGAACAGGTTCTTCTTCGCCGACTCGATGCCCTTGCGGATCGCCTGCGGAACCTCTTTTGCCTTACCCGAGCCATAGCCGACCACGCCCTCAGCCGGGTCGCCGATGACGACCAGCGCCGCGAATGACATATTCTTGCCGCCTTTGACCACCTTCGTCACGCGGTTGATCGAGACGACCTCGTCCTTAAGGTTGAGGCGGTTGGCGTCGATTTTCTTGCGCATTGCCATATGTGTTTTCCTGTCTTTTGCTTGTCACTCGCAGCAACTTGTTTGTCATTCCGCAGCGAAGCGGAGGAATCTGCTTCCGTCTTAAAAGTCCAGCCCGGCTTCGCGTGCCGCATCGGCCAGAGCCTTGACGCGACCGTGATAGAGATAGCCGCCGCGATCGAAGACCACCTTCTTGACACCCTTCTCGATAGCGCGCTCGGCGATCAGCTTGCCCACCAGCCTGGCTGCGGCGATGTTGCCGCCGTACGGAACCTCTTCACCTTTTTTGCCGGCGGAGGATGCAGAGACGATGGTCTCGCCCTTCGCATCGTCGATGAGCTGGGTGTAGATGTGGTTGAGCGAGCGGTAGACGTTCAGGCGGGGACGCTCGGCAGTGCCGGCCATCTTCTCGCGGATGCGGGTATGCACACGCTGGCGGATCACATTGCGTTGACGCGGATTAATCATGATGTTCTCTTTCTCTTTCCTAGTGGCGTCCGCATAGTCTGAGGACGTTCGGTTGATGCAGGGAACAGGGTGTAGGGTGTAGAAGAACCTTTCGCTACTCCCTACACCCTGTTTTTACTTCGCTCCGGTCTTACCGACTTTCTTCTTCAGCTTCTCGCCCGTGTAACGCACGCCCTTGTTCTTGTACGGATCGGGCTTGCGCAGCGAACGCATATCGGCAGCCACCTGGCCTACCTTCTGGCGGTCGATGCCCTTTACGGTCAGGTGCAGCTGCTTGGGATCGATCTCAACTTCGATGCCCGTCGGCAGCGGGAACTCGATTGGGTGCGAGTAGCCCAGCGTGAAGACCACCATGCCCTTGCCCTTCAACTCGGCGCGATAGCCGATGCCCACAATGTCGAGTTCCTTGATGTGGCCGGTGGTGACGCCCGTAACGGCGTTGAACACAAGCGCGCGCGCCAGGCCATGAAAGCCGGACTGCGAATCGTTCTCGCGTTCGACCAGCAGGTCGTTATCCTTCTTCACCAGCGAAATTCCCTTGGGAATGAGCGCGGAAACCTTGCCCCTAGGGCCTTCGACGAGCACGGTGTTGCCGTCGACCGTGTACTTCACGTTCGCGGGCAGTGCGATGGGCTTCTTACCGATACGAGACATGCCAAATCCTTCTTATGGCTTGCGAGTCCTGCCGGGCCGACGCCCAACATTCCACTGCAGCCGTCTTGCAACTAACAACTGAGAACTAACAATTGAAAACCAGGCAACTACCAGACTTCGCAGAGCAGCTCGCCGCCGACGCCTTCGCGCCGAGCCTGGCGGCCGGTCATAACGCCCTTCGGCGTGGTCAGAATGGCGATACCGAATCCGCCCTGGACGCGGCGAATCTCGTTCTTGCCCTGGTACACGCGGCAACCCGGACGCGAGACGCGCTTGAGGTCGCGGATGACGCTCTCGTTATTCGCACCGTATTTCAGGTACACGCGGATCACCTTCATGCCGTCCTCTTCGGTCGGCTTGTAGTTCGCGATGTAGCCCTCTTCCTTGAGGATGCGGGCGATCTCGGCTTTCAGTTTGGAGGCAGGGACGTCGAGCTTCTGGTGACGGGCGCGCATCGCGTTCCGAATGCGGGTCAGGAAGTCGGCTACTGGATCGGTCAGGTTCATTTACTCTCCTTCATTCCCCGTTCGCCCGCAGTGTCTCTGCGGGAACCAGCGGAAATGTTTTGCTGCATTGCTGCAAAAGCTGCGAGCTTACCAGCTCGACTTAACCACGCCCGGGATCTCGCCCTTCAGCGCGAGCGAGCGGAAGCAAAGACGGCATACGCCGAATTTGCGGAGGAACGCACGCGGACGGCCGCAGAGCTGGCAGCGGTTGTGCTGGCGGGATTTGAACTTCGGCTTCTTGGCGTCTTTGACGCGCTTTGCGGTGGTTGCCATTTTCTCTCGGTCCTAACTTTAGTTGTCAATCAGCATCGCTCTTGTTGTCATTCCGTAGCGAAGCGGAGGAATCTGCTTTTTCGTCTTCCGGTGCAGCTTACGCGCCGACCCGGAACGGCATGCCGAACGCCTTCAGCAAGCTGCGAGCGCCGTTATCGTCCCGCGCCGTGGTCACAATTGTGACGTTCATACCCTTTAGTTTGTCCACCTTCGCGTAGTCGATCTCCGCGAAGATGAGCTGGTCGCGCAGACCCAGCGTGTAGTTGCCGCGACCGTCGAAGCTCTTCGATGAGACTCCGCGGAAGTCGCGAACGCGCGGCAACGCAATCGAGACCAGACGGTCCAGGAACTCGTACATCTTGTCGCCGCGCAGCGTAACCATTGCGCCGATGGGCATGCCTTCGCGAACCTTGAACTGGGCGATCGACTTCTTCGCCTTGGTGGTCACCGGCTTCTGCCCGGCGATCGCGGCCAGGTCCGCCACCAGCGGATCCATAATCTTCACGTTCTGGGTAGCTTCGCCCAGACCCATATTGATGACGATCTTCTCGAGCCGGGGAACGGCCATCGGGTTGGTGATGCCGAGTTCCTTCTTCAGGCTCTCTTTGATCTCATTGTCGTACTTCTCGCGGAAACGTGCTGCCATGTCGATACTTCGCTTTCTCCACGGTGTTCGGAGTACGCGGGTCATTTTGAGAACCCTTGCGTGTGTACCGTTTCGTGGGGTGAACCGTCTGTTAGTATACCGGGTTGTACCCCGAAAAGTCATCCTGCAAACAAAGCCGTCATTCTGGTGCAGCCAAAATCTCCACAGTTGCCTTAGCTCGGCGCTGCAGGAACTACTTCTTCTTGCCCTTCTCCGGAATCACAGCGTCGTTCGTCTTGGCGAAGCGAACCTTGTTCTCGCCTTCCATGCGCGTGCCGGTCCGGGTCTTGTTGCCGTCGGAATCGACCAGCATGATGTTCGACAGGTGAATGGTCGCTTCCTGCTCCGCGATGCCGCCTTTGATGTTCTTCTGCGGATTCGGCTTCATGTGCTTCTTCATCATCATCACGCCCTCGACCAGCACGCGATTCTTGTCGGCGAGCACGCGCAGTACGCGGCCCCTTTTGCCCTTATCCTTGCCGGCGATGACGACGACCTGGTCGTTGCGCTTTATCTTGATCTTGAACTTCGGCTTCTCGTGAATACGAACTGGCATGGGTACTTCCCTTTCCTCGGCGATCTGTCGGAGCCGGAATCCGCGGGTTGAACTTGCTAAATGACTTCCGGTGCCAGCGAGACGATCTTCAAAAACTTCTTCTCGCGCAATTCGCGGGCGACCGGTCCGAAGACGCGCGTGCCCACCGGCTCCATGCCGTCGTTCACCACGACCGCGGCGTTCTGGTCGAAGCGGATGTAAGTGCCGTCGCGGCGCCGATACTCCTTGCGCGTGCGCACGATTACGGCCTTCACAACCTTGCCCTTCTTGACAGTGCCGTCGGGCGAAGCTTCCTTCACCGCGGCGGTGACGACATCGCCGAGGCCGGCCTTCTTGCCGAGGCCGCCGCCGAGCGGCAGGATCACCTGCAGCTTGCGGGCCCCGGAGTTATCGGCGACGTCGAGCATGGTACGCATTTGTACTGACATTTTGCTTCTCCTGAATCTCTAAACTCGTAGGAACTACTTGGCCGCAACCACAGCGTCGGCCTTGGCGGGAGCCGGTTCGGACAACGTCGAGCGGCGAACGATCTCTTCGAGCGACCAGCGCTTCAGCTTCGAGAGCGGACGCGCCTCGCGGATGCGAACCACATCGCCCATTCGCGCGGAGTTCTGCTCATCGTGCGCATAGAACTTCTTGTTCGACTTCATCACGCGCTTGTACTTGGGGTGCGCCTTGCGCATTTCGATTTCGACGACGATCGTCTTCTGCATCTTGGTCGAAACGACAATGCCGATCTTCTCGTTGCGACGGCCGGCTACGGGGGCCGAAGCTGTAGTCGCCGGGGTAGTCTCGGGGGTGTTCTGGGTGTCTGCCATGATTATGCCTTCGTCGCTTTCTGAGCGGACTGTTTACGCTCGGTCCGTGTGCTCCTGGCCGGCGCCGCGTTCTTCACCACCGGGTTCGCGGCCTGGTCTGCGGCGATCGCGCGCTCACGCGCAATCGTCTTGGTGCGGGCGATATCCAGCTTCAGCACGCGCAGCTTCTTCACGCCCTCCTGGTTGCCGAGGCTCTTCTGAAAGCGCAGGCGAAAGAGCTGTTCAGCCGCGTTGTTGCCGGTCGAAACCAACTCCTCGTCGCTGAGGTTACGAATCTTTTCGAGTTCCATCTTGTCTTCTTTCCGCCTGAACGGCATTGCATGCTACCTGTTTGTCATTCTGTCCACTTTGTTGTCACTCCGCCTTTTTGCTTGTCATTCCGTAGCAAAGCGGAGGAATCTGCTTTGCTACTTCGCCGCGACCGCGACCTTTACATCGTGACGCTGCACGAAGCTGGTCTTCAACGGCAGCTTGTGCGCGGCCAGGCGCATGGCCTCCTTCGCGAGTTCCGGCGTGACGCCTTCCATCTCGAACAGGATACGGCCCGGACGAACGACGCAGACCCAGTGATCCGGAGCGCCCTTGCCCTTGCCCATACGGGTTTCGGCTGGCTTCTTCGTGATCGGCTTATCCGGGAACAGCCGCAGCCATACCTTGCCGCCGCGCTTGATGAAACGAGTCATCGCAATACGGCTCGCCTCGATCTGGCGATCCGTGATGTAGCCGCACTCCATCACCTTCAGGCCGAAGTCGCCGAACGAGAGATCGCTCCCGCGCCACGCCTTGCCCTTCATGCGTCCGCGCTGCTGCTTGCGGAACTTTACTTTCTTCGGCATCAACATATAGAAGAGTCCTTATAACAAAGTCTTTTGTTCTTGCTTCTAGTCCAGCCTAAGCCGTAAACGCTCCAGCCGCTGCCGTCGCCGATGCGCCCTGATCCCTGCGCTTCTTCTGCTCGTAGATGTCGCCGCGATAGACCCAGGTCTTCACACCGATAATGCCGTAGGTGGTGTTCGCCTCGGCAAACCCGTAGTCAATGTCCGCGCGCAGTGTGTGCAGCGGCAAACGGCCCTGCAGGTACCACTCCGAACGCGCAATCT
>CAXTMK010000094.1:0-18622 GCA_964245315.1 uncultured Acidobacteriaceae bacterium | reverse complement strand
CGCGAACGTCTGATACACCAGAGATCTCGAAAAGGGCAGGCAGGGGCAGCATTATCGTCATCCTTCGTCACGGCTGGTGGAAAGACAGCCGTGTCCAGAGTATAGGAGACACGGAGCGGCGCGGCCTATCACCCAAAGCAGGAAGTCGTACCACCTTAGTGTTACTCCTTGGCGGCTTATTCCTGGAACTCCTCTTCGGCTTCAGTATCGCGGGTTCTGCGCGACCAGATGTAAAAGATGATCCCCAGCACGCCCAAACCCGCGACGGTGTAAGCGATCAACACCTTGAAATCGCGCTTCATCGATACTTCGACACGTTGGACCGGGGTGATCCTGACCAGAGGCGCAGGAGCGGCTGCGTCGGCGAGCGCGTCCTTAAGACACGGCATGTACTTTTCCATCTGCTCGGCTGTCAGGTGGTCCTGTTTGCCGTGGCTGCCGTAGCTGAACGTCCACCCGATGTTGGCGACTTTGTTGAAGGTGAGCGTGCCGCGCTCATACATAAGAAGGCGGCGCCCACCCGCCACTGTATCTTCGAGGATCGTCTCTTCTCCCTTGAGCGGCTTGCCACAACGGTTCAAGACCGCTGCCGAATCTCGCGGGTCGGCGAAGGCGGGGTTGGCGGCGAAAGAGAGGAGCAGGATGAAGCTAAGCAGTAGCCGTCGAGTCATGTGGGGAGCATCCTGTAGGCAAGGGTCTGCAGAAATCTTTCGGGTCGGATGCCGCTCCGCCCATTTTGGATGGCAACCATTTGCGTTCTACGTGGAACATCGGCAAGGATCACTCAGTCGATTAGCTGGATCCCGCTCTTCTTTGAACCGGGAAACGGAATGAAACGACCTGAAGCCTCTTCCAACGATGTCAGGTGAGCGATGACTCCGCCAGCGGCCACACGGGCCCGAGCCGCGGCCAGAGCAGCGGCCGGAGTATCGACAGCACGCAGAGTCACGACGTCGAAGCGCCTATCCGCTGCCATATCCTCTATTCTCGCCCCCCAGACCTCGGTGGGCAGATCCAGAGTGCGCACCGCTTCGCGCAGGAAACTTGCCTTCTTGTGCTGCGATTCGGCGAGTGTTACGCGCAGATGAGGCAAGGCAAGCTGAATCGGCAGGCCGGGAAAGCCCGCACCCGAGCCCAGATCAAGAAGGCTCCCACAAGCGGGCAAATGCGCAGCCGTAAAGAGCGATTCGCCAAAGTGTCTGCGAACGATCTCCTCCGGGTCACGGATTGCGGTCAGGTTAGTACGTGCGTTCCACTTCAGCAACAAGTCGAGATACCGGGAAAGTTGATCCAGCAGAGTCCAACCAGGATCTGGATAGAAATCCCGCAGCAACGTTGCGATCCGCTCGGGAGCGAGAGTCGCCATCGGCTAGACCGCGGCTACGCTGGTTTCGGCGGCCAGGGACCGCCACGCGCCGGCTTCCTGAATCAAGCGGGTAAACAGCTTTGCCGACGTTGGACTGGAGTGAACTGTGCGCTCCGGATGCCACTGCACGCCGAGAACGAAATGCCCCTCATGGGCGTCCAGCTCGATCGCCTCGACGACCCCATCCTGCACGCAGCGCGCCGAGACGCGAAGCTCGTGACCGGCAATTCCCACCGCCTGATGATGGGAGGAATTCACGGGAAGCCGCAGGAATCCATCGACTTCAGATGCCTCGTGCCTGTCGACGATCGTACCGAGCAGGGAACCCCCCGCAATATTGACTGAGTGGGCGATGGCTACGGAACGCCCGGCGGAGTGGTTGACCGGCATGACCATAAGGTCTTGCACCAGCGTGCCGCCGCGGAAGACGTTGAGCATCTGCGTCCCGAAACATATCCCTAACACCGGCTTGCGCAGGCGAAAGGCGTCAGCAAGGAGGAACTGATCCACAACTTCGCGCCTCGGGTCAGCGGGTGCGGTTGCTTCGTCCACCGCTTGCCCGAACTTTACCGGATCGACATCGGCTGGGCTGCCCGGCAACAGGATTCCGTCGCAGGACTCGGCCAGGCTCACCAACTCAGACTGAGGCAGGTCCAGCGCGAACTCCACCGGCTCGCCGCCCGAGGCTCGTACCGCTACGGCATAGTCGGGCGCGTTCAGCCGGTTGTAAGCGAGGTCGAAGCTGGTCGGGTGCGGGATGGCGATGCGCGGCGTCATGTCAGCTTTCATTCTACTGCGCCAACGCTACGGGGCGTGATGCGCGAAGTAGAGCTCCCCAATTATGTCGAAGAGTCGCTGGGTCAAGGCTTCCGCGTCCCTCGTCGTCAGGCCGGCAGTTTCGATGGGTTCGCCTACGACGATTTTCAGCGGCCGCGGAGTCAGATGGTAGGTGTGGATGGGGAGCATCTCGTACGTACCCACCAGCGCGAGCGGCACCAGCGGTACCTGCGCCTTGATCGCCATGAACGCGGCACCGGATTGAAACGGCGTCATCTGGCCGTGTTCGGCGCGCCCGCCCTCGGGAAAGATGACCAGCGGCAAACCAGCCTGAAGGGTTTTGACACCCCGCAGAAGACCGGCGACGGCGGAACGGCCTGACTTCGAATCGATGGGCACCTGACCGGAATGGTTCAGGTACCAGCCGACAAACGGAATCTTCCAGAGCTGCTGCTTGGCGAGGATCCGGAACTGAAACGGCAGCTTGCCGAAGAGGACGGGAGTGTCGTAGTAACTAAGATGGTTCGACGCGTAGACTGCGGTCCGGCTCTCATCGAGATTCTCGCGGCCGACCAACTCGACCGGAGACAAGGTCAGCAGCAGCAGCGTCCTGGCCCATGCCTGAGCGATCGCATGCTGCTGTCCGCCCGATTTATCCCACAACCCGCAGAGTAACGAGAGACTGCCAAAGATGGCCGTCGACAAACCCAGAAGCGGAATGATGAACAGGTAGGTGAACCAGCGGACTGCGGCACTGACCTGTTTGGGTGCGGCACGCTCCGTCATGCGGAGACCGTCGCAACTTCGAGTGCGAGCTGTCGGATTTCGCCGACGAGGTAGACGGACCCGGTGGCGACAATCAGGCCGCCGGCGGCCGTGATGCGGCGCGCCTGGGCGAAGGCTCCGGCGAGATGCGGCGCGGCGTGGGCCGGAACCTGAAGGGCGTGGGCTGCAGACAGCAGATCTTCGACCGAGGCAGCGCGTGGATTGGCGATCGGCGCCAGAATGACGTGGTCGTGGCGGCGCAGCGGGTCGCCGCCAGGCGAGGAGTCGAAGAGCGGAAACAGGATGCGCGACATCTCGGTGAGGCTCTTGTCGCGCAGGCAGGAGAAGATGAGCGTGCGCGGCTGCGTCGGCGGAAGCGCGGCGATCGCGGCGCGCAGAGTCCACGCGCCGGCGGGATTGTGCGCCACATCGAGGAGCAGGTCGGGCGCGATCCATTCGAGCCTTCCCGGCCAACTCGTACTGCGGATTCCCGCTTCAATCGCGGCGTTTGTGATCTTGTAACTGAAATGGTTACGTACTTCCACCGCCGCCGCAATCGCCAGCGCCAGATTGCGCTGCTGATGCGTGCCGGGCAAGGGAGAATCGATTTCGAGCGGACCGTCATCCAGGTTCAGGGTGTAGCGATTGCGCGGCAGGGTCGAGTCGACACCTTCGATCAACTCATTGTTGCGCATGGCCGGCGGCAGATAGACCGCGGCATTGATCGCCCGCACGTCGAGCGCGGTGGCAATTTCGCCGATGGCCTGGTTCGCCTCAGGGTGCTGCGAAAGCGTCACGAGCGTACCGTGCCGACGCAGGATTCCGCACTTCTCGCGGGCTATTTCAGCGATGGTGTTGCCGAGATACTCCTGGTGGTCCAGCGCGATGTCGGTGATGACCGAGAGCAGCGGCTCCACGACGTTGGTTGCGTCCAACCGGCCGCCGAGACCGACTTCGAGCACCAGGATGTCGGCGTCTTCGCGATCGAAATACAAAAAGGCGACGGCGGTCAGGCGCTCGAAAAAGCTGGGGAGCTGAGCAAGGCTTCCGTCCGCGAGCAGTTGCCGGCAGGCGTGATCGACGCGGGTGTAGAGCTGGGCGAAGTCTTCGTCCGAGATCGGTTCCAGAACATCGTTCCGGGAAAGCTGAATGCGTTCGTTGACACGCATAAGGTGCGGGCTGGTGTAGAGACCTGTCCGATAGCCGGCGGCGGTCAGGATAGACGCCAGCGTCGCGGCGGTCGAGCCTTTGCCGTTGGTTCCGGCGATCAGGACCGAGGTTTGCCGCTGCGTGTCATAACCGAGCGCGGCGCACAACACACGCATATGCGCCAGGTCGAATTTCCGCGGCGGTGGGCTTCCAGCATTCGCCACCGCAAGCTCGGGACCGAGGGAGTAGAGATGGTCGACGGCTTCGGCGTAGGTCATCTGTTCATTCTAGAGCGATCCAGGCCGGTATTCGCGGAGGCAAAAGCAGATCCCTGCGAGATGACAAACAAAAGAGAAATTGTTGGCAGCCCGCGGGGAAGCTGGTTTCGCCCGGTACCGAAGTTCGCCGCGCCGTCGAAGACATTGATGCCGCTACTCAACGCGCCGATGAAAGAGCCAGGAAGAAACCTTGGAGGCAACTATGATGAATGATGTCTTGATTATGCTGGCGTTCTGGGCGATGGTGCTGGGTCCCTGTCTGGTGGCGCTAAATACGGGCGCACACAGCGATACCGAAGAGGCGTAGCGACAATCGTCGTGTCCCATCTCAAACGACAAATCGTTTGAGATGGGGCACCGGGAGTATTCAGGCTGCCGCTTCGGTGACCTGTGGGACGAACTGCGCGACGAGGTCCTGCTGGCTGATCTTGCCCTGCGCCACATCGTTACTTCCGCCGGCCATAATGAAGTTCAGATCCGTCAGTCCGATAAACCCCAGAATGTGCTTCAGGTAAGCAGTCTCGAAGTTGTAGCTCTCCATGAAGGCTCCAGCCGTGTAGACGCCGCCCGACGCCACGATGATGGTCGTCTTCTTACCCTTCAACAGCCCTTCGTAGCTGGCCGAAAACGTGACCCCGAAGCGCACGATGTGGTCGATCCAGGCCTTCAGAATCGCGGGCGTAGAGAAGTTGTACATCGGCGTGCCGATCACGATGTGGTCGGCAGCCTGTAACTCCCCGATGAGTTCGTTGCTGATCGCGAGCGCCCTGGCCATCTCGGGCGAGTGCTGTTCGGCCGGCGTGTAGGCACCGGCGATCCAGGGCAGATCGACGAAGGGAAGCTCGGTCTTCTGCAGATCGCGCGTAATGACTTCGCCATCTGCGTGATTCGCTTTCCAGGCCTCGACGAACTGCGCGGTGAGATTGCTGGAGATGGAGTAGTCGCCACGCGGGCTGACGGATACGGAGAGAAGTTTAGGCATGGATGAGACCTCGGCGTTCAGGATAATGTTTCAACACATTATTCAGATTACGCGGGGATGCCGAGGATTCAGTATGTTTGTCGCGTCTCCTGCTTGTCGTCCGCTGGATCTGCTTTGCAGCCCCATGCAAGAGCAGATCCTCTTTGGACGAGAAACAAAACTACAGAGCCGTAATCGCAATTGGGTTAGACAGACCAGTTAGCCGCGCCGCCCAGCAGGGCAGCGGCGGAGAAGTCAGGCAGGCCGGACCAGTCCGGGATGTTGAAGCCGGTGCGCGGGTGAACGTGCTCGGAGTTGGACGAGGTGTGCTGTTCGGCGAGCGCTTCCACAACATGGCGGCGCGTCGCCTCACGTTCGGCCTGGGAGGTGCGTGACCAGTAGACGAGAAAACCCTGTCCGCACACCCTGCAACGGACATCGCTGACGGTATCGGAAATCTTGCAGAGGACTTGCATAGGTTTACCTTCCTTGCCCTGGCGGGTCTATGTGGCTTTGGAACCTCTGAAGCGTATCGCCAGGAATGCGTTTGAGAAATACCGCTTGCGTCTCCAGGGGCGGACGGAGGTGTGATTCGGATGTAGTTACCCTCTGGCTCATTGGTATCCTGTACAGGAGGTATACCGTGCAGACAGAAGAGATGATTCGCGTCCAGTTGCCCGACGGCACTGTGCGTGAGGTGCCCAAGGGAACGACTCCGCTGGATATCGCAACTGCGATCTCTCCGCGGCTGGCGGTCGTGGTGGTCGTGGCCAGGATCAAGCCGATGGCCGGGCTCGACATCAACCAGAGCGAAGGCGGAAGGGACGACGCGCCGGATTCTGCAGAGACCATGTATGGCGCGGGCGACCCGCAGGCGGAGAAGATCGTCGACCTGTCGACGCCGCTGACCGAGGATGTCGAACTGTGGCTGTTGAAGGAGCAGGATGAAGCCGCGCTGAAGGTGGTGCGGCATTCGGCAGCGCATGTGATGGCGACGGCGATCCTCGAGCTGTTTCCCGAGACCAAACTGGGCCACGGACCCGCGACCGATCAGGGCTTCTTCTACGACGTCTATCGCGAGACGCCGTTCACCGAAGACGATCTGGCGGCGATCGAAAAGCGCATGGCGGAAGTCGTAGCGCGCGACGAGAAGTTCGTCCGCGAGGTAGAGCCGCGGGAGCAGGGCATCGCCGAGTATGAGCAGCAGGGCGAGTTCATGAAGGTTCACTTCATCGAGCGCTTCACGCAGCCCGGCGACGAGATTTCGCTCTACCGCAACGGCAGGTTCGTCGACTTCTGCCGCGGCCCGCATGTGCCTTCGACCGGCCGCATCAAGGCGTTCAAGGTGACATCGGTTGCCGGCGCGTATTGGCTCGGCGATGAGAAGAATCAGCAGCTGCAGCGCATCTATGGGACAGCCTTCTTCAACGATAAAAATTTGAAGGCGCACTTCGCGCGGCTGGAAGAGATCAAGGCGCGCGATCACCGCGTGCTGGGCAAGCAGCTCGACTTGTTTTCGATCCAGGAGGTCGCCGGTTCGGGCCTTATCTTCTGGCATCCCAAGGGCGGGCTGATCCGCAAGACGATGGAAGACTGGATGCGCGAAGAGTGCATCCGGCGCGGCTACGAGATGGTCTACACGCCGCACATTATGCGGCGCGAGCTGTGGCGCATCAGCGGACACGAGATCAACTACGCGGAGAATATGTATCCGCCGATGGAGCTCGACGACGCCGAGTACCGGCTGAAGCCGATGAACTGCCCCGGCCACATCCTCATCTACAAGAATTCGCCCAAAAGCTATCGCGACCTGCCGGTGCGCTACGCCGAGCTTGGCAACGTATATCGCTACGAGCGCTCGGGCACGATGCATGGTCTGCTGCGCGTGCGCGGCTTTACGCAGGATGACGCGCACATCTTCTGCACGCCGTCGCAGATCGAGAGCGAGATTGCGGCCTGCATCGACTTCGCCGAGAGCGTGCTGAAGACGTTTGGCTTCGACGAGTTCAAGATCGAGCTTTCCACGTGGGATCCCGCCGATGAAAAGTTCATCGGCACGGCCGCGGACTGGAACAATGCCGTCGGCGCGCTCGAAAGCGTGCTCAACCGCAAGGGCATTCCATACAAGACCATTCCGGGCGAGGCCGCGTTCTACGGGCCCAAGATCGACATCAAGCTGGTCGACGTGCTGGGCCGCATGTGGCAGCTTTCCACCGTGCAGTTCGACTGGAACCTGCCCGAGCGCTTCGACCTGCACTTCAAGGGCGAGGACGGCGAGCTGCATCCGCCGGTGATGGTGCACCGCGCGCTGTTCGGCTCGGTGGAACGCTTCTTCGGAGTGCTGATCGAGCACTATGCGGGCGCGTTTCCGCTATGGCTCGCGCCGGTGCAGGTGGGCATCGTTCCCATCTCATCGGATAAACACATCGACTATGCGGAGAAGGTGAAGAAGCGGCTCGAAGCCGCCGGGCTGCGCGTGGATCTCGATGCGCGCAACGAGAAGATGAACGCGAAGATCCGTGAGTTTGGATTGGCGAAGGTGCCGTTCATTTTGATCCTGGGCGATAAGGAAGAGGCCACGGATTCAGTGAGCGTAAGGGTGCGGGCTAAGGGCGATGAAGGCAGCGTGACGGTTGAGGCGTTCACGGAGAGATGCAGGTCGCTGCTGGGCAGCAAGGCTGCCAGGCTGTAATTCCCCTTTGTTTACTGGTTTGGATGCGGCAAATAGTTTGTGTATGGAAAACAAACAACAAACTTTCTTGTGTATGGTTTCTGAACAACAAACTTCTTTGTGTATGGTTTCTGAACAACAAACTTTTTTGTGTATGGTTTCGTGCTATAAACCATACACAAGAGGTCTATGCCGTGAAGCCCGCAATTCCCATCACACTGCCGATAGCGCAACTTGACTGGACGGGTTTGCTGCCCATCCTGAGCGACGCCAACCGCGCCATCGCTCGTTACGATGGCATGCTGGCGCACATGCCGAGTCCTGAGTTGCTGCGCACTCCGCTGATGATTCGAGAAGCGGTTCTCTCGTCGAAGATCGAAGGAACGGTGGCGACCGTAAGCGAGGTGCTGCGGTCGGAGGCGGGCGATGAACCGGCGCAGGAACAGAAGCGGCTCGACGTGGAGGAGATCGTCAACTATCGGCTTGCGCTGCGGGCCGCGCAGAAGGGTTTGAAGAAGCGCCCCTTTTGCCTGAACCTGATGCTCGATCTGCACAGGATTTTGCTCAGCAGCGTGCGTGGATACAACAAGGCACCCGGAGAGTTTCGCCGCATTCAAAACTACCTGGGCAGACCGGGTTCGACGATTGCAGAGGCGGCTTTCATTCCGCCCAGTCCCGATCGTTTGATGGCTGGCCTCGACAACTGGGAGCGGTACTATCACATGGATGAAAAAGATCCGTTGGCGCAGCTTGCGCTCATCCACGCTCAGTTTGAGTTTCTGCATCCTTTTCTCGACGGCAACGGACGCATCGGGCGCATCCTGATTCCGCTGTTTCTTTACGACAAAAAGATTTTGTCGAGTCCGACGTTTTACCTGTCGGAGTATCTGGAGGAGAACCGGGATAACTATGTTGGACATCTGAGCGAACTAAAGCAGGGAGTAGCGGCGTGGAACCGATGGTGTGCCTTCTTTGTAAAAGGACTTACCGTGCAGGCGGAGTGGAATGTCTATCGTGTGCAATCCGTGCTGCGTCTGTATGAGAGGCTTAAAGGAAAGATGTTCGAGATGACGACTTCGCGCTCGGTGGTTCCGCTGCTGGATGCGATGTTTGCGAAGCCGATTTTTCAGGCGTCGGCGATGCTGAGGCTGCCGGGCATGATGCAGCGCCCGCAACTGATGATCCTGCTCGATCGCCTGGTGCAGGGAAACGTTCTCCGTGTGCTGGTTCCGGGCAAAGGCCGGCGTGCGACCTTGTATTCACTGCATGAACTGGTGAAGCTTGCCGAATCCAAGCCACAAAGCAAGAGCCGACGCACGCTTTAGGTTCGGGATACATTGGAGTAGCCATGTTTCGACTGAAGGAAAGCATCCACGTCAACGCGCCCATCGACCGCTGTTTCCTGCTGTCGACCAGCATTGCGATCGTGGAGCGGACGCTCCATATGAAGCCGGTCTCGGGCAAGACGAAGGGCTTGATCGTCAATGGCGACCAACTGCTGTGGCGCGGCTGGAAGTTCGGCCTGCCGGCGTGGCATGAGACGCTGATCACGCGCTACGAGCGTCCGGATTTTTTCCAGGACACCATGGGCCGCGGCATGTTTCGCAGCTTCCAGCACGACCATCGCTTCGAGGATATCGATGGCAAGACGCTCCTGATCGACATCGTGCGCTTCTCCATGCGGCTCGGCCCGATAGGCCGTGCCATGGGCAAATACGTTGTGGTGCCGCATGTGCTCGACACCATGCTGAAGCGTTTCCACCTGCTGAAGCGCATCGCCGAGAGCCCGGATTGGGAGCGCTACCTCGTCGCCGGAGCGGCAGACGGCATCCAACCCACTTGAGTGCCTGGAGGATGAAGATGAAGGCTGTGGTGCTGCACAAGTATGGCGGTCCTGGAGAGTTAAAGCTGGAAGAGTGGCCGGATCCAGTCGCGCGCGAGGGTGAAGTTCTGGTTCGCGTGGCTGCGGCGAGCATCAATCCCGTGGATTACAAGATGCGTTCCGGCGCCGCGAAGGAACGATTCCCGGTAGAGTTTCCCGGCATCCTCGGACGCGATATGTCGGGCATTGTGCGCGCCGTTGGTCCGGGTATTGAGGGCTTTGCTCCGGGAGATAGAGTCTTCGCCGTGGCATGGCATACCTACGCCGAGCTTTGCGTGGTGAAGGCCACGGAGCTTGCGAAGGTGCCGGAGAAGCTGGACCTCGTGCAGGCCGCCGCGCTGCCGCTGGTGACGATTACGGGCGAACAACTGGTGCGCGTGGCGGCTGAGATCCAGGCCGGCCAGACCATCCTCATCACCGGGGCAGCGGGCGCGGTGGGCCGCTGCGCCGTGTGGACGGCGAAGCATCTCGGCGCGCATGTCATCGCCGGGGTTCGCGGCAAACAGTTGGAAGAGGCGAAGACGCTGGGCGCGGATCAGGTGCTGGCGCTCGACGATAAGGATGCGATGGCGAAGCTCGGCTTGCTTGATGCCGTTGCCGACACCATCGGCGGCGAACTTGGCGAGATGCTGCCAGGCAAGGTGAAACAAGGCGGCGTATATGCCTCGGTGGTTGAGCCGCCGAAGAACGCTGCGCTGCATCCGACGCTGCGCATCGCGCCTATGATGGCGAAGCCCGACCCTGTGCACATGGTCGAGCTTGCGGAGCAGGTGGTGGCGAAGCATCTGACCATTCCCATCGACCGCATGCTGCCGCTCGAAGATGCCGCCGAGGGCCATACAGCCGCGGAAAAGGGTGGTATCGGAAAGATCCTGCTGGTGGCTTAAAACGAAGGCTGGCGCCGCAAAAAGAGCAGATCCCTACGGAATGACAACCCAAAGCTATCTTGTTTGTCATCCCGCAGGGATCTGCTTTTGCTCTGCGGTACTTCGCCAGAGTCAACGTCTCGTGGATTTTCCCTGGATCGTCTTTGCGCTGGGCGCGCTCAGCCCGGCTTTGCGGCGGGCGCGTTTGGCCGCAATCTCGCGCATCTCAAGGCCGATCGACGTGCGGTTCATCACCGCCTGGGTCGCGATCGAGATCAGGTTGCCGACCGACCAGTAGAGCGCCAGGCCGGAGGCGTAGGTCAGCGTCATATAGCCGGAGAAGAGCGGCATCATAAACGCCATCATCTTCTGCTGCTGCGGGTCTACGCCCGGCGACGGCGTATAGAACTGAACCAGAAACTGGCTTACGACCATCAGGATGGGCAGCAGATGCCAGGGGTCAGGCGCGGTAAGGTCGGGCAGCCAGTACCAGTGTGCCTGGCGCAGCTCGACCACCTTAGGAATCATGCCGAAGAAGGCGAACAGCAGCGGCATCTGGATCAGCGTCGGGATGCAGCCGCCGAACATATTGACGCCGTTATCCTTCTGCAGTTGCATGATCTCCGCGTTCATGTCGTTGCGCTTGGGGTCGGTCACCTTCAGGTTCTTGTATTTGGCCTTGATAGCGTCCATCTGCGGCTGAATGCGCTGCATCTTCAGGCCGGACTGCATGGTCTTGATGCGCAGCGGCAGAATGACCAGGTTGATGAGTACGGTCAGCCAGACGATGTCCCAGCCCCAGTTCGAGGTGACGTGCTGATTAATGGCCCTGAGCGCAAGGAAGAGGTACTTGCCGACGAAGCCGAAAAAGCCGAAGTCGAGCAGAGGCTTGAGCGTCATCTGGGGGTTGGCGGCATGCACGTTGCGCAGCACGTCGACCGCTTTGGGACCTGCGAAAATATTCGTGCGGGTGTGGCCGGAGACATCGCCAAGCGCGGCGCCAAGGATCGGCACCTTGATCTCGTCCTTGCCTGGATTGTTATGTGGCGCAACCGGCGTGCCTTCGCCCAGGCCATTGTGGCGGTTCGCCTTAGGCACCACGATGTCGGTGTGGAGCGTGGCGACGGTCGCGCCTTCGGGGTTGTCGGGCAGGAAGATGGTGGCGAAGTAGAGGTCGGAGACGCCGGCCCAGTCGAAGCCTCCGTTCAGCGTTGCGCCGCCGTGGACATCCTTGGCGGCGTCATGCTTTTCTTTCGCGCCCTGGCTGAAGTCCACTTGCGAGCCGCCGTAGTCGCGCGCGTTTTCCTGGTCGCCGAAGCCGCCCGGCCAGGAGATGAGCGCGCGCACCGGAACGCCGTTGCGCAGCACCTGCGTGTCGGCCTGTAGAACGTAAGAATCGTCGAACGAGAAGGTCTTGGTGACCTCATAGCCGTCGACCGCGAATTTGTAGGTCAGGGCCGACGGCGCGGTCAGGTTGCCGGTCGCCGAGGGCAGGTAGAGCGCCCTGGCGAGGTTCGCCGTCAGCGACGGATCGTAGGTATAGAGCGAGAGCGGAAAGCCTACGGTGTGCGCGGCATCGGAGTGGACCAGGTCCAGCGGCTTGCCGTAGGAGTCCTTGTACCGCTTCAAAATCCAGCTGGTGACCTGCGCGCCGCGATTCGAGAACGTGATCTTGTACAGCTCGTTCTCGACGGTGGTCGAGACTTCAGACGGGGCCTGCACGACCGGCACCTGGATGGTCTGGCCGGCGACGCTGGCGGCCACCGTGGGGGTCGGGGTCGCGGACTGGTTCGCCTGTTGGCTCCCGGACTGGTTTTGGGACTGGTTCTGGGCCGGGGCATTGGGCGAGGCGGTCTGGGGATTGTGGGCCGTGCGGTAGTAGGTCAGCGCGACGAAGACGAGCAACATTACGGCCATGATGACAACGAGCGGACGGCTATCCTGCGGTGCACCCGGCTGGTTCGGATTCTTAAACTCTGCCACGATCCCTGTCTTTCTATGTCGACGAACTTTCGGCCTGAGACAGACCTCGTTCTATGATAAATGGTGCGAGGGTTGGGGCTGGGCGTAAACTGATGACGGCGGGTGCTGCATACGCCCACTGGATAGAGATCGGGAGGTGCAATCCATGGACGACTATCAATTTGAGCTGTTGCAACAGGAGTTTGCCCGGCATCAGCGGGAGTACAACACCCCGGAGTTGGCGAAGCAGCTTTTGCAATCCTACGGCCTGCTGGATGAGGACGGGGAGTTGGCCGAGCAGTACAGATCAAGCGATTGGAAGTCTAGTTGCCAGTAGTCCTGGCATACCACGGCTGTAGCCGGGATACCGCTCAGATAGTCCTCAGTGGGAACTCGTTCCTGGATAGCAATAAGAAGTATGACTGGCTCGGGAAGGGTGTTTATTTCTGGGAATCCGATCCGCTTCGGGCGTGGGCCTGGGCGTTACAGCATAGGCCTTCGAGTCCGTCCATCGTCGGCGCAGCCATTGAACTCGGTCACTGTATAGACCTCACAAGCCAGAGCGGCCTGCGTGCCGTTCAAGGCGCTTACAAGGATTTCGTAGAGTTGCAGCAGCATTCTGGAAGAAAGATGCCGCTGAACGAGGATCCGCCCGGACGTCGCGATGGTGACCTTGTCCTGCGCCATCTCGATTGTGCCGTAATCGACTTCTTGAACGCCTCGGTCGATGAGTCTGCCGCTCGCCATCCAGGAGTCCACCGGTTTCAAACCATTCGCGCCCTCTTCCCCGAAGGCAAGCCGCTCTACCCTACCGCTGGCTTCCGCGAACTCACCCACATCCAGCTCTGCGTCCGCGACAAGAGTGTCATTCAAGGCGTCTTCCGCCTCCCTGACGAACAGCGCCTCGCCCTGAACCTGCCGGAGCTCTACTAAGGGACCGGATCAAGCCCGCCCTTCGACAGCGGATGACAGCGCGAGATCCTCGCCACAGCCAGCGATGTTCCGCGAAGCCATCCATACCGCGAGATCGCCACATACGCGTACTCCGAGCATGTCGGCAGAAAGATGCACTGCGACACGCCCACCGCGTGCAGCAGCGGCGAGACCACGCGCTTGTATCCCGCGAACAGGAGCCGCAGCGCTGTGGCCTTCAGACTCACAGTGCAGCCTTCCTGATTGACGCTTGGATCGTCCTGAAGATTTGCGCTATTTCGCCGTCGAGCTTCGCATGCTCCAGCAGCAGCGCCGAGCGGCGCGGATGCAGGATCACATCCACCGGATAGGTCAGGATGCCGGCGTGCCGGCGCACACATTCGCGCAGCCGGCGCTTGATGCGGTTGCGCTCGACGGCCTTGCCCAGCACTTTGCCCACGGTAAGGCCGATGCGCGGCCCTGGCGTATCGCTGCGTCGGTCTTCTGGGCGCACCGAGTAAAAAAATGCCATCTGCTTCGAGAACTGCTTGCGTGACGACGTGTACACGCGCTGATAGTCGGCGTGTTTGCGAAGGCGAAGCAGCGCGTTGGGAGTTGCGGTTGGCACATTGTTTACTTTATCCCGCCCGCTCCGGCATCAGCATCACCACTGCATCCTTCACGACTTGCAGTTCCAGCGGCAACATGCCCAGCGGCTCCGCGTCGGCCTGCACATACACCCTGCGTTCGTCCAGCGCGGCGCAGCGAAGCTCGTCTGCTTCGATCTCCCGCGCCCACGGCCCGCGCGCTCCGAACAGCATCCACAACGGCAGCGACAGCCACGCCGGCCCCCGCACCACCTGCATGTGCAGACGCTCATCCATCACGCTGGCCCTGTGCGTCACGCCGGAGAAAAGCCCGCCCAGATCGGGCACCCAGCAGGACATCAACGCGACCGCGTTCACACTCTGCCATTCGCCTGGCGCGCCACGGAACTCCACCCTGAAGACCGGGCAGCGCCGAGTAACAAACAGCCGCGCCGCATGGATGTAGTAGGCCACGCGTCCGAAGCGCCGCTTCAGTCTGGACCCTGCGGCCATCGCGTCCACCAGCGCTCCCGCCGGTCCGCATCCGGCCATCAGGCAGAACCAGCGTGTCGCGGCCGGAGTCGTGATCAGCCCCAGCGGTACCGCTCTGGCCTCATAGCTCATCAGGCGCGTAACCGCCGCCAGAGGATCGAGCGGCAGCTTCAGGTTGCGAGCCAGTGCGTTCGCCGTTCCCACCGGCACAATCCCCATTGCGACTCCGGTCTGTGTAAGTCCCTGCACCACTCCGTGGACTGTGCCATCGCCGCCGCAAGCCAGCACCAGCGCGGAGTTGCTGGCAGCCTCTGCAGCCAGCACCGTGGCCGAGCCTTCGTCCGCGGTGGTCTCGACCGCCTCGGCCCCAAAGCCGTGCTCCGCAAGCAGGGCGAAGATGGCCGGCATCTGCGCCGCCAGCAGCCTCGCGCGTCCGGCTGAGGGATTGACGATCAGCACCGCCCTGCGCATCACTGCCCCAGCTGCTCTGCAATGCTGCGCGTCAGCGGCGTGATCTCGTCACCGGTATGCCGCGTGCTCACGGTCTCGACCAGCGCGATCCACGTCTCTTCGCTGGCGGAGGTGTTGTGGCGCATGCCGCGCGGAACGATATAGACCTCGCCTGGACGCAGCACCAGCGGGCCTCCGTCTGGGTCCGAGCGGCCGATCGTCAGCGCGCCCTTCAGCACCAGGAAGAGCTCGTCTTCCGCCGCATGGCTATGCCACGGAAACTCGCCCTGCACCCGCGCCACCTTCAGGTACTGATCGTTCACCCGGCCTACGACGCGCGGGCTCCAAAGGTCCGGCACCGCCGCGCAGGCATCCAGCAGCGAGACGATATCCCGATTGGGGTTTTGATCGGCCATGCGGCGTGCTCCAAAGAAGAACCCACGCTTTTCAGAGCGTGGGTTCCGGTGCTTCGTTGAACGAAACGACTAGTCGCGGTATCCGGCGGAGACTGCAATCTTGTGGCGGCCCTTGGCGCGGCGGCGGCTCAGCACGGCGGCGCCGGCTTTGGACTTCATGCGGGAGAGGAAGCCATGCGTCTTGGCGCGATGACGGCGGTTGGGCTGGAAGGTACGCTTCGGCATGGAACTGATCTCCTGCGGCACCCACTCGCCGGAAGACTTGCTGCTCTTCCTCGCTGTGGGGCGGCTTGACTGTGTGTCGATTCGCGCCGTGCTCTGCTCGCTCCGGAGTAACCATCACGGGCGTTCGAACGTGGGCTGCGGCAACAGTTTCCAAGTATACCCGAGAGCGGTGGAAAACGCGAGACCGATTCTCTGCCATGGCTCCCGAGGGCGTCGACGCGCGCCTGACGTGAAGCCCAAATTGGGCATCTCAGGACCATGGCAAAGAACGCTCGCGCGCGACCTTCCGGATTGTGCAATGATGCATCTTCAGGAAGAGGATTTTATCTCTCTCGCAGGTTACAACAAGGTTTCACCATGAACGGTGCAAACGGAATTTTTGCCGAAATCGGCTTGAAAACGGGCTTCTTTTCCGTGCTACCATCAAACCCGCTCCGTAAGTTAGGTTCCACTCGAGACGGAAAATATTTGGGGTTTTCCGCTTGACCAATGCAACATCTTCCTCTCGTATTCACACGCCGGAACAGGCCGGGGTGCGAGAAGAATTTTCCAGGCAACGCCAAGTTACGCCGGCACCCCTCAGCGGGGTGAAGGGAGAACTGTTTCATCTTTTCGTTTCGAGCATTGAAGCACCATGCAGCAATTTTCCTGGGGTCTGCAGCAGAGAAAACATCAAAATAGTTCAGAAAAAGGAAAGCCAAGAAATGTCATTCGTCCCGACGGCCAGCGCCGTGTTGAACCAATGGGTCCGCATCCTGGGTGCGCTCGAAAAGAAGATCAACCGTCAGTCGTTCGAAACATGGTTGAAGCCAACGCGATTCTCGCGGGTAGTCGGCAAGACGTTGTATGTGCGCATTCCTTCAGCGCAGTTCGAGCACATCGGCGACAAGTACGGCCAACTCATCGAAGAGGCGATCGAACGACTCGCGCTCGATGTCGACACAGTCGAATTCGAGACGCCGCAGCAGGATCCCGCAGCGCAGCGCGTGCGCGAGGATGGCGGATTCGCTCCGGTCCCCAGCCATGCCTCGAACGCGCCCCGCGGCAGCGGCAACGGACACACCCGCAGCGCGGCGCCGGGCATGGCGCCGGTTGCCGGCTCGGAGCAGGCCCGCTTCGACTGGAACACCGCCTCGCAGCTCAACCCGCGCTACCAGTTCGACGGCTTTGTCCCCGGCTCCGGCAATCAGTTTGCGCTGGCAGCCGCCATGGCCGTCGCGGAACGTCCGTCGAAGGCCTACAATCCGCTCTTCCTGTACGGCGGCGTCGGGATGGGCAAGACCCACCTGATGCATGCCATCGGCCACGATGTGAAGCGGCGCATGCCGCATGCGGCCATCAGCTACGTCTCGGGCGAGAAGTTCGTCAACGAGCTGATCGACTCGCTGCGTTACAACAAGATGACCAGCTTCCGCGACAAGTTCCGCTCGGTCGATGTGCTGCTGGTGGACGACGTGCAGTTCCTCGCCGGCAAGGAGCGCATGCAGGAAGAGTTCTTCCACACCTTCAACGCGCTGCACGAGGAAGCCAAGCAGATCGTCATCGCCTCGGACCGGCCTCCGAAAGAGTTAGGCGACATTGAAGATCGCCTGCGCTCGCGCTTCGAGTGGGGCCTGATCGCCGACATCCAGCCGCCCGATCTCGAAACCAAGGTCGCCATTCTGCAGCGCAAGGCCGAGGCCGAGCACACCACGCTGCCGACCGACGTCGCCCTCTTCATCGCGACCAACGTCCGGACCAACGTGCGCGAGCTCGAGGGCGCGCTGATCCGCGTCATCGCCTGGTGCTCGCATCATGGCGTCGAGTGCTCTTTGGCGGTCGCGCAGCAGTGCCTGAAGCAGTTCATCGACACCCAGGTGCGCAAGATCACGATCGAAGCCATCCAGCGCGCCGTCGCCGAGCAGTTCGGCATGCGCGTGCCGGAGCTGAAGCAGAAGAACAACTCCCGCCAGATCGTCGTGCCGAGGCAGATCGCGATGTATCTGGCCAAGCAGATGACCGAGGCCTCGCTGCCCGAGATCGGGCGGCAGTTCGGCGGCAAGCACCACACCACGGTGATGCACTCGATCGCCAAGATCGACGAGCAGCGCCGCGGCGACAAGGACCTGAACCGCACCATCAACAAGCTGATGGAAGCGCTCAGCTAGCGGCTAATTTCCTGAAGCTATTAGGGCGCGCCAACCGAAGAGCAGATCCTGGCGGAATGACAAACGAAGCAAATTGTTTGTCATCCCGCCAGGAATCTGCTTTGTCTTGCTTTAAAGCCGAGCGCAGAGCAGATCACCGGTGTCCTCGGACGGCGCGGTCTTCAGGTTGCCCGGCTGTTTATCCGAAGCACCTCCACCTCCCTGTGGTTTTCCGGGTCGACCGAAGCCATTGCTCCTCAGTCACTTGCACGTCCCATCCACGTTGCTCCCAACGCTTCTACGCGGCCTCGCGCATGCCGCTGTGCAGAAGTGGGAGAACCCGGTGCCACCTCCCTCCTTACCCTCCGGCAATCCGAACCTTGCGTCCAACGCAGAGCGGATTTCTAAATCGTGTCCGCAACGTAATCCGCTCACCTGTCTGGGCTTCGGTTGGATATCCACATATCCAGCGCAAACGGCTACTACTTCTTTCTTTTGTATCTCTTTCATAGTTCTTCTTAGAAGCCTTCGCAGGCCAGTTCCAGACACCCCTCAGCATTCGAACGAAGCTGTCCTGAGTCTCACAGATTCGCCGTCTTTTCCCACAAACGTTTTCTCTCGCGGGAAGTAGCAGGCCAACCTAGAATCGAAGAGTCCAGCCGCGCATTCAGCGCAAAGCACTCGACAGGAGATATCCTTGACTACCATGACCGAAGATCCCGAGATCAACACCACCC
>CAXTMK010000093.1:18441-18655 GCA_964245315.1 uncultured Acidobacteriaceae bacterium | reverse complement strand
ATCGATGGTGGCGGGACGGTGATCCTACAGCTGCGTTTTACGCAATCCCTCGCCCGGCTGCAACATCAGATAATCGGCCGGTGTAATGACCGAAGTTCCGCGCCATGGATGAAGTCGCAGCAGATGATCGTCTCGGCTGAGGATGAGGTCGGCGTTACCGGCAAGCGCGCATTCCAAAATCCTGTTGTCCTTCAAATCGATACAATCAGTGGCA
>CAXTMK010000093.1:0-18400 GCA_964245315.1 uncultured Acidobacteriaceae bacterium | reverse complement strand
GGGTGGACAGGAGCGCCAACTCGACGTATCGATCGACAAAGATACGTCGATGCTCGGTTGTTACATACCGATCGAACTTGTCTCGAGACAGAACATCTGTCAATTCGACTTTCATCGCCTCCGACAGCAGAGGAATTTCTTTCGCAAATACCTGCCTGAAGGCGATGGCCGGCGCGGGATGCGGGTTGAGAACTGCACTCACCGCCACGTTGGTGTCGTTCGTAATTCTACGAGGCTTTGCGATCAAGGCTCCCCACCAGATCGTCAAGATCCTGCTGGGTGTATTCACCCTTGTTCATTCTGGATTCGATCTCAGTGTGAATCGCGTGGAGGGAATCGAGTGCGGCCTTTCTTCTGGCTTGCAGAGTCGTTGCAAACTCTGCCGGGGAAACCAGGAAGGCAATCTGCTTGCCGTCACGCTCCAGGGCGAGCGGCTCTGCTTCCACATCCTCGACCAGGGAAGAGAGTTGGCCTTCGGCTTCGGAGAGTTCGAGCGTTTTCATGGGACGAGTATACCCTCTACATCTGCTCAAACACATCGCGCAGGTCGTAGCAGCCTCTTCTCGTCGAGAGCCACTCCGCCGCGCGCACCGCGCCTTCCGCGAACGCTTTCCGCGAAAAGCTCTCATGCTTCAGCGTGATCCGATCGGCGTCACTGGTGGCGATCAGCACATGCACGCCGGTCTCATCGCCTTCGCGGCTGCTGCTGATTGCGACCGGCGGGATGCCGGTGCCTTCGACGACCTGGCCGAGCGAGATCGCCGTGCCGGAGGGTGAGTCGAGCTTCGAGGCGTGATGCGTCTCTTCGATCGCAAAGGTATAGCCGGCGTCCTTCAGCGCGGCGCCCATCTCGGCGGCCATTTTGAGCATGATCTGCACACCGATGGAGAAGTTGGTGCCGTAGAGCAGGCCCGCCTGCCTGCGTTCGGCGAGGCCGCGCATGTCGGGCAGCTTCTCGTACCAGCCGGTGGTGCCGACGACCATCTTCGCGCCGACGGCGAGGCAGGCGCGCATGTTTTGAACCGCGGCCTCGGGCGTGGTGAAGTCGATGACGACATCGAAGCCGGCGACGAAGGGAGCTGTCAGCGCCATCGCCTCGCGGTTTTCCTTCGCGTCGAGAACGTGCACGCTGTGGCCGTGCTCGGCTGCGACGGAGGCTACGAGCTTGCCGGTCTTTCCGTGTCCCAGGACTAGTACGCGCATTTCAACTTCCTCTTCTTTGCTGCCTTAGCGATGGCCGAAGCGGTACACCACGCCGCCCGAGAGGGCGAAGAACTCGCGCGTCTCGGTGCCGAGGTGCTCGATAATCAGGTCCGGCGACAGGCGAAACGCAACATTCCTGCTGTAGTTGTAATCGAAGCTGACGCCCGCCGCGCCCATCGGCTTGGTGCGATTGGTGTAGAGGCCGACGTTCTCGCCCGCGGGCAGCGGCGTCTCGGTGAAGTCGCCATGCAGGACGCCCGCGTAGGCGTGGAAGATCATCGCGGCGCGCTGGCCCCTGGGTCCGCGGTACTCGGCGCCGGCCATACCCTCGTAGAAGACCACCAGCGGCCGACTCGTGTAGGGGTTCGCCAGCACCGGCGTGGTGCCGGCTTCGCCGCGGAAGTTGGCCGCGACGCCGATGCGCTTCGTCACCCAGTACGTCCCCAGCACCTCCACGCCGCCCAGATTGATGCGCCTGGGCAGCGCCTGGCCGGCCTGATCGTTCTGCAGATTGATGCCGCCATAGATCTCGTAACGATTGTCGTAGGTGACCGGCGCCGCCGCCGCCAGCTTGCCCGAGGCTCCAATTTCCTGCGTCCCGGTCGTATCCTGCGCGCGCATGTGTGCCGCGCCAACCATCAGGCAAAGCGCCATGGCCAGACCGGCCCGGTGCCTTACCGCCAACTTCGTCCCTCTACGCATCGCTCGTGTCATCCAATCCCGCAAACAAACTATCTTTCCAAGATATAACGTCTGTGTCCTTTAGACGTTGCCGGGGCGGCAATACCTTTCGGCGGGCGAGCTTTTCCTTTCTCATCTCTGCGATCCGAAGGCGATATGGAATCAGGAGCGAGGTGACGAGGAGGTGTGTCCTGGTGTGTCATACTAAGCATGTACCTCGCAGGTGAAAGCCTGCTAAACCCCAGCCTGGGACACAATAGGGTTAGAGCGGGTCGCTTTCGAGCGACCCCCTCGCGTTAAGGCCAAAGAATCGGATGAATTTCCTGAGACGTGAAGCGTTCGCGCGGGAAAATCGTGACTGGCCGCCGCCTTTGACCCTCGTGCCCGCAGATCAGCACCCGGTAAATAGGCCGTCCACCGTCGATTCCGAAATTCTTGATGTAGGCGTCCCCAGGATTAGCCTTCCCCATGATTTGCCAGTTCGGCACGATCATCGTCGGCTGTTGAATGATAGAACTTGCCCAACTCAATTCCTGTGCCCGCCTGATGTCGAACCGGCCCGCCGTAAGGTTGACCCGCCCGGACCTAATCTGGTCCACGGTCATGCGGCGGTTGCGCGGCTCGTTCCCGTACTTGTCGATCAACTTGACTAGTAGATGGACGAAGTCAGTGTCGAGGAAAATGACTCGATATCCGCGGGGATCAATCAGGCTGCGCGAGCAGAGATTGTTGCGGTACCATTCCAGAAGTTCCCGCCCTGACGTAATTGGAAGCAGAGCGGGCGTGCATGCCGCGAGGATGTAAGGCCTGGGAGCCGCCTCAAGAGTTTGCGGGCTAGGTATCGCCGGCACTGGTCGTGGTTTGTTCATTGTGCCCTTGCTCTCCTTACCTTTTATCTTCCCACCCATCCATTCCACGCCGCGCCTCGTCTCATCAGAAGTGCGATAATAGCGTGTGCTGCCGTTAGCATCGGCATTGGAGGGCATCATGTTCGGATTAGAGCCATGGCATGTAGCAATCATTGTTGTTGTTGCTGTCGTTTTGTTCGGCAGCAAGAAACTGCCAGACCTGGGCAAGGGTCTCGGCGAAGGTTTGAAAGGATTTAAAGAAGGCCTGAAGAGCGTGAGCGACGACACGCCTAAGCCGACCGAGCAGGCGCATGTGGTCACGCCCAAGCCCGAAATTCCCGTCGAACCCGTCAAATAACGGCACGTCTGTGCTGATGCAGGTGCCATGAAGCTGAAATCCCCCTGGCTGGTCAAGCCGAATACCAAGGTGCGTCTCGCCCACTTCTCGACCGATGAGAAAGATCACCTCTCGTCGGAGGCCGCCGCCGCCGTCCTCACCGGGCATCGCGAGCGCCTCGCCAACCTGCAGGAGGTTCTGTACGCAGGGCAGCAGCATGCGGTGCTGATCGTCCTGCAGGGAATGGATACGGCGGGCAAGGACGGCACGATCGCACATATCTTTTCCGGCATCAACCCGCAAGGCTGCGATGTTGCCAGCTTCAAGGTGCCGACGCCGCTCGAAGCCCGTCACGACTTTCTGTGGCGCTGCCATGCCGCCGTCCCGCCGCTCGGGATGATCGGCATCTTCAACCGCTCGCATTACGAGCAGGTTCTTGCCCCGCGGGTGCATAAGCTCATCACCCCCAAGGTAGTCCGCAAGTCGATCGACGACATCAACGAGTGGGAGAGCACGCTCACCGACAACGGCGTCGTCATCCTGAAGTTCTTCCTGCACATCTCGCACGAGGAGCAGAAGAAGCGTCTCCAATCTCGGCTCGACGACCCCGACAAGCACTGGAAGTTTTCGTCAGCCGACCTCGCCGAGCGGCAGTTCTGGCCCGAATACCAGGATGCTTACGAAGATATCCTGAGCCACACCAGCAGGAAGCATGCGCCGTGGTTCGTCATCCCTTCGGACCACAAGAGCTTTCGCAACCTCGCCATCTCGGGGATTCTCGTGGATGCGCTGGATGACCTGAAGCTGAAGTATCCAAAGCCGACGGTGGATGTCTCGACGATAAAGCTATAAAGCAGGGTGTAGGAAATTGAGTTTAGAAAGACAACCTGCCCCATTCATCGTGTCTTTGTCTTTCTCTACGAGTGGGGCTTCGTGCGACGGAAGTTTACGAGCAGCACAATCTACACCCTATCCCTTACACCCTGTCTTCACCCCGCGATCAACACCACCGCAACTCCCGCCGCCGCCATTCCCCAGCCTTGCCTTTGTGTCGGCCTTTCATGCGTCCTCCAGGCCGCCAGCAGGATCGTGGTCACGGGATACATCGCCGCCAGCACCGCCGCCACGTCCAGCCTGCCTCTGCGCGTGGCCACCAGAAAGAGCAGATTGCCTCCGGTGTCGAAGAGCACGGTCGTGCCCACCCACAGCAGCATGCGCCCGGTGACGCCCACCGCACCGGCGCCTCGCATCACGAGCAGGGCCACGGCACAGGTTGTCAGGCTGCCCATGCGCGATGTCGCTGCAGGCCATATCGCGCCGCCGGCCGCGGCGAACTTCAACATTACGAAGTAGACGCCAAATCCGGCGCCAGCGGCAATCGCAAGCCAGGTTGCGGACCTGGTCTCCTCGCCCGCGTCGCCCGCCGCGATCAGCCAGATCGCCAGGCCAGCGATACAGAACCCCGTGCCCTTGCGCCATCCTGGCGCGCCCTCGGCAGCCATTGCGAACAGTGCCGGAATCGCCGCCGCCAGCACACCGCTGATTGCGGCCGAGGTGCCCATCGCTCCGCGCGCCAACGCAATGTAGAACGCTGTGGCAGAGGCTCCGACCGTAACTCCAGCGGTGAGCCCCCAGACCAATGGGCGCCCATGCGGAAACGCCTCACCCAGGGCCAACGCAGCGCAGACCAGCAACGCCAGACTGGTGCCATGACTGAAAACGATGAAGCGCAATGCGGACCGGACGGTTCCGCCGGTCTCCCTGACGCCCATGCCCGACGAAAAATCGCCCACGCCCCAGGCGATCGCCGACAACAAAGCCGGAAGCGCATTTCCTGCAAGCCACCCCATCCTTACTGTGGAGGCGCTGCCGGTGAAGTTGTCGATCCCGCGGCCGCCGCCGGATCGGTGGGAATTCCCGGTGTCATCAAGGCTCCGCCCGGCCTGGCATCCGATACCGACGGATAGTAGCCCTGCTTGGCGATCACCTGCAGGTTTGGCCGCAGCACCTTCACCTCGACCTTGCGGAACTTGCCGTCGATCATCGGCTCGCGGGAGTTGAACCAGACCGTGTATTGCGTACGCGCATCATCGGTCAGCTTGGCGAAGCTCTCCTCGATGCCCTTGGTGCGGTAGTCGGCGTAGAACTCGCCGCCGGTAGCTTTGGTGTAGACCGGCAGGATGTTGTCGCGCATCATCAGTGGCAGGTGCAGGCTGTCGACGAAGCCAAGGCCCTTGACGCTGACGTCGCCGACCAGGCTTGCGACCACCTCGATCTTATTCTGCTGCAGATACTTGATCACCTGGCTGGTCTTGGCCGTGCTGCCGTACTCCTTACCGTCGGAGATGACGTAGACAACTCGGCGACGGCCCTTCGGCGCCTTCGCTACGGTTTGTGCAGCCGCCAGAATAGCGTCGTTCAGCGTGTGGGCCTCGCGCTGCACCTGCGCCGAACCGACGCCCTGCGGGCTGCCCGGTTGATGCCCGGTAAGCACCTCATTCTGGTTCGCGCCCCCGTTCAGAATGATGCCGTTCTCCAGCGCTTCGCCCGGAGCGTAGTACATCTGATCGCGTCCCGAAGCCTTGCTCCGCTCGATAGCTGCAGTCAAACGCGCGCTCTGTCCGCCGGTCATGTCGGAGATCATCTTCGGTCCGTTGTTGTAGGTGAAGACCGACACGGAGTCGTAGTTGGAGAATGCCGCCTGCAGCGCCCCGAGCGCATTGTTGACGCGCTCCATGTCGTGGTATTCCATGCTGTTGTCGATGACCAGCGCGACCGAGAGGGGATATGGATCGACGGTGTAGACCTGCATCTTTTGACGCACGCCGTTCTCGAAGACCTGAACCTCGCGCCAGTTGATACCGGGGACTGGCCTGCCCTTGTTATCTTTGACGGTAAAGGGGATTTCAACTGAATTCACGCGGTTCACCAAGGTGAAGGTCGTAGGATCGTTCAGGAAGGCCTGGCTGCTGGCCGGAGTCATCGGAGCCGCACCTTGCTCTTCATCCGGCATCGTCGGACTGGCGGGCGTGGGATTATCCAGATCGGGCTGGTTGGGGTCAGGCGGCAGCGCGGAGGCCGAACTGGGGGCCGGCGTCCCGTTGAAGGTCGGCGTGGTGCCCTTGCCCGGAGCGATCGGGCCGACGCCGGTCAACTGCGGCTTGGGCGCGTCCGGAACCTGCTGCTGCTGTTGCTGAGGAGCATTCGGCAACGCCGCCTGTTGCTGGCCCACCTGCTGCCCTGCCAGTGCAATGGCCATCGCCGACGCGATCACGAAGTCTTTCACGGAAATCTCCCTCACAAACCCGGAAGCTGCGCTCCGGAAACCTGACTATCAGAGTATCAGTGTGCGAAGCCGAAGCCTGGCCTCTTCTGCTCTCTTTGGACGCAGCCGCACTCGCATTGGGTGTCCGAAATCTACCCCAAACGCTGTCTCTACGCTACTTCCCGCGTACTCCGGCGCGATTTTCGTCGTCTAATAAGACATGCGCTTCGCTCCTTTCGCCGCTCCCGCTCTTCTCGCCGCCAGCCTGGTTGCCGGCGCCCTCGCTCAGGACGCTCCGTCGCCCACCGGGCCGCCGCCCAAGTCGAAGGCGCCCGACACGCTTTCGAACCAGGAGAACAATCCTCTGCAGACGCTGAGGATCGGCACCAACCTGGTGAACCTCTACTTCTCGGCGCACGATAAGTCCGGCTATATCACCAACCTGCGCAAGGACGACTGCCTGCTGGCCGAAGACAAAGTGCCGCAGACGATCAGGAACTTTACTCAGGAGAAGAATCTGCCGCTGACGATCGGCATCCTGCTCGACACCTCCGGCTCGCAGGAAAACGTGCTCCCGCTTGAGAAGCAATCGGGCGCGGAGTTCCTGCGCGACGTGCTGACGCCCAAGGATGAGGCCTTCCTGATCTCGTTCGACATCAACATCGACCTGCTGGCCGACTATACCAACAGTCCGCGCGAGCTGCAGCGCGCCATGGACCAGGCGCGCATCAACACCGGCGCAACCTCGGGCGGCATCACCGGCAACGCAAAGGTTGGCGGCACCAAGCTGTTCGACGCGGTCTACCTGGCCGCGCACGACAAGCTGCGTCAGGAGGCCGGCCGCAAGGTTCTCGTCATGCTGACCGACGGCGGGGAACAGGGCTCGGAGGAGACGCTGAAGACCGCGACCGAGGCCGCCCAGAAGGCCAACGCCATCATCTACGTCATCCTGATCGCCGACCGCGGCTTCTACTCCGGCGCGGGCCTCTCCTTCGGCGGCGACCGCGACATGGATCAACTCACCCGCGAGACCGGCGGGCGCGTCATCAATGTGGGCAACAACGGCAAGAAGCTGCAGGAGGCGTTCGACCAGATTCAGGACGAGTTGAGGACGCAGTATCTGGTGAGCTATACGCCGAAGAATCTGGAGTTCAACGGTAAGTTCCGGTCGATCAATCTGGACTGCGGCAAGGATCTGAAGGTGACCACCCGCAAGGGATACTATGCGATTCCGGAAGGCGATACGCGGGATAACTAGCGTCAATGGGCTATGATCAGGTCGAGGACGTCCATGAGTTTCGTCGAAGATCTTCGCAAATTACTACAGGAAATCGTAACCCCTGACCTCAAAGCACTTGAGGCAAAGGTGGCTGCACTGGACAAGAAGATTGACCTTCGAGCCGATGCGCTTGACGACAAAATCGACCTTACCCGCGACCTGCTTCTTGCTGAGATTAAGGCGCCAACTGCGATGCTGATCGAAACGCGGGCAAGCCTTGAGCGTTCGCTCGATCTTGATCGACGCCTGTCCCGGATTGAAGGCGAAAGGCCAGTTCCCGTACGCGAGCAGGCACTCGAGCGCACAGCGTAACAAGATTTTGCGCCAACAGCGGAGACTGGCTTCATGCAACGCAGAGCCTTCATGACCCAATCCCTCGCCGTCTCCGCCTTGGCTCTCGCACCGGCCGCGCCCGAGGCCAACGCTAAACGCCCCTACTTCGAGCTTCGCCGCTACTCGCTCGTGCCCGGCGCTCCGATGGCGAAGCTTACTGACAGCTACTTTTCGACCGCGCTCGTCCCGGCGCTCAATCGGCTGGGCATCGCTCCCGTCGGCGCCTTCAAACTCGACATCGGCCCAGAGACGCCGGCCGCCTATCTGCTGCTACCGTCAACGTCGCTCGAACCCTTCGCGAACATCTCCGCCACGCTCGCCAAAGATGCGGCCTACGTGAAGGCCGCGGAGCCGTTCACCTCCGTGACCGAGGTGCACCGCATCGACAGCACCCTGCTCGCGGCCTTCGACGACTTCGCGCCCGCCGCGGTGCCTTCCGGCAAGCGCATCTTCCAGCTGCGCACCTACGAAAGCCCGAACCAGCAGGCGCACGAAAGCAAGGTCGCAATGTTCCAACGGGCCGAGATCCAGCTCTTCCGCAACGCCGGCTTTCGCCCCATCTTCTTCGCGCGCAACCTGATCGGCGAGCGCCTGCCCGCGCTCACCTATATGCTGACGTGGAAAGATCAGACCGACCTTGAAACCTGCTGGTCCGCATTCTCGGGCGACCCCGCCTGGAAGAAGCTCGCCGCCATGCCCGGCAACGGCGACGATACCCTCATCCGCGCCATCACCAACCTGATCCTGAGCCCCAAACCCTACAGCCAAATCTAAAGAAACTCCGGGTGCCCCATGTCTCGATTCTGAGACATGGGATTTGCAGCGATCAAGCTTCCATCGCACCCGAATACACCGCCATTCCCGCGACCGCATCCACGCCCATCGCGTCCAGTTGCTCGACCTCGCGCGCCTCCCTGATGCCGCCTGCGACGATCAGCTGCCTGGCCGTGCACGCCCGCAGACTCGCCGCGACATCCATCGGAAAGCCGGACATCGTACCCTCCGTATCGACGTGCGTGTAGAGAAACGAGGCGGGGTAGTCCTCGAGCCACGTCACCGCTTCTTCCGGCGTCAGGTCGACTGATTCCTGCCATCCCTTCACTGCGACTTTGCCGGCTTTGGTATCGACGGAGAAGCAGAGCGCGTCTTCGCCCAGCGCCTTGGCCAGGCTCTCGGCAAACTCCAGCCGGATGATCTTGTGTCTGCGCTTTTCCTTGCTCTCCTCAGGCAGGCTGGGACCGAACAAACTCGACCCATAGATGACCCGTTTCGCACCCACATCGAGCAGCCTGCGGCCATTCTCCGCTGTCTTCAATCCGCCGCCCACCTGGCACGGCAGCCGCTTGCAGATCATCTCGATCAGCGCGGCATTTGCGCCCTGCCGCATGGCCGCGTCGAGGTCGATCAACTGCACCAGCGGATATTTTGCAAAACGCCCAATCCAATACTCAAGGTCATCGAACGCCAATGCGAGCTTCTCGCCCTGCACCAGCTGCACAATGCGCCCACCCATCAGGTCGATCGAAGGAATCAACACGTCTTTTCTCCCGTTTTACTTTGCGGCATTTCCACTCAGCATGGCAGCCGCACACTTACGCCCGCCCGCTGCAACTCCGCCTTCAACTCTCGCGAATCCCTAACCCCAAAATGCCAGATGCTGGCCGCCAGCGCCGCATCCGCCCTGCCTTCGCCGAACACCTGCACGAAGTGAGCCGCCGTTCCCGCGCCTCCGCTCGCGATCACCGGAATCTGCACCAACGCGCTCACCGCCGCGGTCAACTCGCAATCGAAGCCGTTGCGCATGCCGTCGGTATCCATGCTGGTCAGCAGGATCTCCCCAGCGCCACGAGCCTCGGCCTCGCGAGCCCAGTCGACGACGCGCAGGCCCGTCTTCTTGCGCCCTCCGCTCACATACACCTCGGCGTCCTCCACCCCTTGCACGCCGCGTCGAGCATCGATCGCCACGATGACCGCCTGCGCCCCAAAGCTTGCGCCAATCTCGCCGATCAGCTCCGGCCTCGCAATCGCCGCCGAGTTGATGCTCACCTTATCCGCGCCGGCGTTGAAGACCGCAGCCGCATCGTCCGCCGAACGCACCCCGCCGCCCACCGTAAACGGCACGAACAACTGCGCCGCCGTGCGTCTTACCGTATCGATCAGCGTGCCGCGGCCCTCGTGCGTCGCGGTGATGTCGAGCAGCACGATCTCGTCGGCGCCGGCGCGCGCATGGCGATGCGCCAACTCCGCCGGTTCGCCCGCATCGACGATATCGACAAACTGCACGCCTTTGACTACGCGCCCGGCGCGTACATCAAGGCAGGCGATAATCCGTTTCGTCAGCACTACTCCGCCTTTCGACCTAATTTCCTGTTGCTATACAGTTTGGTTTGTCATCCCGCAGGGATCTGCTGTTGCACTTTCGTCTGGGGCAGAACAAAAGCAGATCCCTACGGGATGACAAACAAGAAAAGAATTCGCTTCACGCCCTTCGCTCACATCTCCACAAAATTCCGCAGTACCCGCAACCCCACTTCAGCCGACTTCTCCGGATGAAACTGCACACCCATCACATTTTCTCGTTCCACAACGCCTGTAAACGGGCCGCCGTAATCTGTAACTGAAGCTGTAGCAGATACCACCGGAGCCCGCCAGGAGTGCGTGTAATACACGAATCCGCCTGGGGCAATCCCGCGCAATAAGCGAGAATCCTCGCGCACGGTATCGAGCGCATTCCAGCCCACATGCGGCGACTTCAACTCGGCGCCTTCATACAGGGCAGGGAAGCGCTCACAGCGTCCGGCGAAGTGTCCCAGCCCGGCCGTCTCCGGAGCTTCGGTCGAGCCTTCGAACAGCCACTGCAACCCCACGCACACTCCCAGAAACAACGAGCCCCGCGTAATCGCCTCACGCACCGCATCCGTTACGCCAAGCTCCTGCAACAGAGCCGACGAGCGAAAATGTCCGACTCCAGGCAGCACAATCCTGCTTGCAGTACGCACAACATCCGCATCCTGCGTGACCCGCGTCTCCGCGCCGAGATAGTTCAGCGCCTTCACCACGCTGGTCAGATTGCCCGCTTTGTAATCGATCACCGCGATCATTTTCCGGGTCTCCGGATTAGCGTCCAGTCACCGCTTTGCTTGTACTCAAGCAAGCTGCCCAGAGACGCGTCTGGTCGCTTCCGGAATGCTCCGCTTACTCTTGATTTCTCGCGACCTCGCAGTGGATTCAAGTTGGACAACTTCATCCTCATGCATCGCGGAGGATATCGTGTGGAGCGGCTCTTTTGCGGCTCTTCTAACAGCCTTACGACCCCTCCGCTTGCCCTTTGGGATGTTCTTTCGACTTGCCTTATCATTTTCACCGTAGACATTGCGTCCATCTAATGCCAAACTCGCAAGCTTCTTTTCTCGCGGCGTCTTGAATTTGCTCATAGCAGTCCCTTCGTACTCGGCAGCATCTCCCGCATCCTCTCATCCCTGCTGCAGGCCCCTCGCATGGCCCGCGCAAATGCTTTGAAGATCGCCTCGATCTTGTGATGGTTCGATCTTCCATACATCGTCTTCACATGCACATTCGCCTTCGCGCCCCGCGCAAATCCATCGAAGAAATCCGTGACAAGTTCGGTCTGAAAATCTCCAACCATCGGCACCGTCACCTGGTCGTCGACGACACACGCCACGCGCCCGGATAGATCTACAGCCGCCACCGCCAACGTCTCATCCATCGCCATCACAAAGTATCCGGCGCGCATGATGCCTCTTTTATCGCCCAGCGCTTCGAGAAAAGCCTCGCCCAGCGCGATGCCGACATCCTCCACCGTGTGGTGCTGATCGACATCCAGATCGCCCTTGCAGTCGAGCGCCAAATCGAACCCGCCGTGCCGCGTGAACCACTCAAGCATGTGGTCGAAAAAGCGTATCCCCGTCGACACCTGATACGTTCCTTGCCCATCGATTGTGAGCGTCAGCGCGATCTGCGTCTCCGTCGTCTTGCGTTTGATGGTACTGACTCTCACTTCGTCCATGCGATCTCCTCGAGCGACGCCTTCAACGCCGCCAACCCGGTTTCGACCTGCTCCGCAAGCCCAATCGTAACTCGCACAAATCCATCGCAGCCCGGGTCCGAAGAGCGATCCCGCAGCAGCACGCCATGCCTCCGCATCGCGGCAACCAACTCCTTGTGCTTCGGCCCGATCTTCATGAGCACGAAGTTGGCCGCGCTCTTGAAGTGTGCGACGCCAAGCGCATCGAGGCCCGCCATCATGCGCTCGCGTCCGCTACGTACCTGCGAGACGTACCAATCCACATAGGCATCGTCCGCAAGCGCCGCCGGCAGGCAATCGAGCGCCACGCCATTCACGTTGTACGGCGAACTCACCTTCTTTAGATAGCCCATCATTTCTTCGCTGGCCGCGACCATGCCGATGCGCAGATTCGCCAGGCCGTACGCCTTCGAGAAGGTTCGCGTCACCAGCAGGTTCGGCACCGTGCCGACATCGCCCAGCGTCGTCTCGCCGTGGAAATGGAAGTATGCCTCATCGACCATCAGCAGCGCATGCGGCGCGGCGGCGCCAATTTGTAACAGTTGCTGTCGCGCCACCACCGCCCCGGTTGGATTGTTCGGCGAGGCCACGATAATCAGCTTGGTGCGCTCCGTGATCGCAGCCATGAAGCGTGCCAACGGGAACTCGAACGACGCATCCGCCTGCACCCGGCGCAGTCCGCCGCGCGTCATCAGCTCGATCGACACGTCGTACATGAAGAAGCTTGGCGTGCAGATGAGCGCCTCGTCGCCGTCTTCGAGAAACGCAACGCAGATCAGGTGGATGGCCTCATCGACGCCGTTGGTCAGCAGCACCTGCTCGGGCTTCAGCCCGAAGTGTGCGGCGACGATGCGTTCCACCGGCTCGCGCTCCGGATACTTCGTCAGGCCCTCGGCCGTGATCGCGCGGATGCGTTCCATGACCCTTGGCGAAGGCGCAAAGGTGTTCTCGTTGAAGTCCAGGCGCAGGGCATCGCGAGCCGCCAGCGGAGGATGATACTCCGGCATCTCCAGCACTGCCTTGCGTGGCGTCACGCTCATCGCGCCTTCTTTCCCAGCTTCACCCGCACACTCTGCGCATGGGCCACAAGCCCCTCAGCCTCCGCCAGAGCAATCGCATGCGGTCCCAGTTGCTGCAGGCCCTGCTTCGTGTATTGCTGCACGGTAATCACCTTTAGGAAGTCCATCACACTCAATCCGCCGCGAATTCGTCCGACACGCCCGGTGGGCAGAACGTGGTTGGGGCCGGAGACGTAATCGCCCATGGACTGCGGCGAAAATCGTCCCACGAAGACCGATCCCGCGTTCCGGACCCATGCGAGATCGCTCACAGAATCGACGCTCAAATGCTCGAATGCCAGCCGATTCGTAAGCTCCTGCGTTTCTGTAAGCGTCTTGGTTACAAATACCACGCCCTGCGCTGCCAAAGATTCACTTGCTGTTACATTTTCTTTCGCCTGCGTTTTCACTTCCTTCAGGACAGCCTCCCCAAGCTCCGCGTTCGACGTAATTAAAACCGCCAGCGACTCGGGATCGTGCTCCGCCTGCGCGACTAAGTCGGCGGCAATGCCCTGCGCGTCGCCGGTCTCGCTCGCCACGCCGATCTCGGTCGGCCCCGCCGGCATATCGATGCCGCACTCCTGCGACACCATCTGCTTCGCCGCCGTTACGTACAAATTGCCCGGCCCGACAATCTTTTCCACGCGCACGATCGTCTCGGTCCCGAACGCCAGAGCCCCAATCGCCTGCGCGCCGCCCATGCGATAGAACTCCGTCACACCCGCGAGCCAAGCGGCTGCCAGCGTCTCACGCGCCGGCCTGGGCGAGCATACGGCGATCCGCGCCACGCCTGCAACCTGCGCCGGAGTCACCGTCATCAGCAGCGTGCTGGGCAGCGGATAGCGGCCGCCCGGCACGTAGCAGCCAACGCTGGCAAGCGCCCGCACGATCTGCCCCGTCTTCAAGCCGTCTGTCGGGGAGATCGTCCATTCGGCCGGCTTCTGCGCCTCGGCAAAGCGCCGAATGTTGCCCTGGGCAACCTCCATCGCCTCGCGCAACGCGGGCGCCGTCGCATCCCACGCGGCTCTCATCTCGTCACGCGAGACCAACAGTGGCGTGCCTTCCGCCAGCGCATCGAATCGCCCAGCATACTCCGAAAGCGCCGCATCGCCGCCCTGGCGCACATCGGCCAGGATAGTCGTTACGGTCGCCTCGACCTTCGCGGTATTCACGGAGCCGCGCCGTTCGATCGCCTCGATCAAAGCCGCGGCGGCTTTCGCGGTCTTACCGAATGTCTTGACCAGCCTCACAGAACCACCTTGCTCAGCGGGTACTCGACGATCCCCGTAGCGCCCGCTGCCTTCAGCCTCGGAATGACATCGCGCACTTCGCTCTCATTCAGGATTGTGTTGAGCGCGAAACCCTTGCCGCCCGTAAGCTGCGACATCGTAGGCGAGCTCAATGCCGGGAGCTGCGCGGTCACTGCGTCAAGCGCATCTGCCGCTACATTCAGCATCAGGCCGACCCGTCCTTGCGCCGCAATGGCCGCGTTCAGCATCAGCGAGATGTTGCCGATCTTCTCGCGCTTCCACGCGTCTGTATACGCGGTTTTATTGGCGATGAGCTGCGTCTCCGACTCCATCAGCGTCTCGATGATGCGCAGCCGATTGGCTCGCAGCGAGGATCCCGTCTCGGTCACCTCGACGATCGCGTCGGCCAGCATCGGAGGCTTGACCTCGGTCGCGCCCCAACTGAACTCCACCTTTACATTGATCTTCTTCGCGGCGAAGTAGCGCCTGGTAAACTCCACCAGCTCGGTCGCGATGATCTTGCCTTCGAGATCCTCCGGCCGCTCGAATGGCGAATCTTCCGGCACCGCCAGCACCCACTTCACGGTGCCTCGGCTCACCTTCGAATAGGTCAGGCTGGTGATGCGCTCCACGTCGCTTTCGTTCTCCAGTATCCAGTCCATGCCGGTCAGGCCGGCGTCGAGCGCGCCGTGTTCGACGTAGCGCGCCATCTCCTGCGCGCGCACCAGCATGCACTCGATCTCGGCGTCATCGATCTGCGGAAAGTAGCTGCGGCCGCTGGCGAAGATGCGCCAGCCCGCGCGTTCGAACAGCGCAATGGTCGCCTCCTGCAGGCTGCCTTTGGGGATGCCCAGCTTCAACTTGTTCACTTCGCCTCCACTGCGATTGCCTTGGTAAAACAACTCACCGTGCCCTCGTGGCACACCAGTCCATCGCCTTCAACCTGCACGCGAAACAGCAGCGCGTCGTTGTCGCAGTCGGTCGCGGCGGAGACGATCTTCAGGCGGTTGCCGCTGGTCTCGCCCTTCATCCACAGCTGGTTGCGGCTGCGGCTCCAGAACGTGACATAGCCGGATTCGAGCGTCCGGCGGAAGCTCTCCTGGTTGAGAAATCCGAGCATCAGCATCTCGCCGGTGGCGGCGTCCTGCACGATGCCCGGGACCAGTCCGTCCGTCTTTGCGAAGTCAATCTGTACCGCATCCATCATGTTCTCCCTGAACTTCCTTACAGACAGCAAAAAGGCCCGCTCGCGTTGTGCGCGCCGGCGGGCCTGTTTCGAATCCTGGTATGCGTTTGCTATTTCACCGCATCGGACACAGCCGCCAGCATGCCATGAGCAGGGTGGCGATGGTAGCGGCGATGGGTGAGCGAACGCTGCATCTTCATTAGGCTAGCCGCCGCCCCTGCCAATGTCAAACCGGGCGCTTCACTTTCCTCCACTGGCTCACCAGACCGCATCTATCGTATGGTGAGCATGCGGGAGCAGAGCATGGGAATGCGATATGCAGTCTGGATGGTCGCGGCACTTCTGGCTGGCGTCTGGACGGCAACGGCGCAGCTCGCCCAGCGCAACCCAGCGGTCGCGACAAACAAGCCCGCTCCGCATCGGACGCGGCTGTTTTTGAAGGACGGCAGCTACCAGGTCGTCATGAGTTACAAGATCGTCGGCAAAAACGTCGAGTACGTCAGCGCCGAGCGCGCCGCCGAGGTGGAGAACGTCCCCATCGACCTGGTCGACTTCGACGCGACTAAAAAGTGGGAGGCGGATCATCCGCTGATCGATCCCAACGCGCCGCCCGAGGCCCGTCCGGCGCCCGCGATCGACCCCGAACTGCTGAAGGAGGAGCGTGAGCGAGCGCTGCTGGCGCCAGAGGTCGCGCCCGACCTGCGCCTCGCGCCCGAAGACGCGATCCTGGGACTGGACACCTTTCGCGCCACGCCGGAGCTGGTTCCGCTTACCCAGACGGATGGCGAATTGAACAAGCAGACCGGCCACAGCATCCTGCGCGGCATGGTGAATCCCCAGGCCGCGGCGCACCAGCTGGTCGTGTTGAAGGGCGAAAAGGCCGTGGTGCAGATGCACGTCAATGACCCTGCCTTCTACCTGAAACTGGATGACGATCTGCTGCCCGGCGGCGATCCCCTGACGGTCGATACGCACGGCGCGGCGGCGGAAGCCGCGAAGAAGCCGCGCTCGGACACAGACTTCGTCATCCTGCGCGTGGACGTGCGCCAGGATGCGCGTGTGCTGGCCAGCTTCAACATCTCACAACTGGGCAGGGGCAAGCGCCAGGAAGATGTCTTCGAGGCCGATCAGACCGTGCTGCCCGGCGGCCACTGGTTGAAGGTGGTTCCCGCTGAGCCGTTGCTGGTGGGGGAGTACGCGCTGGTGGAAATTCTCGACGAAAAGTCCATCAACCTCGGCGTATGGGACTTTGGAATCCACCCCACTGCACCCGAGAATCGCGACGTGTTGAAGCCGGAGAAGCGACGCCCGGTAACGCTCGGCAAGCGCGACAAGCCGTAAACAAGGACCACCACAGCTTCAGCGGATCTGCACGGATCAATCCGTGTTCTCCGCGTGCATCCGTGGTCGTCTTTTCTTTACCGCCGCCCGATCGCCCGCCGTTCGGAAACCGCAGGCTTGATCGAGGTCAGGTTACGCACTTCCCCAGCCACGGCGATATCGTCCCGGGTCGTATTCTTCACCTCGTACATCATCGAGTCGGCCGCGCGCATGATCGCGGGAACGGAGGCGCCATCCTCGGGGTACGTCGCCAGGCCGAAGCTGCCTGAGAGCCGCAGCGCCAGGTTTTCCCCGGTCAGGACGGTCTGGCCGCGCAGCCCGTCGCATAGCTGTTTGGCGAGCGCCGAAGCTTCTGGTTTTCCCATGTCCGGCATCAGCAGAACGAACTCGTCACCGCCGTAGCGGAATGCCGGATTGTCCGAACCGGCAATGCGCTTCAGCAGATCGCCGACTTCGGCCAATAGCCGGCTCCCGATCAGGTGGCCGTGCGTATCGTTCACCGACTTGAAGTGATCGAGGTCCATAAACAGCAGGCTGAAGGGAACAGGCCTGCCGAACGGCGTGGTCAGCGCAGCCTTCTCGTCCAGAATGGTGTAGAGCCGCCGCGCGTTGAACAGACCGGTACAATCGTCGGTAATCGAAAGCTCGTGGATCAGGTTGACGGAGCGGGCGTTCTGGATCGCGATCGCGGCGTAGTCGCACAGGATGCGCAGAAACGAGATGCTGTACTCGCTCAGCAGGTCCAGCTTGGAGTTCAGCAGCTGGATGACGCCCAGCGTATTTTCGCCCGAGCGGATGGGAACGCAGGCGATCGAATGAATATTCAGGTCGGGATGGTTGCGCGCGAAGGTCGACCAGTGCGGGTCGAGCGAGACGTTCGGCACCACCAGCGGATTGCCCGTCGCCGCGACCCAGCCCGCGACGCCCTGGCCTATTGGAACCCGCAGCCCGCGCAGCGTGGACGAATCCTCGCCCACCGCAATCGCGTAGTACAGATCTTTCTCGACGGGGTCGATCATCAGCAGCGACCATCGCTCCGGGCCGAAGAAGTTGGCCATCTTATCCATGATGGCCAGCAGAATCTCCTCCAGCTCAAGCGAGGTGGTGAGGGTGCGCGCCACGTCGTGGAAGACGCGCAGATGGTCCATCTGGCGGCTTTCGATAACCTCGAACTGGCGACGCTGCTTTAGCAAAGGATTTATCCCGCAGTCACAACGATAGCCTGGTTTTTGCGAGTTTCCCACACGATAACGCGTAAGTTGCAGGAAATCGGTCTACCCGCCGATGTGAACCATCGATCTTGAAGGCTTCAGGAAGCCCGGTTCGCCGATATGGTGACGCGCCTCCTTGCCTATGACGACCTTGCGAATGTACGCGGCGAGCTCCTCGTCGCCGGCGCCGCGCAGCTGGCGCTGAAGGAGCCGGCCTCCACGGTCCAGGTGGTGGGCTTCGCCAGCACGGTGGGCCCCGATGACGCCAACCAGTCGCTCTCGGAGGCGCGCGCCCAGGCGGTGGAGACCCAGCTTGTCGCCGATGGCGTCGATGCCGGCCGTGTCACCAGCATGGCGCGCGGC
>CAXTMK010000092.1:11658-18696 GCA_964245315.1 uncultured Acidobacteriaceae bacterium | reverse complement strand
GCGCCCGCCTGATCCTTGTGCAGTCATACCGTCCGGGTGCCCCATCTCAAACAGCTTCATCGTTTGAGGTGGGGAAACAGGATTGCGATCTGGAACGAGGCTTGGTCGAAGCCATCGACCAGGCCTTCGACGGCACCGAAACCATAGGCGTCATGCTCCCCGACCACTGGAACGCTCGCCCTTGACTCACGGCTCTAAACTCCAAACTCACAACTCTAAAGCCAAAGCCTTTGGCTAACAGCTTATAGCTCGAAAGCTGTGAGCTGTCGAATCATTGCCTTTCTTCATCCCAGACCCGGGGAAAAAGCGGCTGCCTCATAGATGGTGCAATTTTCAGCACCCGAGGTCAGGACCTAAAGCCCCTGTTTTGAATATTTTGCACAAGTAAGTCGGGGTGGGGTCAGGTCTGGAAACTCTTCTCCGCCAGCGACTCCGCAAATGCATCCAGCGACAAATTCCGCAACAGATTTCGCCTCATTCCGCTGGTAACACCATCCAGCCCGCGGCTCGCATGCTCGATCCACTGGAATGTAATTCCCGCCGCAAACTTCTCCAGCTCCGGCCGCAGATCGACGTTCCGCACCAGCTGCGGCGTTCCCGCCATCAGCAGCAAAAGGTCTTCCAGCAGCAGCCCAACCGTCCGCAGCAGAGCCGTCGTCTTCACCTGCCCGTCCGCTCCCGCGCGATAGGTCTCCGTCATCTTGAACAGCGCCGAATGGTCTGGCTCCTGAACGGCCGAACGCAGCAGCAGCATCGCATCCGCCCGCGCCGCAACGTATTCCTCCAGGTTGAAGCCCAGCGCCTTGCCCGCCGCACCCTGGCTCAGCTTTGCGACCAGCGTGCGGTGTTTCGGCTGCCACTCCGGCCTGCGCTCGGCGAGCAGCATCTCCAGCTCCTCGATCGGCAGCGCGCCCAGCCGCACCGTCGCGCAGCGCGAGCGGATCGTCGGCAGGAGCTCGCCCACATTCTCCGCGCACAGGATGATGTGGACGTAATCCGGCGGCTCTTCCAGCACCTTCAGCAGGGAGTTCGCGGCTTCCTTCATGAACGTCGCGGCAGTGACGATAAAGATCTTGCGCGGAGCCTCGCCCGGCAGGTATTGCGCCGACTGAATCAGCGTCCGCACCTGGCCGAGCTTGATGAGCAGCTGCGGCGGATCGGGCGGCACGATCAGCACGTCCGGGTGCTGCTGGATCAGCACGCGCGTGTCTTTTTTATCCGCCTCGGTCTTCAGGCCTTCGCGGGCTTCGACGGCGGCATCGACCAGCGTCTGCAGGTCCGCGCACTCGGCGATGCGCGTGCAGTTGCGGCAAGCCCCGCAGTACGAGGCCAGCGACTGCCCGGTGGACCAAAGCTCGCGCGGCTGCCGCTCGCATTCCACCGCCATCGCCAGCATTAGCGCCAAGGTGTACTTGCCCGCGCCCTGCGGCCCCGCCAGAATGAGCGAGTGCGGCAGGCGCCCGGCGGCGATGGCCATGCGCAGGCCTTCGATGGCATGCGAGCTGCCGAGGAAGTCATGGAACGTAGGCGGAATGGCGGGGGCTTGCGTCATTCCTGTTGCTAACTCGAAGGCGTGAACAAAGGGAATTCTGTTGCTTTGAATAAGCGGATAGTTTCAGCGATCTCTGCCCAGTTGAAGCCCGTTATTCGGTTTGCTGGATGGGGCAAAGCAAGGCACCAGACCAGCGTTCCGTCCAAGAGTCGATAGGCTTGTAGATCGTCCAACATATGAAGGGAACACTCCGGCATTTGTTTCCACATTTCTCCGCCGGTCACGATCACTTTTTGTGGGCGAATCTCCTCAATGAGAGACAAGAAATGAAGGCCAGCCTGATGCCAGTGTTCGGGTGTCGGCCGAATTCCTGGACCTTGCCCGACCGACTCCTGCACGAAGATCGTGTAGGCATATCCATCCCACGCTTGCTGCATTCGCTGGCTGGATGGTTCGTATTGACCACATAGAGCTCGATTCAAAGCGGTAAAGTACCGATTGTGCCGGAAGTTTTCAATGTGCCACGGTATTGAATCTTGAGCATGCGAGGGTTGTGGGGTGTAATTTTCTCCATCTTCACCGATCCAATCGTAAGTGCTCTCGCTCATGACCAAGACCCGCTCGACGTTGTAATTTTCCCCAATCCAAGGGCTAAAAAAAGGCTTGCTCATGATCTCCTCTCGAGGTCACCCATGACCCGTCTCCGCTATTGTAGTGAAAACTGATACGGCGGTTAGGATGGTGCCATGAAATTCCTCAAGTTCGCGCTTATCACGCTGTTGGCAGTCTCTCCCGCATTCGCCGAAAAGGTCGCCGATCTCCCCGCGCCGCAGGCCTACGTCGACGACTACGCCAACCTGATGACGCCCGAAGGCAAGGCGCACGTCGAGGCCGAATGTCGCGATGTCCATGAGAAGACCAGGGCGCAGATCTTCCTCGTCACCATCAAGTCGCTCGAAGGCGAGCCCATCTCGCAGTTTGCCAACAATCTCTTCCACACCTGGAAGATCGGCGAGAAGAAGACCGATCGCGGCGTTCTCGTGCTGCTGGTGCAGGATAGCAACCGCTGGCGCATCGAGGTCGGCTACGGTCTCGAAGGCATCCTGCCCGACGCCAAGGCAGGCCGCATCGGCCGCGCGATGGACCCGGCCATTAGGGCGGGAGACTACGATGCGGCGGCGAAGTCGAGCGTCGACGCAATCGCGGCAGCAATCGCAGAGGATGCCAACGTCACGCTCGCGCAGCCGGATACCACGGCCGCGCCAGTGCCCGCGGCTATCCCTCCGCACCAGCAGGAGAACGACCCAAGCGGAGCGATGATCGCATTCGTCATAATCTGCGGCTTCTGCCTCTTCGCCGTAGTGGGTTGGTTCAGGCGCAGAGTCATGTCGGCCAGAGGGTATTCGGGCTACACGGATTCAGGCTCGAGCGGTCTCATTGCTGGTCCAGGCTACTTCGGCTCGGATTCGAGCAGCTCCTCCGGCAGCGACTTCAGTTCCTCAAGCAGCGACGATTCCAGCAGCAGCGACAGCTTCAGCGGAGGAGACGGCGGAGACTCCGGCGGCGGCGGCGCGGACGGTGGTGGAGATGGCGGCGGGGGAGAATAAGGCTTTATCTTAGAGTAGAGCGTTTTGAGTTGAGAGTTTTGATTAGGCCCGCTTGGCCGGCCAGTTTGCGCCGCCACTCCACATACCCGAAGACCGACATCAGCATATAAAACGCATAAAGCCCAGCCAGGATGTGCAGATCCTTGACGCTATAGATCACGATCGAGATCAGGTTCGAGCCGATCCACCACAGCCAGTTCTCCATTCTGCGCCACGTCAGCAGAAGCTGCCCAACCACGCTCGCGGACGCCACCGTCGCATCCCAGTAGGGAAACGCCGCGTGGAAGAAGTGGCCCATCGCCGCGCCCAGCGTCAGCGCGAAGGCCCCTGTGCCGAGCAGCGCCAGCAGCACCTCGCGCGTGGTCATGGTCTCGACGATCAGGTCGCCATCCGGCTCCCGGTGCCGCAGCCATGCGACCCAGCCGATCGCCTGCATGACGATGAAGTAGATCTGCAGCAGCATGTCCGAGAGCAGGTAGGTCCTAAAGAAGACGACACCCAGAATCGCCACCGACGCAATGCCCACCGGCCAGTTCCAGATACTGCGCCGGATCAGCAGAATCGTATTGGCGATGCCTAGCAGCGTACCGATCGTCTGCAGCGGACTACCGAAGACCTCGCTCCAGATCTGGTGCAGGAGGCTCATCGCGCCTCTGCGATCATGCGCAGCGGATCGCGCGGACGCAGCGTGATCTTGGCCTGCGGGACCGGCGGCTGCGCATCGGCGTAGCGGAAGCGCCAGCGCTGTGCCAGTGTTGCGATGGAGAAGACGCCCTCCATCCAGGCGAAGCTCTCGCCGATGCACTGCCGCGAGCCGCCGCCGAAGGGGAAGTACGCGTACTTCGCCCGCGCGGCTTTGGCCTCCGGAGTGAACCGGTCGGGATCGAAGCGCAGCGGATCGGGGTAATGTTCTTCCGTGCGGCTCATCATGTACTGGCTGAAGAAGAAGTGCGCGCCGGGCGGAATGCGGTACGGGCCAAGCGTCACCGGCTTCGTGCTTTGCCGGCCCATCGCCCAGGCCGGCGGGTAGAGGCGCATGGACTCTGCGAATACCTGTTCGGTGTAGCGCAGGGAAGGGTAGTCGGCCAGCGTCGGCAGGCGGCGCGCATCGCCCGTGCCGAGCACCGCGTCGAGTTCCGCATGCAGCTTCGCCTCGGCTTGGGGATTGTGCGAGAGCAGGTACCAGGTCCAGGTCAGCCCATTGGCGACGGTCTCGTAGCCGGCGAGGAAGATGGTCAACACCTCGTCGCGAACCTGCGCGTCGGACATGGACTCGAAGACGCCGGTCGGATTGCCCTCAGCGTCAAGCAGTTCATCGCGCGACGACATCAGCATGGAGAGCAGATCGCCCCGGTCTTTGTAAGACCCGTCCTGCCCGTGACCCGCAGCCTCGCGATGCTCGCGGATCAGCCTGTCGACGACCGCATCCAGACGCGCCTTCGAACGGCGAAACTTCATGATTCCGGGGATCGGCCAGTTCAGGAACGTCTCGATGCGCGGGAACGCGACGATGAAGTTGTAGAGGTCCATGATGGTGTTGACCTCGGTGTTGATGCGGCGGATGTCGTCGTCCACGCGCGTGTCGAAGAGGGTGCGGGCGACGATTTCGAGCGACAGCTCCATCGAAGCGGCGCCGATATCGAACGGCTTACCGGCTTGAATCCGCTCGCTCGCCCCGATGGCGGATTGCACGATCTGGTCCCCGTAGGCCGAAATGCGCTGGCGATGGAAGGCCGGCGCGGCGATGCGGCGCTGGCGCATGTGGAACGGCTCGTTCGACGTAATCAGGCCTTCGCCGAGCAGGATGCGCATGCGCTTGACCGTGCGCTCCTTGATGAAGGACGCGGCCTGCGTCACCAGGATTTCACGGATATAGTCGGGCTCGTTGACGAAGATGATGTTCGTGCCCATGAAGCTGTAGCGGGAGATGTTGCCGTAAGTCTTGTGCAGGTGCTCGAACAACAGGATGGGGCTGCCGAGCTTAACCCAGGGCTTATGGGCGTAGAAGTGGAGAGAGCGCTTCAGCCCGGGCGGCAGATGCCAGTCGCCGCTCATGCGAGACGCTCGTGGACGATGCGGCGAATGATGGTTTCGATCGTGTTGATTGGGGAGTCTTCGCGGATCGCCGCGACACGTTGCGGCTCGCGTGCGGCGATCGCTTCGTAGGCGGCGTGAATGCGCCGGTAGAACTCGTCGCCCTCGCGCTCGAAGCGGTTTTCGTCTGGACGCTGTTGGGCGCCTTGCTGCGCGGCGTGGCGGCTGTTGCGGCGGCGGGCCCGGTTCAGCGACGCGGCCAGATCGGGCAGCAGCAGGATGGTCAGATCGGGCTGCAGGTCGTCGCACACCGCGGCGTGCAGGGCGAGAACTCGAGCCGAGCCAAGCTGCCGGCCCGCGCCCTGGTACGCCTCGGACGAATCCGTATAGCGGTCGCAGAGGACGATAGAGCCGGCTGCCAGCGCGGGCAGAATGATCTCCGCGACGGACTGGGCGCGGTCGGCGAACATCAGGGCAAGCTCGGCCAACGGCGCGATGGGGCCGAGCGCCGCTTCGGATTTCGAGTCGAGCAGGATGCCGCGCACGCGGTCGCCCAGCGCGGTTCCGCCGGGCTGGCGGAGCGTGACGACATTTCGGCCTTCGGCGCTTAGCGAGGCGGCGAGGCGGCGCAGCTGCGTCGTCTTGCCGGAGCCATCCAAGCCTTCGAACGTGATGAAAAAGCCGCGAGGCATTGGACGAGTTTAGCCTACGGCGCGAACGGCGCATGTCAGGTTATGTACAGGGTGAAAATCTAGCGGTGAGGCTTTAGGTGCGGCGTCCATTGCACTCCGGCCGGTGTCACGGTGACGGTCAGCGAACCCTCGTCGCCTTCGTTCATGTGCGGGCCGGCGACGGTGTGGTCGGTGCGGGAGGCGTCCGTGTAGAGCAGCTTCAGGTCGCCGGAGCCGAGCAGCTTGAAGCGATAGTGGTACTCGCCGCCGGGCGCCAGCGTCTGGGTGCCGAAGCTGGCGCTGGGGTAGTCGAGCTCAACCAGGCTGATCGGCTTGTCGGTGCGATTCGAGACCGTCGCTTCGATGAAGGCCGAGTGGCAGCCGGTGGCCAGAACAACAAGCGCGGCTAAAGCCAACGAGCGAAGGAGACGCATCGTTCGAGGATACGTCACGAGCGCCGCAAAGTGCGCAGCAGTTCCGGCAGCCGGTTGAAGAGAGCGACCGAGCGCAGCCACTGGCGATTATCAATGGCAGGGTAGCCGCTGACGGTTTTGCCTGCTGCCACGTCGTTCGGGATGCCACTCTGCGCCGTCGCGATGACTCCGTCGCCGATGACGCAGTGGCCGGCAACGCCCACCTGGCCGGCCAGTATGACGTTCCTGCCGACGGCGGTCGATCCCGCTAACCCGACCTGCGCGCACAGCAATGTGTTCTCGCCGACAGTCGAGCCGTGGCCAACCTGAACCAGATTGTCGATTTTTGCTCCTCGCCGAATGCGGGTCTCACCGATCGAGGCGCGATCGATGCAGGCGTTGGCCTGCACTTCGACATCGTCCTCCAGCACCGTCGGCCCGGACTGGACGATCTTGTACCAACCCGCGGAGGTGCGGGCGAAGCCAAAGCCGTCCGCCCCGATAACGGCACCATTTTGCACAACGACATTGTCGCCTATGCGACAGTGCTCTCGGACAATTGCATGAGCGTGAGCTGTAAACCTCACTCCCACAGTCACATGTGGATAAATAACAACGTGAGGGTGGAGGGTGCAATCATCCCCGATAATTGCCTGTTCGCCAATAAAGACATAGGGACCGATATGGCAACGCTCGCCGATAATAGCGGAAGGAGCAATGACCGCCGTGGGGTGAATGCCGGGAGCATAAACGGGAGGCTGATAGAAGAGCTCGATCGTTTTGGCGTAGGCAAGATAGGGGTCAGGAAGCCGAAGGGTCGC
>CAXTMK010000092.1:0-11648 GCA_964245315.1 uncultured Acidobacteriaceae bacterium | reverse complement strand
TGCCTGCGTAGTGCGAGCCAGCGCGGTGTATTTCTTGTTGGAGACAAAGGTGACCTGGCCCGGAGCGGCTTGCTCGATGCCGGCGATGCCAGTGATTTCAACCTCTCCGTCGCCTTGCAATGTTGCGCCTAGGGTCGCGGCGAGCTCGGACAGTTTCATACAGGGGATTGTAGCGGACAGCAGCTATTCGAACAGCGAGTCTTGTTTGGCATCGGACTTCACGGCCCGCCTGGGCTTGGACGGGGTGGTCACGACGGCAAGGATCTGGATCTCCACGATAGTATGGCGCGGGATGTAGAGCCGCTGAGTGTTTGATCGTATATCCGGTGGAATGAGGAAGATGCCGCGGTCCTCGAGCAGTCCGTCGAGCAGCGCGAGGTCGAGCGGGGCGAGGCCCTCGAGGATGTCGCCGCCAACAAGGGTGAGCCGGACCCACAGACCCTCAGCCCGCGGCCGAGCCAGAAACGTCCGTCGGGTGAGACGCTCGGGATCGACTCGATCCTGGAGGTTGAAGTCGCGAACGTATGCGATGGAGCGGACGGCGTCGAGCGGAATAAGCTGGATGCGGCCTTCGAGGTCGAGCATGGGGACGGATTTGCCTTCGACCAGACCGGTGAGCGGCAGGTAGCCGAAGTGAAGGGCGTTCTCGGTTGTTCGCAGGACAACTTTTTTGCGTGAGCTGGCCATGAGGCTGACTGGTGGGATTGTCGCACGGCTGCAACGAAAAAGGTGCGGAACGGTAGTCAAAAATGCATCTTTTGTGTTACATTTGGCTTTTGTGCCACATGGGTGCAGCGGTCTAAGTCTTTGATAGTGAGCCAGTTATCGAACCGGCGCAGAGCCGGCCAGGAGCGTACGAACGGGTATGGCCGATTACATCTACCTGCTTGAGAATCGCCTTTCCCCCGCTCAGCGGTCGGCGTTGCGGACGGTTCGTGAAGTAGCGCGGACGAAGGCGCTGACGGTGTTTCTGGTTGGGGGAGCGGTTCGCGACCTGACCAGTGGATCGCCCGTCCGCGATCTGGATGTGGTGGTTCAGGGAAATGCGCTCAAGCTGAAGAAAGATATTGAGAAAGTCAATGGTCATGTCACAGGCGAACACGAGGCTGGGCAGACGCTTCATGTGCGGTTCCCAGGCAATGTTCGGGTGGAAATCGGCAGTACGCTAAGCGTCAGCTTCCCCAAACCGGGCAAGCCGGTGGTGAAGCCGGCGACCATTCTGGACGATCTGAGGCGGCGCGACTTTACCGCGAACGCGATGGCGCTCTCGCTGAACGACGGCTCCTACGGGCTGCTCATGGACCCGCTGAACGGCGTTGCCGATATTGAAAACCGTCAGCTTCGGCTGGTGAGCAACTACGGATTCATCGAAGATCCGGTACGGATGATCCGGGCCGCGCGGCTGATGGCGCGGCTGGGCTGGACGCTCGAGGAGAAGACGCAGACGCGCTACGAGACCGGGCAGGCGGAGGGCTACATTGGTGTGCTGGGCGAGTACGAGCGCGGTCTCGAGACCGAGGAGATCGTCCACGAAGAAGACCCGCTGCGCGTGATGAAGCGGCTCGAGGCGGACGGCTGGATGAAGGTGCTGGCACCTTACTGGACCTCCGCCAGGGTGAACGCGGCGGAGCTGGACAAGATGCGCGAAGCTCTGGCACAACTACAGATGCAGGGCATTCATCCGGAGACGGGGGCGGTGCAGTTCCCGTTGATTACGGCGAAGCTCTCCGCGAAAGAGCTTGCGACGCTGAAGCAGGGCTTCCCGCGGCCCGTTTTTGTCGAGGAGATTGACGCTTTGGACGCGCAGGCGAAGGAGTTTGCGGCGGAGCTGAGCGGCAAGGCCGCGGCGCTGCCGTCGCAGGCGTGGCGGCTGATCATGTCGGCGCGGCCGGAGGCGGTGCTGGCGGTGGCGTTTACCAGCAAGAGCCCGGCGATCCAGGCTAAGTTCAGGAGTTTCTTCACCGAGTGGCCGCATGCCCGGCAGAAGATGCCCTACACGCTGATGCAGGAGATGCGGATCGTGCCCGAGTTGCCGGGGTACGACGAGCTGCTGGAGAAGCTGTTCTTCGAGCTGATGGATGGCAAGCTGGGGACGCCGGAGGAGTTGAAGGCGTTTCTGGAGCCCTACTCTCCGCCTGCTCCGCCGCCGCCCGTCTCGATGCGCCGGGCGCGGGCTGCGAAGAAAGAGCCGAAGATTTCAAAGGCTCGCGCGAAGAAGGCGGCGCTTGCGGCGGAAGAGGCTGCCGATGCAGTTGTGCAGGCAGAAGCCGAGCCGGCGAAGGATGCGGACGTTGCGGCGCCGGCAGTCAAGGCTGCTCCCATAAAGGGAGTTCCTGCGAAGGCTGCGGAGGCGAAGGCTCCGCCGCCGAAGGTTCCAGTGAAGGTTCCGGCGAAGAAGGCCGTCCCGGCTGAGAAAGCAGCGCCAGTGAAGGTGGTGGCGAAGAAGGCTGCGCCACCAGCCAAAAAGATCGCTGTGAAGGCAGTTGCGCCGGCGAAGGTGGTGGCGAAGACATCTGTGCCGGCGAAAACGGTTGCGGTGAAGAACATCGTGCCGGTGAAGAAGACGGCGGCTAAAAAGGTGGTTGCGCTTAAGGGTAAGCCGACAAAAAAGAAGTAAGACCTCAGCGGCACAGACGCTTACGAAGACTCCGTGAGGCCTCTGTCGGTTTTTCCGCGCATCCGGGCGTCTGGAGGTGTCTGATGGTGGTTGCAGTGCTGCAGGGGTCGGTGCGGTCGGATCGCATGGGCGACCGGGTTGCGAAGTGGGTGATCGCGCAACTACAGGCGCGCGGGCATGAGGCAGTGCTGGTGGATGCGGCGGAACTGAATCTTCCGATGCTCGACCGCATGTGGAAAGAAGTGAAAGACGATACCAGTGCGGAACACGCTGCGTTGCGCGAGAAACTACAGCCGCTGGCGAAGCTTTACGAGCGCGTGGACGGATTTGCGATCGTCAGCGCGGAGTACAACCACAACGCGCCGCCGGGCCTGGTGAACCTGATCGACTATTTCATGGAAGAGTATTTCTATCGGCCTTCGGCCATCGTATGCTACTCGGCGACGCCGTTTGGCGGGGTGCGCGCGGCGATACAGCTGCGAGCGCTGTTGGCGGAACTGGGCATGCCGACAATTCCAAGTGTGCAGCCGATTCCGTCAGTCGGAAGCGCATTGAGCGAGGCTGGAGTCGCGCTGACACAGGAGCTGGCTGAGAAATCGGACAAGTTCTTCGAGGAGTTCGACTGGTATATGGCGGCGCTCAGAGCTGGGCTGGCGTTGAAGGATCCCCGCAAATAAGGTTGGGTTCGAGTTGTAGCTACAGCGCGAGACAAAAGCAGATCCGTACGGGATGACAAAGGTGGTAAGGCATGGAGCATGCGGTGGGGACGTTTGAGGTGAAGATGCATCCCGAGGCGCTGAGCGAGGTGGCGGCGTCTACAGCGATTGGGCGCATGTCGATCGATAAAGTCTTTCACGGGAAGCTGGAAGCGACGAGCCAGGGCGAGTTTCTGTCGGTGATGGCCAGCGAGAAGGGTTCGGCCGGCTATGTCGCGATGGAGCGGGTGACGGGAACGCTTGATGGCATGCCCGGCAGCTTTGCGCTGATGCACACTGGCGTGATGACGCGCGGGACGCCCGAGTTGAAGGTGATGGTGGTGCCGGATTCCGGGACGGGCGAGTTAGTGGGGGTAACGGGGATGATGAAGATCGATATCGTGGACGGCAAACACTTCTACCAGCTGGATTACTCCTTCTAGCGGAAGCGCCTGAGTGTGACCAGTGCGGCGCCGAACACCAGGGAGCCGGCTGCGACCATCAGGATGATGGCTCGGCGATACGCAGTCTGAGTGCGAGCGGGCGTTTGGCCGATGGCGTCGCGGCACTGTGAGCAGCCTTGCGGATGGGCGGGAAGTGCGCAGAGGAGAAGGAAGAACCCCATGGTGAGCGCAAAGGCGCGCCGGCCATGGGGCACCCTCAGTGTAATGGCGCACTGCCCTGGCAGAATGCGAGCAGGGTGAAGAGGATGGCCCACAAAATTCCCATGGAGTGCCAGTACCAGGCGGCGAGATCGACGAGAATCTGCCGCATCTCGAGCTGCTTCGAGACGAAGAGGCCAGTGAAGGCTGCCGCCAGCGCCAGAATTCCGACCAACAGGTGCAATCCGTGGATGCCGGTGATGAGGAAGAACGAGTGCGCGCTGGGACCGTTGTAGTAGTGGACCCGCTGGAGTGCAAGCTGGTTCCAGGCGGCAAGCTGGCCGGCGACGAACAGGCACCCGAGCACGATGGTCGCGACCAGCCAGGGCATGGCCGAGCGCGAGGTGGGTTTGCCCAGGCCGAGCCACTCGTCCATCACGTCCATCTCGCGGAACATGTGGCGGCGCGCCACCTCGATCGTAATGGAGCTCATCAGCAGGATTGCGGTGTTGAGCCACAGGATGGGCGGGATCGCGGTCGGGAGCCACTCGTTGATCAGGCGGGCGTTGGCATCGACGTGGCTGGTGCCCTGCGCGACGAAGAAGACGCTGACGATCGCGACGAAGAACATGAAGACGGCGGAGAGGCCGAAGAAGAGTCCGAGGCGGAGGCGGTCCAGTCTCTCGCGCGGGCCGGAGCGTTTGTGGCGGCGATCGTTCCAGTTGTCGGGGTCGCCGCCCCCGCCGGTGCGTTTATCGGTAGGCGGACGCCGCCCTCCGCCGTGGTCTCCTTCGTCGAGATCGCGGCGTTTGCGTTCAATTTCTGGAGGCGTGATGACGACCGGCATGGTGACTCCTTGCGGAAACAACGCGTTGTGGGCGAAAGCACCACGAGAATCCGGACAGGCGAGGGGAGCAGCGGAAAGCTCCGTGCATTCACTTTACTCCGGAATTTCGTCGTCCGCCCACTGGGTTTGAAAGACGATGCCGGTTTCTTTGTGGATGTAGTGGCACGGGCCGCGAAGAACGAGCCGCTGAGGGTCAGATGCGAATGGTTGGGCGTGGGATGCGAACCATTCCAGAGTCGTTGCGCGCCACGGATTCGCAGGAGCGAGTCGGCCGTTGCGGAAGCTCCAGACGAGGTTAATCAGGAAGAGCAACTGCGCGGCGCCGAGCACGAAGGCAGCGTGGGTGACGGCCGTCTGCATCGGGATAGCCCTGGCCAGCAGGTCGGACGCGGCGTTGGGGATGCCGACCAGTTGCGCATAGTGGCGCGGGTTTTGGCCCAGCCCGGCGAGATGCATCGGCAGAAACGTCGCGTAGGCGAAGACGATGGTGAGCCAGAAATGCCAGCGGCCAAGGGTTTCATTCATCAGGCGCGCGGGTCCGCCGGCGGCGGAGGTGAGCTGCGGGAACCAGTAGCTCGTCGCGGCGAAGAGCCCGAAGACGCCGGCCATCGCCATGATGAGGTGGAAGTGCGCGACGACAAAGTAAGTGTTGTGCAGGTACTGGTCGAGGATGGGCTGGGCCAGGATCGGCCCGGTAAGTCCGCCGGCGACGAACAGCGAGACGAAGCCGAGCGCGTAGAGCATGGGCGTGCGGTAGACGGGGCGCGAGCGCCAGGTAGTCGCGAGCCAGCTGAAGACCTTGGCGGCAGACGGGATCGCGATAGCCATCGTCGAGATGGAGAACGCGGTTCCGGCGAACGGGCTGAGGCCGGCGACGAACATGTGGTGTCCCCAGACCAGGATGCCGAGGAAGCCGATCAGCAGCGTGGTCGCTATCATGATCCTGTAGCCGAAGATGCGGCGGCGAGCGAAGTTGCCGAGCAGCATCGAGACCAGTCCCATGCCCGGCAGGATGGCGATATACACCTCGGGATGTCCGAAGAACCAGAAGAGATGCAGCCAGAGCAGCGGAGACCCGTTGCCTTGCGTGTGCAGCGTGCCGTTGACGAGGTCGCCGGCGGGGATGAAGAAGCTGGTGTGGGCGTGGCGGTCCTGCACCAGGAGCAGCAGCGCGGCGAGTAAGACGCTAAAGGCGATGATGGTGAGGAGGGCGGCGGTGAACCACGCCCAGACGGTAAGCGGCAGCCGTTCCCACGTCATGCCGGGGCAGCGGTGCGCGACGATGGTCGTGAGCAGGCAGACGGCGTTCAGGATTGCAGCGAGCCCGAAGATGGCGATGGACGTCAGCCACAAATCCATGCCGAGGCCTTGCCCGGGTCCCGCCGCCGAGATGGCGGAGAGCGGTGGGTAGGCCGTCCAGCCGGAGATGGCCGCGCCGCCTTGAACGAAGCTCGAAGCAAGCAGCGTGCAGAGCGCTAGCGCGAAGAGCCAGAATGCGGCCGCGTTCAGGGCAGGGAAGGCCATGCGGCTCGCACCGACCTGCGACGGCAGAATGAGCGAGCCGAAGCCGGCCTGCGGAGCCAGTGTCAGGACGAAGAAGAGCATCAGCGTGCCGTGCAGCGTGACCAGCGCGAGGTAGTCCTCGGGCTGGATCGGACCAAAGAACGGCAGGACGCGATCGGGGTAGACGAGGTGGATGCGCATCACGATCGACATCAGGGTGCCGATGGCGACGGCGATGAGAGAGAGCGCAAGATAGCGGCGGCCGAGGCGGCGGTGGTCGGTGGTAAAGATCTTCATCTGGCCACCTGCTCATGTGCGGATCGCCACACTTCAAATTCGGCCGTCGAGACCACGCGGAGGTTGGCGCTCATCCGAAAGTGGCCAGGGCCGCAGAGTTGCGTACACAGGATCGCGTAAGTGCCGGGCTTGGTCGGCGTGAAGTGAATATGCAGATCCTCACCCGGCACGGCGTTCTGCTTGACGCGCATCGCGGGGATGGAGAAACCGTGGATGACATCCTGGGCGTGGAGATGGACGTCCACCTGGCGGTCGGCGGGGAGAACGAGTTCATTCGTCACGAAGTCGTCGCCGCCTCGCGGGTCGGCGGGGTCGAGCCCGAGCGAGTTGCCTTCGCCGGGCGCGATCAGCTCCGGACGAGTGCGGCCAAAGGCGTAGTCCGGGCCGGGATAGCGGAAGTACCAGGCGAACTGCATGCCGGTCGCTTCGACCTGCAGCGCGGAGAGATCGGGTCCGACGTAGCGGGTCGCAGCCCAAAGGCGTTCTGCTCTGACGGTCAGGAACACGAAGAGCACGCTGATCGCGGCTAGCGGAAGGTACTCAACCCGCGCCTGATTGCGGGATTCGCGGCGGCGTTTGAGGGCGAGTCCGGCGAAGAGGATCAGGTGGGCGAGCGCGAACAGGGCGAGAGCGATCCACAGGTTGAGCAACAAATGCGAGTCGAGCGCGGCGCCGTGCAGCGATGCGTTCGGCGGCATGGGCCAGAAGCGCGGATTTTGAGCGGGAGGCACTCCCCCTAGGATATCCTGCGTGCACATCGCTTATGATGCCGCCGAACATCCAGGCTATTTCGCCATTCTTCATCGTCAGCAATGTCGAACAGACCATCGCGTTCTACCGCGACAGACTTGGCTTCGAGACGAGATTTCTGGCGCCGGATCAGGATTCCTTCTTCGCCATCATCGGCCGCGACGGAGCGCAAATCTTCATCAAGACCGACAAAGACGTGTCGCCACTGCCTAATCCACAGCGCCATCCGTACATGGCGTGGGACGCTTTTGTGTATGCGGCGGACCCGGTCGCGCTGGCCGCTGACTTTGCCGGTCGCGGTGCGGCTTTCAGCAAGCCGCTCGAGGATACGCACGACGGTCTCCGCGGCTTCGAAATTTGCGATCCCAACGGTTACGTCCTGTTCTTCGGACGACCGAGATAGTCGAGCCTATGAAGATGATCCTCCTCATCGCCGTCGCTCTTCTGTTCGCGCAGCAGCCGGCCCCGACGGAGCCGCTCCTTGCAGATGTGCACGCGTCGCCGTATCGTGCGTCGATCAACTTCACCGTCAATGTCAGCAGGCAGCGACTCGATCTGCGCAACGCGACCATCGTCAACATGATCGATTTCGCCCAGGGCCGGGAAGACGATGACGGACGCGAGGATAACTCCATCGCCGGCGGCCCCACCTGGATCGATTTGGACCGCTTTGACGTCACTGCAATCATTCGCGGACTCAGGCAGGCAAATCCGAATGAGCAGTTGCGGGTCGTCGTATCCCGTGTGCTCGCAGAACGATTTCACCTGCTTTACCACAGCGGGAACCGGCCACTGCCCGGGTTCATCGCCACCGCCTCGAAGGACGGCCCGAAGCTGGCCGAGGCCAAGGACCCGGCAGTGGCGAACGACTGCCAACGCTCGCAGAATAAGACTGAGCCCGGGCAGACGATCGTCAGCTGCACGTCTGAGACGATCGGTCAGTTGCTGGCTTGGTACCAGGAAGTCTTTCCTCATTCGCTCATCGATCGCACAGGCCTGAAGAAGCCGTATGACTTCAGCTTCACGTTTCCGACCGCTGCGCTGAAGACGCGCGCTGGATACATTCATGCGCTTGTCGATGCGTTCAGCAGGCAGCTTGGGATCGTGATCGCGCCGGGGGACGTGGCGCAGCCGGCCATCATTGTCGATTCTGTGGAACGGCCGGCTGCGAACGCGCCCGAGATAGCAAAGCTGATTCCCGCGCTTCCGGATCTGCAATTTGAGGTGGCAAGTATCCGACCGTCCGCCGTTACCGAGCCCCAGTCGCAGATTCAGCCTGCCGGCTCGCAGATAACCTTCACCAACTTCACCTTGCAGGAGCTGTTGAGACAGGCTTGGCAGCTGCCTACCGGCGCTATGCTGGGCAACGCGCCTCCGTGGCTCGACTCGGTGCGGTACACCATCCTGGTGAAACTGCCGCCGGAGGTCGATGCGCGCGCCGTCTTGCAGGACAGGGACCAACTCTACAACATGCTGCAGAAGCTGCTCGTCGACCGCTTCCGGATTAAGTACCACTGGGGCGAGCAGACCGCAGATGGCTATGTGTTGCTTCCGGGCACTCCGAAGATGAAGAAGGCCGACCCCAACTCGCGAAGCTTCTGCAAGTATGGACCGCATGAGGGCGAAAAGGACGTCCGCATGGCAGACTCAGCCTTCGACGCCGAGTTCCACTGCCAGAACGTGACCATGGCGCAGTTCGCGGACCTTGCACAGCCCATGGCAAAGTCGGAGATCAAGAGCCGCGTGTCGGATAAGACTGGACTGGCAGGCGAGTATGACTTCACCCTCTACTACACGACCGGGCACAAGATGAGGCTGGATGCGGCGGCAGCGGCCAGGGAGGCGTCATCGTCCGAACCTGTCGTCAGTCTCAGCGTGGAGGAGGCCTTTCGTAAGGAGCTTGGCATCAGACTGGAGAAGCAACGGGGCACATATCCGGCGCTTATTCTGGAGCATATTGAGGAGATGCCGACAGAGAATTGATGGCTACAGGTCCGAGCCGAAGGCCAGCAGACGGCCGTCGCAGTCCTTCACGACAAACTCTAGCCGGCCCCAGGGCATGTTGCCGAGCTCGCGGGCGAATTCCACGCCGCTGCCTGCATACTCAGCATAGAGCGCGTCTGCATCTTCGATGAAGAGGTAGGCGTCGAGCAGTTCCTCTTCGTATTTCTCCGGATTGGCTGTCGGCGGTTCGGCGCAGCGAAAGTGAATGGTGCAACGGTCGCGCGCTACGATCCCGTAGGTTGGCGGGTCTCCCCAGGGTCCCTGACACTCGAATCCCAGCTTTTCCCGATACCAGGCGATTGTGCCCGGGATATCAGTTGTGAAGAAGACTGGTGCGATTTGACGGATCATGGATCAAGTGTAAAGCGATAGTGCGAGAGCAGGGAACTCGTCGCACTATCGCGCAACATTTCAGAAATTGGGCCTATTCGCCTGTGATGCCCTTGTTGACGACGACGGTGACGACCACCCGACGATTCTGCGCCTGTCCGCTGCGGGTGTGATCGTCCGCGACTTCGTTGCTGGTTCCCATGGCGGCGGGTGCCAGAATTCTGGTCAGGGGGACGACGCCTGTCTGCTGAATGATGGCTAATACCGCCTCGGCACGCTCAGCGCTCAGCTTCTGATTCAGCGCCGCGGAGCCGGTCGTCGAAGCGTAGCCCTGAACCTCGATCATGTAGCCCGGAGTATCCGCGGCCGCCTTCACGAAGTCGGCGAGCTGATCCTTGTCCTTTGGGCTGACCGTAGCCTTTCCGTTGGCGAAGTTGACGGTGATGCTACCTTTCTCTTCGAACTGGTCCAGCGCACCGAAGCGCTGATTGGCCTTGCCGGTAGCTGACGTATTGCCCGCCGTTGCCTGATTGGTAGCATCCAGACCCTGCTTGGTCGCGGCGATATCCCGCGAGTTCTTCGCGATGGCGTCCTGATTTGCCTGGATATCCTTGCGATCGCTCCTGAGCTGATCCTGCTGAGCAGCCATCCGCTCGTTCACAGGGTTCAATCCGGCATCAATCGCCTTTGCGGTGTTCAGCGAAGTCCGGGAGAATGTGATCTTATTCGCTATCAACTGGTGATCGGGATTGTAAGCGCCCTCAACCTTCACCGACAGGCCGGGAACCAGAGCCGCGACGCCGAGGTTATGTTTGCTGAGCCCGAGAAATCCTCCCTTTTCCGTTGCCTTCGTGCTGTCCGAGACAAGCACGGTGAGCCTGGGACTATCTGCCGTCTTCACCGACATCGAGGGGCCGCTTCTTCCAATCACCAACCCTTCGATCGTTGCTTCCTGAGCGTGTGCTGTGAAGCCGAGCGACGTAAACATCGCCAAAGACATTGCCATGCTACAGGTGGTGCTGAGTCGACGCTGAATGTTCATGCGATACTCCCTTGTTGGTTTAGTAAACGGTCGACGGCTTTTGCTATCCGTCGTGTCGCGACCGTTTGCCCCCGCCCGAACTCACAATTCCGAGTTCCGTACAGGGCAACAGTTTGGATGCATTAATTGATGGAAGAGGGGGTAACTGGCAGGCGACCTGATAGCTCGCCATTAATAAGACAGAACTTAGGCGGCTCTCCCTGCGTCGGCGCTATCCATTTTCTATGCGCGCCTTCATATCTGCGTATGCCGCCTCGATGAGTCGGCCCAGCGATGCGGTGTCGGTCAGCGTTCGCGGCCGCAGCTTCACATGGCGCATAAATCTTCCATTGCCCTGCAAAAGGTGAGCCGGATCCGGCAGTGCAGCGCCCTGGAAGAACCCTACGCTTACATGCGCTTTGAAGACATTGACGTAGGCGAAGGGTGCATCGCCGAGACACGCAACCGGGCAACCGTCGTGAAGGAGTTCGCGGACTTCATCGCCGCACTGTCGCATCGCTTCGAACCACTGCCGCGCGATGGCGCCCAGCTCACCGTGATGCGCGTCCAGCCACACATCGATGACTGGATTGTGTTCAACAGCGCCATCGAATCGCAGGATATCCGTTTTCCTCATCGCGTTAGTAGGTCGGGCAACCTGAGGGCATCCTGACCGCGGTCCAGCAGGGCGCGACGTGTTTGGCGGCGGTGACGACCTGCAGGTTCTCGCCGGGGTCGCCGGCAATCTGTTCGAGACGGGATTTAGTGTCCGCGTAGTCCTGCGCGTCGAGATCGAGCTGCGGCAGCGACAGAATGACGCGAGCGCGGAGGCTGTTGTCGTCGGAGGCCAGGTAGACGAGCAGTGTCTTGTTGACGGCCTGCGATTGGTTCTTGCTGGTCGCGAGCAGGTCGGCGAGGTTGGCGCGCGAATCGCCGGTCTGGTCCGGACGGCGCAGGAAGCGGGTGATGGCCGCGGCGTTGT
>CAXTMK010000091.1:0-18759 GCA_964245315.1 uncultured Acidobacteriaceae bacterium | reverse complement strand
CGCCACAACAGCCCGCGTATCAGCCGCTGCCCGCTCCCGCGGCCACGGAATCGCTAAAGCCGCGGCCCGGGATTCCCATGGATGCCGCGCCTGTGGCGGCGCCGACCTTCACCGTCATCGGGCATGCGGAGGCTCTGCCGGCCGACATCCCCGCTAAGCCGGATATCGACGCGGGAATCGTCACGCGTGTGCCGGGTCCGTCGAACCGGCTACCCCTCGGCACGCTCGTCAAGGTGAGCCTGGCGACGGACATTTCGACCGCCACCACCGTCACTGGAACCGTCTTCAGCGGCCTGCTGATCGAGGCCGTCAAGCGCGACGGGCACGTCCTGCTGCCGACCGGGTCGACGCTCTCCGGCTCAGTCAGCGAGATCCACGGCGGCAAGCGCGTCTCCGGCGCGGCTTCCATTCACCTGCGGCTGGAATCCGTCACGCTGCCCGACGGCACCAGCTACCAGTTGCGCGGCCAGGTGATCGACACCAACCTCTTCCGCGAGACCCGGATCGATCGCGAAGGCACGATCTTCCGTCGCGACCACGCCGGCAAGACAGCCGCTACGTTCGCCCTCGCGGCGGGCGGCGGAGCGGCTGCCGGAGCCATCGTCGCAGGAGTTCCGGGGGCGCTGGTCGGCGCGGGAGTGGGCGCGGGCGTCAGCACCGCAGTGTGGCTGAAGCAGGATCGCCAGATGGAGATTCCGGTCGAGACCAGGGTCACGTTCTCGCTGTCGGCTCCGCTGACGGTGGGCGTGGAGTAAGCTGTCAGGAATGGCTCGCCGCCGCTTCGTTGCCGGGTCTTTGGTGAACGTCGCGGCGGCTTCTCTGTTTAGGCCGCTGCTCCAGCGGGTTGGCTTTCCTACGCTTTGGCACTTTAACGCTAATGCCATCCGAGCTCTTTGCGTATTCTTGCTCGGTAAGCGGTCTCTATCTGAATGGGCGCATTCTGGAAGTATTCTTTTGCCTTTGCCTCAATGCCATTCTTCGTCAGGGCGTATAAGTAAGCGACGGCTTCATCTTCGCTCGGCGGCCTTTCATCCTTGTTGAAGCGTGGACCAAGTGAAGTCCAAATCACTGCATCCATTTCCTTAGTCTTCGCCCACCCTGCGACGCCTGATGAAGAATCATCTGCCGAGTCGCCGACGCACCAGTGGTGGACGCAGGGTAATGCTAGCTTCTTGCATTCGCGATTTTTGAGTTCCATAACTGCGCCGTCTAGAGTTTTTGCTTCCATCAAGGCCCATAGAACTTGTACGAAGGTCCCGACAGTTGGCTCGATCACCAAGGTCAAACGATCACCTTGTGATTGCCGGGCGAACTCGATCGGTAGCCTAGGACCGTCGAGCAACCAATCAGAGCGAATCGCGAACGGCCTGGTCTCGTCCCAGATAAGTGAGCCCCAGCCGAGGCAAGCGATGTTAACGCTCATGGAATATCCGCATCAATGACCAATCCCTCCAAGACGTTGCCGTCGATCAGTTGTATGCCAGTTGCTGAAGCGTAGCCTACCGCTTCGCGGGTGAAGCTAGAGGTCGTGACAAAAATCAAGCGCGGGTGCTCTTTGTCCCCGTGAGCCGCGCCGATAAACTCTTGCAGGGTAGGGCGGCCAATCTTCGTATCCTCCTTGTACCGCTTGCATTGGATGATGTACTTGCCACCATGAAGCGGGCCGGCCAGTCTCGCCGTAATATCGATCCCTCCATCTTTTCCGGGGCTCGACCAAGCTACCTTGAAATTCAAACGCTCAAGCATATTGCAGATCAGTCGCTCGAAACTCCGACCGTCTAGATTCATAATTCTGTTACGGAGGGTTCCGACTGTCGCCAGCTCGGCCGGGACGACTTGTTCAAAAACCATCAATTTGGGCGGAGGAGGATCAAGCAGATTCGCCAGTTCTTCCGTGGGCATACCGTCGAGTTTGATGTGCATGAGACTGTCCAGCCTCGATAGGACTTCACCTGGGTTGACTGGGGTGGCCGCCCGCCTCATACCGCCATTGCGCTCGACTTGGTCAAGACCATCTTGCCGAGGCGAAGAAATGACTGTGTGAATTTGATCATCGTTGATGGTAAGTCCCAGTCGGGACGTGTGTTACCGCGATATCTGAGCCAAATCTTCGAACTCATAGGCATCGAAATAGAGGGTGCCATCTGAACCCTTAATTCTCTCCCATGGCCTACCTACATGTTTTTCGAAACAAAAGATAATCTGCAATGGGCTGACGGCATCTGACTCGTACTGTAGCTGCCTCAGCTTCCACTCGACCACGCCCACTTCATTCTGATCGAGTCTCTCCGCGTGGTGGATAACGAGGATCGCACCAGCGGCTTCTTGAAAAGTCTTGGCGATGTCGTCGACGCAGGTCTCAGGTTCCGCAATGAAATCGTGAACATCTCGTCCGATAAACTCAGCCATTTCCGCGCTGAGTCTCCGCTTGCCGCAACCATCGGCACCATAAAGATTCAAGAAGTAATATCTGGGATAGACCGCGAAACCTGATGGCAAACGGCTCTGAGTAACGCTCTGGCTCGCATTCAGAAATCGCTCTAATCGTGCGAGTAGCTTGGCTTGTCCAATAAAGCCATGTTGCTGAACAAACTCTCGAAGTGATGGAGTTAGAGATTCCGAGCTTGAAGTCCTCTCCTCAAGGTAAATGAAATCGGCTAGTCCCGTACCTGCGCCAGCAGTCTGCGCCAATTTTTCTGGTTGCGGCGATAGGATTTTTTCAGATCTTCGAGAATGCGCTCGAAGTCGGCGTGGCCGCCCAGCTTGCGCCAGGCCGGATTGATGGAGAACCAGGGATAGTTCTCATTGCCGAGATAGATGGCGCGGCGCAGCCAGTGCAGGGCTTCGGACTCGTCGCCTTCGAGGGCGAAGTAGGTGGCGAGGCGGTAGGCCATCTCGCTGTCGGCCTCGGCGGCGGAGAGCGTCTCGTCGACGATGAAGCTGGCGGCCTTTTCGCGGTCGCCCAGCTGCACGTAGCAGAGCGCAATGGTCGGGTAGACGATGCGCAGGCTGGTAGCCTCGCGCGTCACCGTTTCGAGCGTCTCGATGGCTTTGGCCAAGTCGCCTTGGCGCATCTGCTGGTAGCCGAGCGAGATGCGGAGCAGGGGCTGTTTGGGCTCCAGCGTCAGGCCTTTCTCCAACTCGTCGGCGGCTAGTTCGAGCTGGTTCTGGTACTGGAAGACGCGGGCGCGATTGTTGTAGATCAGGGCTGCGTTCGAGGGGTTCAGGCGCAGCGCGATGTTGAACTGTTCCAGCGCCTCGTTGTACATACCGTCGATGCGCAGGGTCTGGCCGGCGACGAGGTGGACGTTCCAGTCGTTGGGCGCGGATTGCAGCAGCGATTCGATGCCGTGGCGAGCGGATTCCTTCTCGCCCCGCGAGAGCAGCATGTAGACGCGATAGAGGTTTGATTCCACCGAGCCGGCGTCCAGCGCGAGCGCCTTATCGAAGGCGCGGCGCGCCTCCAGCACATGCATCTGGCCGCCCAGGCCGTGCGATGCATACTGCAGGTGCGTGATGCCGAGACCGCTCCAGCCGGGGGCAAAGTCGACGTCCTGGCGAGTGACCGACTCGAACAATTCGCGAGCGCGGTCGAGGTCTTCGCGGCTGCCGGTGCGCGACATGAACGAGCTGAGCACGGCACGCGCCTGCAGGTACTCCTCCGAGATATCCTGCGTGAGCGATGGCGGAGGAGGCGTCACCGCGACCCCGCCCTGCAGGCTGCCCAGACCGTGCAGCGTGGCGAAGACTTCATTGCAAATCTCGCCTTGCACCGCGACCAGATCGAACGTGGCGACGTTGATGGAGCCGCCGGCGCGAACGGATTGCGAAGGCACATCAAGCAGCTGCCAGTTGAGGTCGAAGCCCTGGCCGGAGCGCAGGAAGTTGCCCGCCAGCACGAACTGCACCAGAAGCTTGCGGCCGATGGCGAGCGGGTCGAGCTGCTGCGTCGGTACCGCGACCAGCGCGGACGAAGGGCGCACAACCAGCGACGGAACGCGCGCCAGACGGGCGGCGATGGCGTCGGCAAGCGCGTAGCCGTAGAGCGGCGAGGGCTCCTGCGTGCCTGACGGGCCGAGTTCGCCCGAGTTGCCAAAGTTGATGAACGGCAGCACGACGATGGAGTTGTTCTGCTTGATCTGATTGGGGCCGCCGGACTCGCGAAACCGCTCCGCCAGCATGGAGAGGATGCCGGTGGTGCGCTTTTCTTCTTCAGGTGTCTCAACGGCCGGCGGACGTTGAGAGGGTAAAAGCGTGATGGCTTCGCCGGGCAGGCCGACGGAGTCGAGATGCATCGCCATCATGATGGTTTTGAGCGCCTCGCGCAGGTCCGCGGCGGAGGCAAAACGGGCCGACGGCTGCTTTTCGAGGCAGCGGAAGATGACGGACTCCAGCTCGACCGGAAGCGTCGGGTTGATCTCCCGCAGCGGCGTCGGTTCGGCGTACTGGGTGGCGCGGATGGTCTGGAATTCGGGCGCGTCGGGCCGGTGGAACGGATGGCGTCCAGTGGCAAGCTCGTAGAGGATGAGGCCGAGCGCAAAGATATCCGACTGCACCGACGACTGGCCGGTGACGAACTGCTCCGGCGCCATGTAGGCGATGGTGCCGCCGCGCGCGGTGTAAGTTGCGCCCAGCGGCGGGCTGGCATCCTTATGGTGCGAGGGGTCGAAGTCGACCGAGTCCATGCTGAGCCGGCGGGCAAGGCCGAAGTCGAGAATCTTGATGAGGCCGCCCTCGGTCAGCATGACGTTCGCGGGCTTGAGGTCGCGATGGAAGATGCCGAGCGAGTGTGCGGCAGCAAGTCCGTCAGCGATCTGGATGCCGGCGGAGAGCACAAGCTGAAGGTTGGCCGCGCCCTGGGTGATGATCTTGTCGAGCGCCTTGCCCGGGATGAACTGCATGACGATGTAGGCTTCCGCCTCTTCGCCGTCCTCGGGCGGGGCTTCGCCTACATCGTAGATGGCGCAGACGTTGGGGTGGTCGATCGCGGAGGCAAGCCGCGCCTCGCGGAGCTGCGTGGTGCGCACCTGTTCGAGCGTCAGCGCGCCGCGTTTCAGCAGCTTGAGGACGACAGGCCGCTGCAACAGGGTGTCGGTGGCGAGGAAGACCACGCCGGAGCCGCCGGCTCCGATCTTGCGGACAAACTCGTAATGGCTGATGATGCGGCGCTTCATCTATCCATTATCGCTTGCCGGGTTGTGGGGAATGTAAACGCTGGTGGCGGGCCAGGAACGTCCCGGCGCGGCGCGGCACCGGGACGGACCGAATTGGAAACTACACCGCCGCGAGTTTGCGCCGGCGCATGCCGAGAACAGCGCCCATCGCCGACAGACCCGTGCCGAGCAGCAGCAGGCTGCCCGGCTCCGGGGTGGGCGCGATCGGAACCAGACCGTCGGGCATGCCATTCGGGTGCCCCGCGGTGGACGCCAATGCTACCTGGGCCTGCGCGTCGCTGCCGCCTGTGTTGTACGGGCTGATCCAGTACACCGAGTTGACCGGGTCGCTGTGGTTGCCCAGCGCGGCCAGGTCGAAGAGGTAGGCCACGTCGACCGCGGCGCTGTTTTTCGTCAACTGCAGGACGAAGCCGCTGCCGTACTCGACGCTCCAAATGGCGGCTTGCAGAGCTTCGTTCTGGGCTGTGGTGGTGTCCAGCGGAGCGAGGTTCACCATCAGCCAGGCGATCTGGCCCCCGTCGGTGACAGCCTTGCCGTCGACGGCGCCGGTGGTGTTGTACGAGGCGTTGTAGGTCGAATCCAGATAGATGGTGTCCGGGATATCGACGCAGAAGACCTGGGTAAAGACGATGGACTGGCCGCTGATGACTCCGGTTGAGCCGGCGATGTTGCCGGCGCCGCCGACCTCGGAAACACCGTTCAGTGAAAAGCTGATAAGACCGGTCGAGAAGTTGTTCTGATTGCCGCTGTAGTAGTTGCCGGAGGTGAAGGTGTCGGCATGAGCGGAAGCCGTCGCAAGAGAGAGAGAAAAGAGGGCAGTGAGCATGGTTCTGAAGTGGGACATTGATACCTCGAAGTTGAACAGTGGATACAACGTCAGTTGTACGCCCTGAGTGAGGCACCTTATCCAGGAAAATGCTGCGAATTACGAAGGATTGGGTGTTGGTAATGGAAGCGAGCCGATAGTAAGTTACCTGCTCTTTTTCAAGGAACGCGGAAGTTCGGGAGTGGAAAGGGCGTCGAGAATGAATTCGCCGTCCGGGAATACCGCGCGCAACTCCAGTCGGCCGCCGAGCGCTTCGACATACTTGCGCATGGTGCTGAGCAGGAGATCGGTGCGGCGCTCGATACGCGAGACAGCGGTTTAGGGGATGTCGAGTCGCTCGGCGAGGGCGACCTGGGTTTGCAGGCGCGTCTGGCGGAGTTTGCCGAAGCCCATGCGCTCGAGTTCGGCGGCGGCTTCGCGCTTGATCTCTTCGTGTCTTTCTTCCGAAATTTGTGTTTGATGTCCTTCCACTTCATTGCCATACAATCCAGGTTCTTTTTAGCAAATCATTTCCATACCTCAATTGCACGGTTACTCTGCATAGCGCAGCGGATTTGGGGATCATCCTACATCGGCTGCCATGAAGGCGATGTGACTAATGGCCGCGCTTGCCCTCGCGCTCCCACGGACGTGCGTTCACCGGATCGTCTTCCCACTTCTGGCGCTTGCCGACTACGAACATCACCAGTCCGAAGACGAACATGATAAGACCCCAGGTGAGGTTGAGGTTCAGATCGAGCGAGCGGTTGTAGAGGGCGCTGCCGCGCGTGAAGAAGCCGAAGACGGACATAATGCCGCCGATGATCAGGAAGATGAGGCCGAGCGGAATGCGGATGTCGAGACCCATGAGAGCTCCAGTTGAAGACAGTTAAGGATAGTTACAGGCAGCGCTAGGCGAAAACTAAGTTGAGCACCACCAGCATGGCCAGCACGGCAATCGCGAGCGTGCTGGGTTTTTGCCACCACTCCAGGTGCGTTTCGACCGGCTTCGGCGTGAGCGAGTAGACCAGACCGACCAGTTCCGGCTCCGGGCGCGGCTCGGTCAGCAGCGAGACTACGACAGTAACGACCATGTTGACGCTGAAGGCGAAAATGGCCGTCCAGAAGTTCTGGGCCATATCCGAGGGATAGACGTGGACCAGGTGCAGCCACGCGCCGTGAATGCCCGGCGACGCATCCGCCGGCAGCGTCAGACCATGATGCACGAGCGCGGCGAAGGTTCCGCTTACGAGGCCGGCGAAGGCTCCGTGGCCAGTGGTGCGCTTCCAGAACATGCCCAGCAGGAACGTGGCGAAGAGCGGCGCGTTCACCAGGGAGAAGATCAGTTGCAGCGCATCCATGATGTTGTTGAAGCTGGTGGCCGCGTAGGCTGCGCCGATGGATAAGACAATGCCGCCTACGGTCGCCATGCGGCCCATCCAGAGGTAGTGGGCGTCAGTGCCGCGCTTGTTGATGTAGGCCTGGTAGATGTCGTAGGTCCAGACGGTGTTGAAGGCGGTGACATTGCCCGCCATGCCGGACATGAAGCTGGCCAGCAGCGCGGTCAGGCCGAGGCCGAGGATGCCGGTCGGAAAATAATGCAGCAGCATGACGGGGATGGCGAGGTCGTAGTTATACGATGGCGTTCCGTCGGCGTTCAGTACCGCCTTGCCGCTGATGGGATCGATCTTCATCGGGATGATGCCGGTGGGATGGTTTTCGTCGAGCGGCGGAGGCGTGGCGATGTTCCCGACCGTGATGACTTCCCGTCCGTGCTTGTCGAGCGACTCCGACGTGGTGACGGGCTGCTGGGCGGCGCGCAGCGCGAGCATCTCCGCCGTGACGCTGCCCGCCGGCGGAGTCACGTTGCTGGTAACCGAGACGGCGATCAGGCCGGGCAGGATGACCAGGAACGGGAAGAACATCTTGGGGATTGCGGCGATCAGTGGGACGCGGCGGGCCGAGACCTCGGAGTCCGCTGCCATGGCGCGCTGGATGACGAGGAAGTCGGTGCACCAGTAGCCGAACGAGAGCACGAAGCCAAGGCCCATCGCGAGGCCGACCCACTCCACGCCGAGCGAATTGGTGCTGGCGTGCGCCATGCCTTTCCAGGAGTGCGTCATGGTGGACGGCAGCGTCTGCCTGATACCCTGCCAGCCGCCTACATTTCTAAGCCCGATCCATACCAGCGGAGCGAAGCCGGCGACGATGAGGAAGAACTGCAGCACCTCGTTATAGATGGCGCTGGTAAGGCCGCCCAGGAAGATGTAGCCGAGCACGATGATCGCCGACAGCACGATCGAGACGTGGAAGATCATGTTGTGCGGGATGATGCCTTCGAAAAGGCCGAGCGTCTGGATGAGCAGCGCCATCGCGTACATGGAGATGCCCGAGGAGAAAACCGTCATGATGGCGAAGGATACTGCGTTGAGCGCGCGGGTCTTCTCGTCGAAGCGCATGCGCAGGTACTCGGGCACCGAGCGGGCCTTCGATCCGTAGTAGAAGGGCATCATGAAGATGCCGACGAAGCACATGGCGGGAATGGCGCCGATCCAGTAGAAGTGCGAGGTGATGATGCCGTACTTGGCGCCCGACGCGCCCATGCCGATCACCTCCTGCGCGCCCAGGTTGGCCGAGATGAAGGCCAGCCCGCAGACCCATGCGGGGATGGAGCGCCCGGCGAGGAAGAAGTCGTTCGAGGTGCGCATGTAGCGCTTCAACGCGAAGCCGATGCCTAAAACAAAGATGAAGTAGACCAGCATGATGAGCCAGTCGATCGAGGTCAGGTTGGCGGAGTGGGTCAGGTTCATGCGGATCCTTGTGAGGCGCGTAGGTGTCGTGTGGGCGGGGCGAGGTCTGGCTCGAAGGTGCTGTTTCCGGAGGAATGTTCTGGGGGAACTGTACTTGGTTTAAGGCCGGGCAGTCTACCCGTTTGCACCGCGCGGAAAGGTGCCGCAAAAAAGAGATTACCGCAGAGCGAAATCCGGCATCACAATGAGTGCCAGGGTATCCCGTATCGGACGATCCGCCTGAATAATGCACGAGGAGAAAGACGGATGGGCGAGCATCTCGCGCAGAGCAATGATGGAAGCGCAGACGGGACCGCAATTCTGCTGATCGATGACAATGCCGTGCAGGCGGCGATCCGGCAGACGGTCCTGCGCCGGGCGGGATATTTCGTAATCGCCGTGCTGAACCCGCTGCGCGCGCTGGAGCAATTTCAAGCCAACGACTTCCCCGCGGAGATCAGGCTGGTGATTACGGATCACCTGATGCCGGGCCTGACCGGGTCGGAGTTTGTTCGCGAGCTGCGCAAGGATCACCCCACGCTGCCGGTGCTGGTGATCAGCGGCCTGGAAGAGGCGGAAGAAGAGTATAGCGATCTGGGTGTGCTCTTCCGCCTGAAGCCGTTGCAGCCGGATCATCTGCTGGCCAGTGTGCACCGGCTGGTGACGAACGGGATGGTTGAAGCGTAACCTGGCCGTGCGGTAAACGCCGTTTTTTGTTTCATAATCCATAACCTGCGAGAATAGAGGCGATGATGACGCCTCATCCCATGCCGGAGTTCGGCAGCTTCAGTCTGCTGCTAGCCCTGATGCTGGCGGCCTATACGCTGGTCGCCGGGATCGTCTCGCTGCGCGCGAGCGCGGTTGCGGCCAGCATTCCGGGTGTCGACCTGTCGCGCTCCGCAAGATTGCAGGAGACGGCACGGCGGGCCGGCATTGCTACCTTTATCGTCGTCCTGTGCGCGGCGTTTGCGCTGGTCTGGGGGGCGTTTACCAACGACTACAGCGTTACCTACATTCTGCACCACACCAACCGCGAGCTGCCCACGGCCTACAAGTTTTCCGCACTTTGGAGCGGGCAGGAAGGATCGCTGCTGCTGTGGTCGTTCCTGCTGGCCAGCTACGGTTTCGTGCTGCGCGTCCGGCACAAGGTAGACGTGCGGCTCTCGGCGTATGCGTCGACGATTCTCGCGAGCACGCAGGTCTTCTTTCTGCTGCTGCTGAACTTTGCGGCGCCGCCGTTCTCGCTCGAGCCGGGACCGCTGGCGAGCGATGGCTTTGGGCTGAATCCGCTGCTGCAGTATCCGGAGATGGTGATTCATCCGCCGATGCTGTATCTCGGCTACGTCGGATTCTCGGTGCCGTTCGCGTTTGCGCTGGGCGCGCTGATGATGCGCTACCCCGGCGAAAAGTGGATTCACATCACCCGCCGCTGGACGATGGTGACGTGGATGTTCCTGACCTGCGGCATCTTTCTGGGTGCGCACTGGGCGTACAGCGTGCTGGGCTGGGGCGGCTACTGGGGCTGGGATCCGGTTGAGAACGCCAGCCTTATGCCGTGGCTGACCGGCACCGCGTTTCTGCACTCCGTGATGATGCAGGAGAAGCGCGGCATGATGAAGAGCTGGAACGTCTGGCTTATCTTCTCGACGTTCCTGCTGACGCTGCTGGGCACGCTGCTGACCCGAGCCGGACTGGTGAGTTCGGTGCATGCCTTTGCCGAGAGCAACATCGGCTGGTGGTTCGTCGTGTATATGGTGATCGTGCTGGGCGTGTGCCTGTTCACGTTTTTCCGCAACCGCGACCATCTGCAGAGCGAGAACCATTTTGAGGGCGTGGTCAGCCGCGAGGCGAGCTTCCTGTTCAACAACATGATCCTGCTGGTGGCCTGCGCGACCGTGCTGATCGGGACGCTCTTCCCGGTGCTGAGCGAGTATGTACAGGGCACGAAGACCTCGATGAACGCGGCGTACTACAACGTAGTCGAAATTCCAGTTGGGCTGTTCCTGCTCTTCCTTACGGGCATCGGGCCGCTCTTGGCGTGGCGCTCGACTTCGCTGCGGACTATCCGGCGCAACTTCATCCTGCCTGGCGTTGCGTTTGGGCTTTCGCTGATCGGCCTTATGATAGGCGGGATTCGCCCGTGGAAGCAGGAGGATGACTGGACCTCGCAGGCATTTTCGCTACTGGCGTTTGCGCTGAGCGCGGCGGTCATCACGGCCATCTCGTCGGAGTTCCTGCGCGGAGCCAACGTGGTGCGGACGCAGACGGGACAAAACCTGCTGGCCGCCACGGGAACGCTGATGCGGCGCAACACGCGACGCTACGGCGGGTATCTGGTGCACTTCGGTATCGTGGTGATGTTCATCGGGATCGCGGGCGGGGCATTCAACCAGTCGCACGAGCAGCCGATGGGCTTCGGCGACGAGACGCGCATCGGGCCGTACCGGCTGGTGTGCCAGAGCTATACGCAGGACTCGAACGCCAACTACGACACCGACTTCGCGTTGCTGGATGTCTACAAAGGCGGCAAGTTTATCAAGCAGCTGGCGCCGGAGAAGCGCTTTTACCATGCCAGCCAGACCTTCTCGACCATGGTGGCGCTGCATGAGACCGCGCAGGCGGATCTGTACGTAATCTTCGAGGGCCGGGACCAGGAGTCGAACAAGCCGATCATCAAGGTGTTTTTGAACCCGCTGATCGTGTGGATCTGGATCGGCGTGCTGATTGTGGTGGTGGGGACGCTATTTGCGCTGGCGCCGAGCGTGACTGGCAGACGGCGCGAGGTTGCGGCGACGGCTGAGGCGCCCGCCGCGGTACCCGTGAATGCGGAGGTGCAGCGTGCCTGATTTGGGATTAGCGTGGGGCTTCAGCCCCATCAATAAGACCGGCAAAGCAGAAGGGGCTTTAGCCCCGGGTCGTCCCACCGCCTCCGCAAAGAGGCTCTGGTACTCCGCGGTCATCTGCATCCTCGCGGTCGTCATGCTGGGCGCAAGCAGCACCGATCCGCAGGCGCGCTTCGGCCGCATCGGCCACAACATGATGTGCGTGTGCAGTTGCGGGCAGGTGCTGCTGGAGTGCAACCACGTCGGGTGTCCGGACTCCGAACGCATGATCGGCGAACTGCGCGACCAGGTCTCGGGTCCGCCCAATGGAGGCGCCGGTACAGGCGGGGCAGCGGGCATGGGTGCGGGACTCGCGGCAGGAGGTTCCGACAAAGACATCCTGAACTGGTTCGTCGAAAAGTACGGCGCGACCGTGCTGGCCGCGCCGATTCGCGGCGGCTTCGACAACCTCGCGTGGATCGCGCCGATCACTGTCTTCATCCTCGCGATCTTCGGCACAGCGTTCATGGTCAGGATGTGGGCGCAGCGCAGGAACGCCACGCCCGTTCGCGCTATCCCCGCGAACCGCGTAAACGACGCCATGCGCGACCGCATTCGGCGCGAGACGGAGTGGCGATGAGCCTGATCGCGGGAGTTGCGCTGGCGCTGGCCTGCATCGCGTTCATCTTCTGGCCGGAGAAGAATCCCTTTGTGCAGGCGGATAAGACGCGCGTCGATTCCCTGCGCGAACGCAAGGATTCCATCTATGAGAACCTGCGCGATCTGAACTTCGAATATCTCGCGGGCAAGTATCCGGAGCAGGACTACGCCGACCAGCGCCGCATCCTCGAAGACGAGGCCGCGGCCGTGATCGCGGAGATGGATGCCCTGGAAGCGCGCGGCGTCCGGCGAGCCAGATAGGACTTGATAAACTTGAGTGTGAGCGTGAAAAACCTGATTGTGAAGCTGCTGATGCTCTTCGCCGTGGTCTCTGTGGCATCGGCCCAGACCATTACCGGCGTTGTGACCAATAAGACGACGAACAAGCCCTCCGGCGGCGACGATGTCGTGCTGCTGAAGCTGGCGCAGGGCATGGAAGAGTTGGCGCGCACCAAGAGCGACGGCCGCGGCCGCTTCGCCGTCAAGATACCCACGAACGAAGCCGGCAGTCCGCACCTGATCCGCGTCACGCACGATCGCGCGAACTACTTTGCGGCCGTGCCTCCGGGTACGACGACCGCCGATGTCGAGGTGTATACCGGCGCTTCAGAGCTTGACGGCGTCAGCGTGTCGGAAGACGTGATGCAGATCTCGACGCTGCCCGACGGCAAGACCCTGCGCGTGGTCGAGCACTACCTGGTGCAGAACACCTCGCAGCCGGCGAAAACGCTGTTCAGCGACCATCCCTTCGAGCTGTATCTGCCGCCCGGTGCGACCGTGGATGGCTCTTCGGCCAAGGCCCCCGGTGGCATGGGCGTGGAGCAGCCGCTGGTGCCGATGGGCGATCCCAACCACTACACGATCATCTTTCCCATCCGGCCGGGAGAAACCGAGTTCAACATCTGGTATCGCATGCCGTACAAGGACAGCTTTACCTTTGAGCCGCGCCTGACCATGCCGACCGATGCCATGGGCATCATGATGCCGCGCAGCATGAACTTCAAACCCGCCAACGGCGCACCATTTACGGCTGTGCCCAGCGAGCAGATCGGCGGCAAGGCGCAGGCGTATATCGCGCGCGGAGTGAAGCCGTCGCAGCCGCTCGGCTTTACGGTGAGCGGCCTCGGCGAGTTGCCGCGCGATACGGCGGCTCAGAGCAGCGGCAGCCAGGCTGGGACGGCATCGGGCGTGGAGGCAAACCCAAGCACCGATACGCGACCCGGTGGAGGGCTCGGCACGCCGCTCGACAAGGATGCGGAGCGAGACCCCTGGACGAAGTATCGCTGGTGGATTATCGGCGGCCTGGGGCTTGCGATGGCGGCAGCGGCGGGCCTGATGATGCGCACGCCGGGGGCGAACTCTCAGTACAGCAGCGGGCCTGCGCCGGCGGCTTCGAACCCGCTACAGGTGCTGCGCGACGAGCTGTTCGCGGTCGAGACGGATCGTCTGGAAGGGCGCATCGGCAAGGCCGAGTACGCCGAGTTGAAGGCTGCTTACGACCTGGTGCTGCGCCGGGCGCTGGCGCGCGCGGGCAAGGTCGAGATCGTGCCGGAATAAGGACGGACGCTATGGCTGGAGTGTTGCGGCTGCTGCAATTGCTGGCGATGGTGGTGTGGGCCGGCGGTCTCATCTTCTTCGCGTTCGTGCTGGCGCCGACCGCCTTCCATACGCTGCCTTCGGTGCATCTGGCGGGAGCGATCGTCGGGGCCTCGCTGAAGGTCTTCGACGTACTCGCAATGGCCTGTGGAGCGATCTTCCTCGCGGTGACAGCGCTGATGTTTCGCGGCGCGCCGAATCGAACGCGCGGACGCTACGAGATGGAATTTCTGCTGACCGGCGTTATGCTGGTCTTCACCGCGTACATCCACTGGAATATCATCCCGACGATGGATGCGGAGACGACGCGCGTGGGCGGCGATATGTCGATGGCGGCGGCGGATAACCCGGCGAAGATTCACTTCGACAAGCTTCATGTAAGGTCGGAGCGCGTTGAAGGCGCGGTGCTGCTTATCAGCCTGGGCGTGTTGTTTCTGATGTCGCGCGAACAGTTGGTGATCGAGGAGTAGAAGGCTGGCCCGAGGCTTTAAGCTGAAGAGCTGTAAGCTTATAGCTCTCGAAGTCAGCCCTCACTGTACAGTGAGGACCACCGTAGCTATGTGCTGGAGCGTTGCGCCTGCAGTTGAGGTCGCAGTTCCAGTGACGACTATGTTGTAGCTTGCGCTGGCTGCGGATACGGCGGAGGTATTTACGCGATTGCCGCATCCAACAGCGAAGATCAACACGGCGAGCAGCAGGCGGCGGCGCTTGCGAGCTAACAATGTAATAGGCAGCAGCAGCGCGAAGACGAGCGGACTGCGACGATCAAGGCTTGCGGTCTTCGGGGTCTGGATCGTCAGGGTGAACGATGCGCCGGAGCTGGAAGGCGGCAGATAGGTGGGTGTAAAAGAAGCCGTCGCGCCACCCGGCAGGCCGGAAACCGTCAGTTGGATCGGGCTCGAAAGCGCGCCGTTGACCGGGGTCTCCGCGAAGGTGAAGACCGCTGGATTCCCTGCGGCTACCGTGATAGCAGACTGACCGGATGAAGCGAGGGTGAAGTCGGCTGACGTTCCAGTGCCAATGGTTGCGACCACCGGCGTCGAGGTTGCAGTCAGGAAATCGGCATCGCCGGCATAGCTTGCCGTGAGCGTGTGCGTGCCCAGCGAGAGTGCGACCGAGGAGAAGCTCGCGTCACCGGTGGGCGATAGTGTGGCCGTAGCGTAGAGCGTTCCTGCGTCGTAGAGAGTCACATTTCCCGTAGGCACGCCCACCGTGGACGACGCAACATGCACGGCCAGCGCGTTCGAAAGCGTAATGGCCGACGCAGCCTTCGCGATGGTCACCCATGCAGGCGACTGCGTTAGAGCGTAGTTGGCTGCTGATGCTCCGGAGATGGACGCGGCGATGGCGTAGGTGCCGGGTGTCGAAAGCGCGCTTGCGGATGAAGCGAGCGACAACGTGACGAGGCCGCTATCCTGCGGGAGTACGCCGGTCAACGAGCCGCTCAGCGCGGGGATGGCGAGCCCGTAGACGCTGCTGACTGAGATGGGCGTGGCCAGCAGAGGCGCGGGCGAGATGGTCATGCTCATCGCGTTCGACTGGGCTGCGGCGTGGAGCGTGTCTCCCGGATAAGTCGCGCTCAGCGTGTGCGTACCGGCGGCTAGCGAGGACGTTGCCATGGTCGCCACGTTTGCGCTCAACGGCACCATACCGAGCGCTTGAGTCGCATGGTCGTAGAAGGCGATTGAGCCGGTTGCGGCGCTGGTTTCGAGTGTCGCCGTCAGAGTGCCCGTACCGTACTGTGCCGCCACCGGCCCGGTGAGCAGGAGTGAATCCGCGGCCATTGTGCCGATGCCCGCGATGGTATGAATGACGGCGGCCGCATCGACCTGGCGCACGCGATCGTTCGCGGAATCGGCCAGCGTGGGCAGGTTCGCAGGCGAGATTGCGATGCGCGCGGCGTATCGAGCGAGGCTGCCGTTGCAGCGGCCTGATCGCCCGCGAAGGCCTGCGTTCCGTTGCCCGCGATGGTCGCGATCTGCCCGGTGATGGCGTCGATGCGTCGGATGCGCTGGTTGCGCGAATCGACGAGGAAGAGGTTCCCGGCAGCGTCCAGCGCAAGGCCTCGCGGAAGGTCGATGGCGGCGGATGTCGCCGCGGAGGCATCGCCCGCGAAGCCCGGCTGCCCGGTGCCGGCGACGCTGGTGATGATGCCGGCGACCGCGTCGACGCGCCGGATGCGCTGGTTGTGCGTATCCGCGATGTAGAGGTTGCCGGCGGCATCGAGCGCGAGCCCTGAGGGACTGTCGATAGCTGCCAGCGTGGCTGGGCCAAGGTCGCCCGCGTAGCCCTGGGTGCCGGTGCCCGCGACGGTTGTCATGGCACCGGACGCGTGATCGATGCGCTGCACGACGTGCCTGCGTTGATCGGCGAAGTAGAGGTTCTGCGCTGCGTCGATGGCGAGGGCGGCAGGCAGATCGAGTTGTGCGGCGAAGGTGGTGATGATGCCCGAGACCGCGTCCACGCGGCGGATGCGATGGTTGTGCGCGTCGGCGATGAAGAGATCGCCGGCGGCATCGAGCGCGACCGATGAGGGAGAATCGAGCAACGCTGATGTCGCCGCGCCGCCGTCACCCGCGAAGCCCTGCGTGCCGGTGCCGGCGACAGTCGTGATGATGCCGGCGGGCGTGACGCGGCGAACGACGTGGTTGCCAGTCTCGGCGAAGTAGAGGTTGCCGGATGTGTCGTACGCGAGGCCGCCGGGCAGGATGAGCGGCACCGTCGTTGCCTGCGTCTGCGCCGCCGCGGAGATCGCGAGCAACAGGCTGAAGATGAGCAGGAATGAGCAGGCGCGGCGCGGCATTCGGATGCCCGGATTATATCGTTGCGCGCTTCGCCATGTAGGATGAGAAGACTTCCAGCAGCAGGAGAGATCGATGGCCGTCGGGCACGCAGGCGACAACAGCGCAGTCGCACCGATGCGGAGCGCGGGCAGCTTCACCGTGCCCATGATCCTGATGGTCTCGCTCTACTTCGGCATCGGCTTCATCACGGCGTTGAACGATATCCTGGTGCCGCACTTCAAGGACCTGTTCCACCTGACCAACGTGCTCGCGCTGCTGGTGCAGTTCTGCTTCTTCGGTGCTTACTTCGTCATGTCGCTGCCTTCGGGGTGGATCGTCTGGCTCATCGGGTATAAGGCCGGCATCATGGCGGCGCTGGCGACGATGGGCTGCGGTTTGCTGCTGTTTGTTCCGGCTTCAATCGTCATCTCGTATCCGCTGTTTTTGTTTGCGCTGTTTGTCGTGGGCAGCGGACTGGCGCTGTTGCAGGTGGCCATCAATCCCTATGTCGGCGCATTGGGAGCGCCTGAGACTGCGGCTTCGCGGCTCAATCTGTGCGGCTTCTTCAACTCCGGCGCGACAACGATTGCGCCGTATGTTGGCCCGCTCTTCATCTTCATGGCCGCCGGCGCAACGACCGCGCAGCTTGCCCGCTCCGTGCGCATGCCGTACGTGCTGATCGCGTGCTTTACCTTCGCGCTGGTGCTGGTCACGCGCTTCGTGCCTCTGCCGGTGCTGATCGAGAAGGTGAGCGTCGAGACGAAGGCCGGAGGCAGCGCGTGGCAGTTCATGCATCTGCGCCTGGGTGCCGTGGCGATCTTCTGCTATGTCGGCGCGGAGGTCGCGATTGGAAGCCTCATCATCAATTTCCTGGGGCAGCCTTCGATGGGCGCGATGTCGCACAGCGAGGCGGCCCGCTATGTTTCGCTCTATTGGGGCGGCGCGATGGTGGGGCGTTTCGTCGGTGCGATTGCGCTACAGGTGATCCGAGCACAGCGGGCGTTGGCCGCGGTGGCTGTAGTGGCATTCCTGCTGGTTGGATATGCAATCGTCGGCCATGGCCCCCTTATCGCGATCCCCTGGCTGGGTCATGGACCGCTGGCGATGTGGGCGGTGGTTTCGTGCGGGCTGTTCAACTCCGTCATGTGGCCGTGCATCTTCCCGCTGTCGGTCAGAGGCTTGGGCAAGTTCACCAGCGAGGGTTCGGGCATCCTGGTGATGATGGTTGTCGGCGGCGCGATCATCCCGGTGGTTCAGGGCGCGCTGGCCGACCGCTTCGGCTATCAGCACAGTTTCAGCATCGTGCTGGCGTGCTATGCCTACCTGATCTACTTCGGGCTCTCCGGCTATCGCGTGCGCGAGCCCCGAGTCCTGACCGACCCCGCCTTTATTCCTCCGATTGAAGTTTGACTGGACATCCCGTGCCTAAATCCCGCCATCTCCTCTACATAGAGCATAGGAGCGTGCGATGAAGGTTTTGGCGATAGCGGTTTTAGGTGTTTCGTTGGCTGCGGTTGGGTGTAAGTCCTCAACGGCGGTGAAGAACCCCGACGGAACGACGACGAACCCCAACGGATCGGTAACCGTACCGGTCGCGCAGGCGCCGCAGGGCTCGCTGAACTCCGACGGCTCGATCACCAACGCCGACGGCAGCGTCACCTACCCGGCCAACAGCCCGGCAGCCGTGCAGGAGAAGCAACAGGCGGCATCCGCGCTGGCGCCAGTTACGGGATCTGCGCCCGCGCCGGCTTCAGCACCGCCGCCGCCTGCAATGGTTGTGCCGAGAGGTACCAACGTTTCGGTGACGCTGACACAGACTCTTTCGGCGAGCCGGAACGATGTCGGCGACCGCTTCTCCGGCGTGCTGGCGCGGCCGCTTGCGGTAGGCGGCGTGACCGTGTTCGGCGCTGGAACGCCCGTTTCGGGTGAGGTCGTGTCGTCGAAAGGCAAAGGCCGGTTCAAGGGCGCGGGTGACTTGGGGATTTCCCTGACGGCGATCGGGCGCGAGACGGTCGAGACCAACGTCTACGAGAAGAACAGCCCGGGACGCGGCAAGCGGACGGCGGGCTTCATCGGCGGCGGCGCCGGGTTGGGTGCGCTGATCGGCGGACTGGCGGGCGGAGGCAAGGG
>CAXTMK010000090.1:18633-18941 GCA_964245315.1 uncultured Acidobacteriaceae bacterium | reverse complement strand
ATCATGGTGCTGCCTCCGCATCCTAACAGGCGCTTCGATGGGCCGGTGCTGATCGAAGGTGCGGAGTACGCCGGCATGTGGCTGGAGTGCGGGCCGCTGGAGGGTCTGGTGTATCGGCGCTGGTCGCCGGTAGCGGCGGCGAACAATCACCTGACGTTCTTCGAGCTGCAGAAGCCGGATGGACAATTTCCTTCGAACAACAAGAAGAGCGAGGCGGGCTTCGGGCAGATTCAGATGGTGGTGCCGATTGCGGCGACGGCGTGGGAGATCGCCGAGGCGACCGGCAACGACGAACTGCTGCACAAGGC
>CAXTMK010000090.1:0-18550 GCA_964245315.1 uncultured Acidobacteriaceae bacterium | reverse complement strand
GACGCCTGCGAGCGCTGGGATGCCTGGCTGGTGAAGTATCGCAATACGCGCGGGACGGGGCTGTGCGAGGGCTTCTGCACCTACGACACGGGGCATGACAATTCGCCGCGCTGGAAGGGTGTGCCGAACCGCTGTCCGGATAGCGATGCGCGGAAGTTTCCGGAGGGTGTGGGTGTGCCGCGGCTGTGTCCGGACCTGTCGGCGACCGTGTACGGCGGACGGGTAGCGCTTGCCAAGATGGCTCATGCGATGGGCCGCGCGCCGCAGCAGGCGAAGTGGGAAGAGAAAGCGGAGGCGATCCGGAAGCTGATTCTTGAGAAACTGTATGTGGCGGAAGATGTGGCGTTTTACGACCTCGATGCGAACGACAAGTTCGTGAAGGTAAGGGGTGATCTGCTGTCTCGCGTGTGTGGCGAGCATATACCGGACAAGGAGCTGTTCAAGCAGCTTTGGGTGAGGCAATTGCATAAGCCGTCGGCGTTCTGGGCGCCGTATCCGCTGCCTTCGATCGCGATGGACGATCCGGCGTTTGTACGGCCGATTCCGCGCAACTCGTGGGGCGGCGCGAGCCAGGCGCTGACCGCGCTCAGGGCTCCGCGATGGATGGAGTTCTACGGCAAGAGCGCGGAGCTTGCGCAGATGATGCAGGCCTGGAGCGACGCGCTGATCAAGGATGGGACGTTCCGCCAGCAGCTCGATCCTGAGACGGGGATATTTACCGATGGCGGCAGCAAGGGCTATTCTCCGGCGGCGCTGGTGCTGGTGGATGCGACGTGGCGGCTCGCGGGGGTACGCGAGGAGAACGGCAGGCTGGAGTGGAGCGTCCGGCCGGCGTGTGCGGCGGCGGATGGAGCGAGGTTCGTGCTGAAGACGAACTCCGGGTTGATGACGGAGATGCGTTACGACAAGGGCGGAGCGGACTTGCTGCTGGCGGGGAGGAAGTTTGCGCGGGTCGAGGGAAACGGGCGGCTGGTGACGGACTTGTACGGAAGCGCGGCCGAGTTGGTGGGGATCGTGGAGGGCTCGCAGGCGGTGAAGATTACGCGTGGGAAGGAAGTGCAGACGGTTACAGTGGCGGGGAATGAACGGGCCAAGGTGAGGATGTAAGGTCGAAACGGCCTCAACTTATCCTCCAACACCTGCCCGTGATTTATACTTAAATTTTGCCCCGCGATGGATTTCTGCGCAGGCCCGCTCTTGTCCGCGCGCCGCTGCCATCGGGCCGATTTCTCGGTCTAACCGGATAGCCGGATTAGGGAACAAAATACGCGTGAAGTGAAGGTCGTCAGCCCAGCATGATTCGTTTTCTGCAGCAGGACAATAAGCTCGTCAAGGGTGTGTTTATCGTGTTCATCGCTGCCGCCGTGGGCGCGATGGTCGTCACGCTGGTTCCCGGCATCTTCGACAACGTGGGCACCAGCGGCGACCCCACCACCTACGCCACCGTGCATGAGACCGGCGTGCTGGGCAAGGTCTTTGGCGAAAGCCAGACCGTCACCCAGGCCGAGGTGCAGCGCGCTGTGCTGCGCATGGCCCAGGGCCGCCAGATTCCGCCCATCCTGATGTCGTACTACGAGAGCCAGGCCGCGCCGCAGGTGATCGAGGGCAAGATTCTCAAGATCGAGGCCGACCGCCTCGGCCTGCAGGTGTCGGACGCCGACCTGCTCGCGCTGATGCACGAGGGCGAGCTCGGCGCGACCTTCTTCCCGGGCGGCAAGTTCATCGGCAAGGACCAGTACCTGAGTATCCTGAGCAGCATTGGCATGACCATCGCCCAGTTCGAGGAAGACCTGAAGACGCAGCTTGAGATTCAGCGCCTCTACTCCATGGTCACCGGCGGCGTCACCGTCTCCGACAACGCCGTGCGCGAGTCCTTCCGCGTCTCCGGCACCAAGGTAAAGTTCGACTACGCGGTCATTCAGTCGGCCGACATCCAGAAGACCATCAACCCCAGCGACGGCGACCTACAGGCCTACTTCAAGCAGAACGCGGCCCGCTATGCCACTGCCGTCCCCGAGACGCGCAAGATGGAGTATCTTTCCTTTGGCGCGGACCAGATGCCCGGCGGGCGTCCGCAGATCTCCGATGCCGAGTTGCAGACGTACTATAGTGCGCACGCCGACGCCTACAAGATTCAGGAGCAGGTGCAGACTCGCCACATCCTGATCACCGCGCCCAAGGATGCCGACGCGAAGACCGATGCAGCCGCGAAGGCCAAGGCGCAGGACATCCTGAACAAGCTGAACGCGGGCGGGAACTTCGCCGAACTGGCCAAGGCCAACTCGCAGGATCCCGGCAGCAAGGACTCAGGCGGCGAGCTGCCCATGATGCCGACCTCCGGCCTCGACAAAGCCTACGGCAGCGCCGCGATGGCGCTGAACCCCGGCCAAACGAGCGGGCTGGTACGCTCGCAGTTCGGTTACCACATCATCCAGACCGAGGCCAAGACCGCGGCGAGCACGAAACCGCTGGCTGAGGTGAAGGGCGAGATCACCGCCGTCCTCCAGCAGCAGAAGCTCGGCACCGCCGAGCAGAACTACGCCAATCAGCTGGCTGCGCAGGCCAGGAGCGAAGGCATCGATAAGACCGCCGCGGCGCACCAGCTGCACGTACTCACGACGGACTACCTTGGCCGCGATGGCGTCATCGCCGGCGTCTCCGATGGTACCGCGATGTTGTCGCAGGCCTTCACCGCGCAGAAGGGCGCGGCCCCGCAGGCGGTTTCGACGGGCGATGGCTACGCGGTCTTCCAGGTGACGGATGTTAAGGCTCCGCATGCGCCTTCGTTCGACGACTACAAGTCGCACGTCCTCACCGACTATCGCGATGAACAGGCGCCGAAGATGCTGACGGCGCAGTTGAAGAAGCTCGACGACCGGGCGAAGGAACTTAACGACTTGCGGAAGGCTGCGGCTGAGTTGAAGGTCACCCTCAAGTCGAGCGACCTCGTCGGTAAGGACGGCCAGGTGCCGGATGTCGGCTCTATGGCCGGCCCTGGCGCGGTTGCATTCTCGCTGCCGAAGGGCGCTATCTCGGATCCGATCAATACCGGCAACGCGGGCATTGTGCTCACGGTAACGGACAAACAGGAGCCCTCCGCCGAGGAGATCGCGAAGAACTTCGACCAGACGCGCAACCAGATGCTGAATCAGGAGCGCGGCGAGGCCTTTGAGGTCTATGCGGGCACGCTGCAGCAGCGGTACGAGAAGGCCGGAGCCATCCGCCTGAAGGTAAAGCCCGCCGCATCGCCCTTCGGCGGCAGCTAGTCGGACGCAATCATGCAGGCCCGCCCGTGCCGCTGGCATTGGCGGGCCTTTCGCTTGGGCGCAGGCGACCTTTTGCTTTTGCATAGGGTGTACAAGACGCATCAGAAGACAAGACGTTGGAGAGCGTGATGGAAAAGAAGCGGGTTTCAGGTATATTGCTGCATGTGACGTCGCTGCCCTCGTACGGCGGCGTGGGAGATTTCGGGCCTGCGGCACGCGCCTTCGTGGACTTTCTCGCCGCCGCGAAGCAGCGCATCTGGCAGGTGCTGCCGCTCAGTCCGACGGGCTACGGAAGCTCACCCTACTCTGCGCTTTCGGCCTTTGCGGGCAATCCTGTGCTCGTCTCGCTGGAGGTTCTGGCAGAGCAGGGATGGATCGCGCCGGAGCGCATCCAGGGGCTGCCCGGCCACGACGGCGCGGTCGACTTCGGTGCGGTGTGGAACCAGAAGCTGCCGCTGATCGAAGAGGCCGCGGGCAATTTTCTGGACCGCGCCAGTGACGAGCAGCGGCTGCGCTTCCAGAAGTTCTGCAACGACAACGTCTCCTGGCTGCAGGACTACGCCATGTACAGCGTCCTGCGACGCCTGCACGGCTATGCCAGCTGGCACGAATGGCCGGAGCAGTATGCCCGGCGCACCGGCGACGCGCTCACAAAAGTAATGAACGAGCATGGCCGCGAGCTCGCCATCGAGCAGACCATCCAGTTCTTCTTCAGCGAGCAGTGGTGCTCGCTGCGCGCCTACTGCGCCGAGCGCGACATCAAAATCCTCGGCGATGTGGCCATCTTCGTGAGTTACGACAGCGCCGACGTCTGGACCAACCCGGACCTCTTCGAGCTCGACGAGAACCTGCGCCCGCTGCGCGTCTCGGGTGTGCCGCCGGATTACTTCTCCGCCACCGGCCAGCGCTGGGGCAATCCGCTCTACCGCTGGGGTCTGATGAAGGAGCGTGGCTTCGACTGGTGGGTCGCCCGCATCCGGCGCTCGCTTACGCTCTACAACATCATCCGGCTCGACCACTTTCGCGGCTTCGAGGCCTACTGGTCGATTGCCGCAGACGAAGAGACGGCCGTCAACGGCCAGTGGGTCAAGGCTCCCGGCCACGACTTGTTCCAGCGCCTGAAAGACGTCTTCGGAGATCTGCCCTTCGTCGCCGAGGATCTCGGCCTCATCACCAAAGAGGTCGACGAACTGCGCGAGCACTACGGCATGCCCGGCATGCGCATTCTGCAGTTCGGCTTTTCGGATCGCGGCAGCCATCTCTACCTGCCGCACCGCTACGTGCCCAACACCGTGACCTACACCGGCACGCACGACAACAACACCACGCTGGGCTGGTGGCTCGACGATATCACCGACGTGGAGCGCGAGAATGTCCAGGCCTACCTCCAGACCATCGAGCACCCGGGCGATGTCGTCTGGGCGATGGTGCGCGCCGCCGCCCGCTCGGTTGCGGACACCTGCGTCTTTCCCCTGCAGGATCTGCTGCATCTGGGCAGCGAAGCGCGCATGAACACGCCTGCCGCAGGCATGGGCAACTGGACGTGGCGTTACGGGCTGAACGTGCTGCAGCCGGAGATTGCAGAGCGCCTGGCCAGGCTGATGGAAGTGACCGATCGTGACGGCTACGAGGCGCCGATCGAAGGCAATGAAGCCGGAAGACCGACGGACGAAGCCTCCAAGCGCATACAGTTGGGCAGCAGCGTTTAGAATGATGGAAGCGATCCAATAGAAGCATGAATCGACTTAAGGGAGTTTGAATGCCACTGTCCGGCGAAGCCATCCGCACCATGAATTACGTTGACGATATCTCCGTCACACTGCGCCGCATCCTCACCACGCTGCCGCAGCTTACAGAGGAGGAGCGTCAGCGCATCGCGCTCTACATCCGCGACTCCGAGCCGAACTACGAGACGGTTCTCAACTCGATCGCGCAGAAGTAACCGCCGTGACGATAGCGGTGATAGGCGCGGGCCCGGCGGGTCGGGAGTTTGCGATCGCCTGTGCCGGCGCGGGTTTTCAGGTCATCCTTGAGGATGTCATGCCGGATAAGCTGCGCAACGCAGCCTCTGTCTTCGCGGAGCTTGGCCGCGAGGTGCAGCTTGTCTCGACTGTGGAAGATGCGGTGCGCGATGCCGACATCGTCGTAGACTTCGTGCCCGACGAGCTTGAGTCGAAGCTCGAAATCTGGAGCATGATCGACCGCATGGCGCCGCCGAAGACGGTGATGTGCACGCCGAGTGAGATCCTCAGCATCACGGACCTTGCCTCGTGTACCTATCGCGCCGACCGCTGCGTCATGATGCGCGGCGTTGTGCCCGGGCCTGTGCGGCTGCTCTCGGCATCGGCCACGTCGGACGCAACCCGCCAGTTTGCCGCTCAAATGCTCCTCGGCATCGGCTGTCCGGTGCTGCCGGAAAACGATCCCGACCTGCCCATGCTGCTAAAGAACATGCGCGCCGCAACGTTGTGAGCTGAACTACTCGCTCTGATCGCGCTTGTACGGATGCGTCATCAAATCGCGTGCTTCGTTTACCGCGCCCTGGGTGTTGTCGTTGGTTTGGACGGCGAGGCGGTACTCGTTTACGGCGCGCTCGCGCTGGCCGGAAACGTCGAAGATGCGCCCCAGTTCGATGTGGCTCCAGACCTCGGTCCAGCGCGGATCCAGGTCGCCGCGCAGCGAGTCGCGGAAGCTGTTTGCGGCGGATTGGAAGTTATGCTGCGTGAAGAAGATTTCGCCGATCCGGTAGGAGGCGAGCGAGCTGTTTTTGTTGGTGTCGAGCGCCTTCTGGTATTCGGCAAGGGCTGCGGTCAGATCGCCCTGCGCGACCAGCTGCTGCCCGCGCAGGACAGCCACGCGCACGGCCAGATCGGGCGTCGACTTCAGCACCCAGCTTTCGGGGTCAATGGTGATGCGGCGTGGGCGGCCGAATGTTTCGACGGAAAACGAGGAGTCGGTGCCGGAGACGTCGACGCGGCGGATCTCGGTCTTGCCTTCGGTTTCGATGCGCAGTTCGACCGGCATCTGGAAGAGGTCGAGATCCTGCGAGATCGCGCCCACCGTGCGGAAGCCCTTGTTTGAGCCCAGCCGGTAGACGGTGTACTTGTTGTTGAACTGCGGCGCGCCTGTGCCATCCACCCATTGCGAAAAGAAGCTGGCGAGCTGTATCGGCGCGCCGCTTACGTTTTGCGCCCCGGCGACCGCGAGCAAGTCGCGGCTGCGAACGGGTTTGTCGGTGTATTGGGTCAGCATGGCGCGCAGGAACTTGAGGAAGGCGTCGTCGCCCATCTCCCAACGAAGCATGTGGAAGACCATTGCGCCCTTATCCAGCGTCATCGACTGGAACTGCGGCGAGAAGGGATCGTGGCGGCCCATGGTCGAGAGCGGCTCGGTGTCGTAGGCCAGCGCGCCCGCGGACTCGTCGCCAATGGCGGTCTGGAAGGCGGTCTTGCCCGACGAGTCCTCCACGTACATCAACTCGGCGTAGCGGCTCATGCCGTTGGTGATCCAGGCGTCGTTGAGCGTAGCGGGTGAAATCTCCGACCCGAACCACTGGTGGCCGAGCGTGTTTGCGAGCAGGCGCTGCGAGTTGTGGTCGACGATGCGCTGGCCGGCGATGGCGATGACCCCTGGGCCCCACGAAGCCGCGACCGCGTCCTCCGGCATCTCGACGATGCTGAGCTGCGTCGCCTCGGGCTGGCCGAAGTCGGTGGACATGAACTCGAACTCGCGCGCGGCCTGCCTGGCGAAGTCGAGTGAGCCTTCTTTGCGAGCCTCGGTGGTGTAGATCTGGAAGTTGTCGACCTTCTGCGGCGCGATGAACTTGCCCGCAACCACGGTGCCGGGAAAGCCGGGCCTGGTCCATTTGAAGTCGAACTGCTTCTGCGCGCCCTCGACGACCGGCTTGCCCGCGGGGCCGGAGGCGACTACGGTCTCGTCGGACGGAACGCGGATGTGCATGTCGGCGGTGAAGCGGTCGGTGTAGAGGCCGGTCTGCGACATGGGGAACCAGCGTCCGGGATAGAGCAGGATGGAGATGGGGTCGGCGATGGCGGCCAGCTGAATGCCGTCTACCGGGCTGGTGTCAGCGCCCTTCAGCACGCCCGCATAGACGAAGGTCCAGGTGGTCGAGGTGCCCTTGGGGATGGGGTTGGTCAGCGTAAAACGCACGGCGTTCTGCGGCGTCAGGCGCTCGGAGGTGAGTGGCTGCTTGGACGTATCGAGGACGGAGGTGACGGTGAGGCCGTTGTTCAGCTCGAAGGTGGGCGCAGTAAGGTCTTCGAGCGCGGTGAAGGTGACCAGCACAGTCGCGGAGAGCTTCGAGGCGGCGGGGTCAAGGTCGGCGTCGATGACATAGCTGGTGACCTTGAGCTGCGGGCGCGGGGGAGCGGCGAAGGCGGCGGAGGCCAGGGTGAAGGTCGCGATGGCGGCGATGAGGATGCGCGAGAGCATGGGTGGTCCTTCGAAAATTATTTCTTCAGTGGGTTAGACGCAGGTTTTGTGGCGTCGGATTTAGTCCGGGAGCGGGAGTTTGGTTGCGGCTTGGACGCCATCTTCACCACGTGGGGCGTGTCGACGGTGGAGACAGCGCCGCGCAGGGTCCGTGATAGATTGCGCTATGCGAATCGGTGTTACGGTATCGGCAGCTACGGGGCATTTGAATGCGATGACGGCTTTGGCGCGGCGGCTGGCGAGCCGGGGGCACGAGGTGGTGTGCATCGGGATGCCGGATGCGGCGAGGGGCGTGGCGAGCGCGGGGTTGCCATTTGCAGAAATTGGCGGGAGCCAGTGTCCGCTGGGATGGTTTGCGACAATGTCGGAGAAATTGAGCAGACTCTCAGGCCGGCGCGCGATCGCGTTTACGATGCAGTGGATCGATCAGAACTGCCAGGCAGAGATTGCCGACACTCCAGCATTGCTGGAGCGGGTGAAGGTCGATGGACTGGTTGTAGATATCATCAATTCGGGCGTGGCGGTTGTGGCAATGGGAGCGGGGATTCCGTTTGTGCATATCTCATGCACTCCTCTGGCCGACCTGAGCGGGGTTGCCCCTGTCTTTCTCTTCCCGTGGCCGCATAAGGATGGCTTCGTGCCTCGGCTTCGCAACCGAATGGGTGTGGCGGGCTATCAGCTCGCGATCAGGAAGATTCGGGCGAGGCTCGAGACGTACGTGCTGAGCAAGGGCGTGAGCCTTGACCGCAGCGATCCATACTCCGTCGTGTCGAAGCTGGCTTGCCTGTCGCAGATGCCGGCTGCCTTCGACTTCCCAGGGGATCATCTGCCGCCTCACTTCCACCGGACAGGGCCGTTTCACGATGGCCTGGGACGGGCTCCGGTGAACTTTCCGTGGGAGCGGCTGACCGGTGCGCCGCTGATCTATGCGTCCATGGGGACGATGCAGAATGGGATGGAGGAGGTCTTTCGGACGATCCTGAAGGCGGTGGAGAGGCAGGGTTATCAGGTGGTGCTGTCGGTTGGGTCTACGATTGCACCGGAGAGTTTCGAGACTTCGCGGCCGGAGACCATTGTGGTCCAGCGTGCTCCGCAGCTTGAACTGCTGAAGCTGGCGACGTTGTGTGTGACCCACGCCGGCTTGAATACGACGCTGGAGGCGCTGGCCCAGGGAGTTCCGCTGGTGGCGATTCCGATCGCCAACGACCAACCGGGCGTGGCGGCGAGGATACTGGCGAGCGGCACGGGAGTGTTTCTGCCGTTCGCCCGGTTGACCGTGGACCGCCTGCGCAGGTTGGTGGATGAGGTGCTGAAGGAGCCATCGTACCGGGAACGCGCGCAGGCGATGCAGGCGGAGTTTGCGAAGGTGGACGGGCTTGGAATGGCCGCTGAATTGATTGAGCGGGCATTTGGGGCGGCGAAGCGCGATGGAGAATAAGTTGTGATCGCCTGCGAGAGGCATATCCTGGGGCTAAGGCCCAGAGTCGAGGTGGTTCTATCGCCCGGATTATCTCAATAGCAACGACAAGATCGCGACGACGTTTTGGCAGCCTCGTTGCGCGGATGAAACGCGGTGAAATAGTTATTTCGCCTCGGCCTCGCGGGCAGTTTGGAGGGCAAAGCGGGTAGCGGAGAAGTGCGCGCCGGCGAGCAGCAGCAGGCCGGAGATGAACGCCCACATCATCAGGCCGACCGAGACGCGAAATGGGCCATAGACGGATTCGAAGTCGAGCTTGGGCAGCGCGAGGACGTAAATGTACTTCGCCACCTCCCACGACAGGCCGATGACGACCGAGGTGGGGAGAACGGCCATGGCGGGGATCTTGCGGTGCGGCAGAATCCAATAGATGAGGAAGAAGAGCAGGATGCTGGCGACGACGGCGAAGATCTCCATGACGACGCGCGAGATGAAGTGGAAGACGATGTTGTCGGTATGGCCGAAGAAGACCCAGCCCATCAGCGTCTGCTGGCCGGCCGTGAGCGCGACCGAGGCAAGGACCAGGATGCCGACCGCCGCGGCCAGGCCGAGCGAGACGATCTGGTTCATCAGGTAGTTGCGGTTCTCCTTCACGCCCCAGACGTTGTTCAGCGCGACTTCGAGCGGCAGAAAGACGCCTGTCGAAGTGACCAGCAGCATGAAGACGGAGAAGAACTGCGTGCCGCTGTGCGGATGCGCCAGCAGCTTGAGGTTGCGCATGATGTAGTCCTGATTGGAGGGCAGCAGGCTCGACATGAATGCGGTGAGGACGTCCACCATGATCTGCGAGTGGAAGACCTGGCGCGCTACCGTGAGCATCATCACGATAAAGGGAAAGAGCGAAAGAATAACGTTGGCCGCGACCGAAAACGCGTAGGTGTGGACCTCCGTGCAGGACATATACCTGGCGAGCGCCTTAGTCTGCGGCCACCAGCCGTCCTCGTTGACGACGGGTTTGACCCGTTCGATAGGGATTTCAGGCGCCGCCGGCTCCGGATTGGCGGCTCCGATCCCTTTATGCAGGACGGGTTGTTCGGTGGTTTCAAGCATTCGCGTCTTCCTCGATGCTAGCAGAGCGGAGTTTGTGGATCGCCCACTGCGCTGCTTCGCGTAGCGGCTCCTCGGCTTGCTCGGCCCACTGTTCAAGCTGCGGCAGGAAGCCGCGGTCGCCGCTGTTGGCCATTGCTATGGCGACGTTGCGCTGGAGGCGCTTGCGTTTGGTGCGTTCAAGCGTAGAGCCCGCGAAGATTCGCTTGAACTCGGGCTGGTCGAGCTGAGCGAGCGATTGCAGTTTGGGATTGATGAGTTCCTCGCGCCGCTGAACGCCTGAGGCTGTAGAGATGGGAGCCTGCCGGTTCCAGGGGCAGACGTCTTGGCAGATATCGCAGCCGAAGACCTGGCGGCCCACCGGTTCGCGCAGCTCAATCGGGATTTCGCCCTTCTTCTCGATCGTCAGGTAGGAAATGCAGCGCGACGCATCCATCTCGCGTGTGCCGGTGAGCGGCAGAATGAGTGCGTCGGTGGGGCAGGCGTCGATGCAGCGGGTGCAGGAGCCGCAGCGGTCGGGCGCCAGAGTCAGCGTTGCGTCTCCGAGGGGGAGGGAAGTGACGATAACACCGAGCAGCAGCCACGAGCCTTCCTGCTGGTTGATGACGCAGGTATTCTTGCCGATCCAGCCGACACCCGCGCGTGCCGCGAAGTCGCGTTCGAGCAGCGGCCCGGTGTCGACGTAGCAGCGGGTTTCGCACGGCGCCCGCGCCTGCAAGGCAGCTTCGACCGCGTGCAGTCGCCGGAGGAGATCGTCGTGATAATCGAGTGGGTTGCCGTCGGCATCGCCGGTCCAGGCGTAACGGGCGATCCATCCGGTATCCGCCGGAGCGGGATCAATGGAACGTGGGGCCTGCGACTCTCCGGCGAGGTTGTAGTTGAACGCGCAGACGATGACCGAGCGCGCCCACGGCATGGCGGCTCGCGCTGAACCGCGCAGCAACTCGCCTGACTCGGCGCGGCGCTGGAGGTATTGCATCTCGCCCGCGCGTCCGGCGTCGATCCAGGCGGAAAACGCTCGGACGAACCACTCGCCGCGGGGTCGGTCGCTGCCAGCGCGGGTGCGACTCCGGCCAGCGCAAAGCCCTGTGCCAGCGCCTCACCGCGCACCAGGTCGATCAGCTCGGGAGTGAAGGCGTGGGCCACAGGTTCAGGGTACCGCGCCGGAATGGTGCATGCCCATTGAACAAAACCCTCGGGCTCGGTAAACTGTTTGTAAGCGGAGAGATGGCAGAGCCCGGTTTAATGCACCTGACTCGAAATCAGACGTACCAGCGATGGTACCGGGGGTTCGAATCCCTCTCTCTCCGCCATAAGTCAAGCAAAATCGGATAAACCCCAATAAAGACACGGTGTTCAGAGCCTCCAGAGAATGCAATCCCGGGGGCTTCGTTGCATCTGGGGTGCCAATTGGAGTTGTCACGGGGCCGATTTGTTGTGCAATCGCATAGCTCTGCGAAACAACGGATTTGCGATAATTCTTCCCAACATTTGTCCGGAACCTGTGGTGCATCAAAGTGACCGTGCATTGCAAAAGCACGACTAAAATTTGACGAGTTTACTGCACAACCGAGCAGTCGGCGGCAAAAGGCCATGCGCCGGAGCGGTCGTTCGGCGCTGCTTCAATGCGATGCAGCCAGGACATGGCCGGCAAAATCGAACATCGTGCCAAAGCGAAGAAAAGAAGAAACTTCCCCGCACAGCCTGGGAAATAGTGATATCGTCTCATATCGGATTCTCCAATAGGTGAAAACGTGGCAAAGCAGATGTTGATACGGGACGTCCCTGACGACCTGGTGGGGTGGATAGACGAAGAGCGGTCCCAGCATCGGCTGTCACAGCGCGAGGTTGTTATCAACGCCATCAGGCTGGCGAGCGGCAGGAACAGGCCGGGTGACAACCTGCCGATTCAGTTTCCCTCGACGATGACCGCAGCGGAGACATTTCTTCCGCCTTTCAGCTTTATAGACCTGTTTGCGGGGGTTGGCGGTTTCCGAAGCGCGCTGGAGAAGATCAACGGGCGGTGCCTTTTCTCCTGCGAGTGGGATAAGTATTCGCAGAAGACGTATAAGGCATGGCATGGCGAAAAACCGGTCGGTGACATTCGCGATGTGGTTCCGGCTGAAATTCCAGATCACGATGTGCTGGCCGCGGGATTCCCGTGCCAGCCATTCTCCATTGCGGGCGTATCGAAGCGTCAAAGCCTCGGAATCGCGCACGGGTTCGACTGCGCTACGCAGGGGAACCTGTTCTTCCAGCTTGCCACCGTTATCGGAGTAAAGCGGCCTCCTGTCCTGTTTCTGGAGAACGTCAAGAATCTGCAATCGCACGACAAAGGGCGAACGTGGGATGTCATTGAGAAGACGCTTGACGATCTTGGCTATTGGATATTCCACAAGGTAATCGACGCGGCCGGCTGGGTGCCCCAACATCGTGAGCGCGTATATATCGTGTGCTTCGACAAGCGCCTCGCGTTTTCCAGGAAGCCGGACTTCCACTTTCCCGACAAGCCCGACACCAGGCCCAGACTCAAAGACATTCTGGAGGACAACCCTGATCCTCGGTATACCCTCACTGCCCATCTCTGGGCGTACCTTCAGAAGTATGCCGAGGGACATCGGCTGAAAGGCAATGGCTTTGGCTTTGGGCTGGTCGATGTCAACGGAGTGTCCCGCACTCTCAGCGCGAGGTACTACAAGGATGGTTCGGAGATCCTCATTCCGCAGGGCGACGACAAGCCTCCAAGACGCCTGACACCCAGGGAGTGTGCGAGGCTGATGGGCTTTGATCCGAAGTACCAGAACAACATTGTCGTCTCGGACACGCAGGCGTACAGGCAGTTCGGCAACGCTGTTTCGCCGCCCGTAGTCGAGGCCGTAGGCAGAGAGATCGCAAGGGTTCTTCAGGCGAAGATCATCGAAACAGGATGCCTGCTGAAGGCTACCGGCACCGAAGGCAGACGGAGCGGCAAGAGGGAGAAGCGTTGACGAGTCCCTGTTGCGAGAAGGCGATCGAAGACGCACTAAAGCACGGCAATGCTCTGCTCAAATTCATCTCCAGAAACAACGTCGGCCTGACGGGGAGCCACGAGTGTGGATTTTACCTGCCAAAGATCGTCCACGGTCTGTTCACGCCTCATGGACCCGAGAAGGGTATGAACAGCAAGCACGAACTTAGGATTACCTGGCAGGACGGGCGGGTCACCGAGTCGGTCATTACCTGGTATGGCAACAAGACGCGCTCCGAGTACCGGCTGACTCGCTTCGGAAAGGACTTTCCATTTCTCAACGAGGGTGTCGTCGGAGACATGCTCGTCCTGATCTCCACCGCACCAGGCGAGGCGTTAGCCTTCGTGCTGGACTTTGACGAGGACATTGAGGAGATTCAGACGACGCTCGGCGTTGATGCCTTTGGCCGATGGGGGATATTCAAGGATGGAGCGCCGCAACCGGAAGAGAACGAAGATGCCTGCGTCGAGCGGAGAATAAGGGAGTTCTCCGGGGCATTCAAGGCCTTCCCGGCGAACGATGTCTTCTCGGCAGCCACACTGGATATCCTGCGGACCTGCTCGAAGAAGTTCGCCGGTAAGCCTCTGGATAATGTTCTCGTTGAAGCATGCAAGACAGAGTACGAGTTGTTCCGCGCGGTAGAACGGATCGTTTGCCAGAACGATGTGAGCGGACGCTTGTTCAAGGACATTGACGACTTTTTGAAGGTGGCCGGAAGCATCATGAACCGGCGCAAGTCCCGCGCGGGACGGTCATTTGAAAATCATGTTCATTCCATACTCGAAACCGCGAGCATACCGCACACGATGAGGCCGGACCTCGGTCCTGACGGAACGCCAGACATTGTTATCCCAGGCCAGGAGGCATACATGGACAATGCATTCCCAGCGGAAAGCCTCCTGGTGGTGGGCCTGAAGACAACCTGCAAAGATCGCTGGAGACAGGTTACGCAGGAAGGATTGAGGGTGCGGCGCAAGCACCTGATCACTCTTCAGCAGGGAGTCACGGCAGCTCAGCTAAATCAGATGGAGGCGGCCAACGTCTCTCTGGTAGTGCCTGAACCCCTGCACAAGCTGTACCCAACGCTAATCCATGTAAAGCCAATGACACTGGAGAGCTTCGTTACACTCGCGAAGCGTCTAAACAAGTCGTGAGCGATGTACACAGCCCGGAACAGCGCAGCCGCAATATGGCTGCAATCAAAGGCAGGAACACCAGGCCGGAGATGAGGGTCCGCTCCGCCCTTCATGCGTTAGGCTATCGGTTCCGGCTGCATCGTAAAGACCTTCCGGGCAGGCCAGACATAGTGCTGGCCAAACACCGAGCGGTCATATTCGTTCACGGTTGCTTTTGGCACTCCCACGACTGTCGCTGGGGCAGTGTAACCCCGAGAACGAGGCCGGAGTTCTGGGCGGAGAAGCGCGGTGGAACGGTCACGCGAGACGCAGAGAACATCCAGCAACTCACCGATCTCAAGTGGAGAGTCATCGTAATCTGGGAATGTCAGACGCGCAGCGATGTGGAACTGCGGGAGCTTATCTTGCGGAGGTTAAAACAAGACGATGACGCAATCACTGGGTCAAAGCTGTGATCTGTTCAGGACCGGTAAACTCAACCCGCAATCGAGAGAAGATGTCAGGAATATGCTTGCCGGAGAGGGGATCAAACGGCTGGAGAGTTTCCTTTTCGAGCTGCTCCTGAAACGCAGATTGTCTTTCCTGTGTTCGGAAATGTCGGTGGCGTATGGGTGGCTGGTCGTCCACCATATTGCCGGCGATGCAGGCATATGGATACGCCTTCTGACGGAAACAAGCCTCGGTGCCTGCGATAAGGCGCTGGTCGAGTTTCTTTCCCGGGAAAAGCGACAGATCCTGCTTGTGAAACCAGAGACTACCGAAAGTGGATGGCTGGGCTCATGGTTTGTGAACGGCAAATGGCAATCGGCGTCTCCTCTGCCTGGTCTGTTATCTGCCGTGAGCCAAACTCCACGGCCAGTACAGGAGCCCGACCAGAGCGCAGACACGCACCGCGCCGTCAGCCTGCTGGACGAGCTTATGAACCGACTCAGCGATGATGAAGTAAGCGGTCTTGCATTCAGCCGCATTCTGATCAATTGCTACATCTCTCCATTACTCAGGGTGCAGCCGAACGATATAGATGCTGTAGTGCTCAATGACCGGGGAAATCTCAGGTTCATTGAGTTCAAACGAAAATACCCGGCACGGCAGGGGTACTTCGGATTGGATGCAGGACATGTCTCGCTCATGAAGTGGCTCTTCGAAAGAGGCAGCGATCTCAGTTATTTGAGATTGGTTGATCCATGCTGGAATGATGAAATCTCTCCGCTCCATCTGATTCGAAGTCTGACGACGCCGTTTGCACGATGGGTCGGGGCGCATGTAACGCCCGTCATGGTCTCCGAAGGAGAATTGCAGACTTCCGGATCAAAGTCGGGGATGAGGGGACAGATCCGAAAACAGGCGGCGTTCCCGGTCGAACTGTTCAGGATGGTCGGTACGGGAATCTCCGGGCGCAGCCTCAAAGCGTTCGTCAACGAAGAAGAGCTGCCCCCCACTTCGATGGAGGAGTTGGTTGAGCTGCGCCAGGCTGCTCGAAGGACCGGCGGATGTGTGTAACTCTAACCTTGGCCCAACCCGATCGGTCTTGAGTTTCAGACCAGAAGCATCATCCATTCCCATTCAGATAAAGATCGTACGGATCCGCCGCCTCAATAATGACTCTCCCGTTCAAAGAAAGGGCGATTTGGAGAGAGAACCCGCGCCGAAACGGATGGCCAGGTCCGTTGCAATCAGGATCCGCAAATGGGCGCGACTATCGGCTGGAATGGCAGCCAGATTACCGCCGACAGGCCACTGCCACTACATGCTTAGTCTGCAATTATTGCAGCTACGGCACCTTTCCAGATACATGCAGCCTACGCAACTAAAACTTTCCTCTCTCGATGCACCCATGAGCGAAAGTAGCAGCTGAGGTGCAAAAGGTGCTACGCTGCTCAATAGCGTTACAGGTATCGTACAACATTCAGGATGAGGAACGCCCGTGCTGACACGACCTTCGCCATTGCTAAGTTCTTCGGTGAAACCAACCCTTCCTGACCGGCGTGACTTCATTGCTGAATCTTGCCTGACGGTCGCAGCGGTCATGCTGGGCCGGCGGAGTTTCGCCCAGGCGCCCCCGGCGTCCATCAAGATTGATCTAAGTGTCTCAGGGCGCGAGATACCTCCGGATTTTGTTGGGTTGTCTTACGAGAACATGCAACTCGAAGACCCGACCTTCTTCAGCCCCGGCAATACAGGCTTAATCGAACAGTTCAAGGCGGTCTCCCCGCGCGGCGTTCTTCGGCTTGGGGGCAATACAAGCGAGTTCAGTTGGTGGCAGTCTGACCCTTCTCAGCCAGCTCCCAACAGGACACTCGTGCTGAAAAGCGGTGTGCGCCCGCAAGATACGCTGTACGCCATCACGCCCCAAACGATCAAGGAACTAGATGGCTTTCTGAAAGCAATCGGCTGGACGTGTATTTACGGCTTGAACCTGGGCTTCGGAACTCCAGAATCGGACATTAGCGAAGCGCGATGTGTGTTTGAGACGCTGGGATCTCGCCTGTCTTACTTCCAGATCGGAAATGAGGTGGACCAGTTCGGCAGCTACCACCTGCGCGAACCCGCTACGTGGAATTGCGACGTTTACCTCGAGCAATGGCTCACTATCGCCCGTGCGGTCCAGAAAGCGATTCCTGTGGCGCGCTTTGGTTTGCCCGATGTTGCCTCACGGGTCGACTGGCTTACAAGGATTGCAACTCTTTGGCCCTCGGTCGAAGACAAGCCGCGTATAACGACCCTGTCGCATCATCATTACTGGTCAGGACCGCCCAGCAATCCGAATGCGACTCTTGCGCGGCTGATGCAAGCTGATCCTTTGGTGACCCGGCAAGGAGAAGTTGCGAGAAGCGCCGCCACTTCCCTTGGGGTTGCCTATCGAATGACGGAAGGCAATACGGTATACCGTGGCGGCAAATCGGGCCTGAGCGATGTATTCGCGTCGGCGCTGTGGGCTGCAGATTACCTGCTCGCGTTGATGACCCTCGGCTACAGCGGAGTCAATCTGCACGGCGGCAGCGGGCACGCTCAAGCTGTTTCTGTAGGAGGTACCTTCGTTGGAGAAGCCGAGATGAAGGATCCCAACCAGCCTCATCCGAAGCCTTTTTACACGCCGATCGCAAACGAAGGCACTCTCGCTGGAAGCGGGGTGAATGGCAAGCTGAACCGCAGGTATGTGCTGGAGCCTACCGGCTATGGAATGAAGTTTGTAGCCCCGTTTGCCGGCGCAACCATGTTGCCCGTTAACTTCCAGCCTGGCTCGGTCAACGCAGTCGCGTATGCCGCGCGCCGCAAAGATGGCAGAACCTTGCTTGTCATCCTGAACAAGGACGAGTCTCAGTCGCTACGCTTGCACCTGCCCGATTGCCAGGTGCATCAGGTGCTATGGGCACCAACGCTTTCCGCGCAAGAGGCCCACCTGGCCAGCGGCGCTGAAGCGACTGCCCTTGTGAAATCGGAGAGAGGTGAGACGGTGGTGCCGAAGTCGACCGGAGTGGTCTTTCTACTAACCTGATCGGGATGCTGCTATTAAACCTGACGCTTTATATATGTAGCTGGTATCGCCAAACAAGCTCATGCTCGGCTGTCTAAACGGATTCTAAGATCATATTCGCGTAAGGCGTACAGTCTGCTGTCCGGATGATTCCTGTTGCGTGGGGAACGCGGAGTTTGAACTCGGCGTGCGGTTCAAAGTTGACCGCCCGCAGATCAACGAGACCATCCAACTTTGCGAACGCAGTGGGATTTCCGTGGTCTCGAAACTCCTGAGCCATCCAGACCTTTCCAAAGGACCAGTTCGACCGGAGGGCCAGGAGCACCTGAGTAACGGTGGGAATGTCGTCTGTAAGTGAAAGGTCGACGTTTTCAATGTGAGGCCAGGAAGGAAATCCACGGTCAGCGATCACCAGCGTGTTTGTGTGGCGAACGCGCGCGAGGAGAGCCAGCAGGTTCGGATTTATTATCCCGGATCGAATCATCAGCCTCTCCTACAGAACGACTATACAAAGGGTGAGGTAGCTTGCGAAGCCGCCTGAGTCAATCTTTTACTATCGATTACTATAACGCTATTCGGGTAAGAAAACATGACCGAAACTGTTGACGCTCATCATCATCTATGGAACTACAGCGAGTATGGGTGGCTTAGCGATCGAATGGGTGCTCTGCGGCGAGACATAACGTGGC
>CAXTMK010000089.1:0-19148 GCA_964245315.1 uncultured Acidobacteriaceae bacterium | reverse complement strand
GTTCCTCGGCGGCATCAAGGTCCGCGTCGACACCGAGATCGCCGAGCGTACCAAGCGCACCGGCGTCGTGGTGGGCCTGGCCTGGACGCCCGCCGGCGGCGATATCCTCTTCATCGAGGCCAATAAGATGAAGGGCAAGGGAGGCTTCAACATCACCGGCCAGATCGGCGACGTGATGAAGGAGTCGATGCAGGCAGCGCTCACCTGGGTCCGCTCGAACGCCGCATCGCTGGGTTTAGACGATGACTTCAACGAGAAGATCGACATCCACATTCACGTCCCTGCCGGCGCAATCCCCAAGGACGGCCCGAGCGCGGGCGTGACCATGACGACGGCGCTGGTCTCGCTGCTGACCGAGAAGCGGGTGCGCCCGCTGCTCGCGATGACGGTCGAGATCACGCTCTCGGGCGATGTATTGCCGGTCGGCGGCATCAAGGAGAAGTTCCTCGCCGCCAAGCGCGCCGGCGTCCGCGACGTCATCATTCCCGCGGACTGCAAGCAGCAGGTCGATGAAGACCTGACGCCCGACCAGACCGAGGGCGTCACCATCCACTACGCGCGCCGCATCGAGGATGTGCTCGCGGTGGCCTTCCCCAGGGACGCCGTGGAAGCGGTCGAGGACGAGGAAGTCCGCGAAGAACTCCTCAGCGCCGCCGCCTGACGCTTCAAGTTCGACAAATCTGTGCCCCACTCATCGCGACCTTGACTCTCGCGATGAGCGGGGCTTCAGAGCAGATCGTTCGACAGTGGCACATTTGCCATCGTCGCATCCATAGGTCCGTTGTAGGCGAACGAAAGCAGCCGCACCGGAACTCCGCGCCTGAAGAAAACGCCCTGCTGCACCGGCTGCAAGCTGCTCAAGCCGGAAGAATACGCTTGCTTGTCCAGCGCGTCAGACTCCGGCAGCTCTATTACGACGGTGCCGACCCGATATCTGCGGCAGATGTCCGCCAGCGTTCCGGTGGCGAGCAGGCGCTCGCCGCGAACCAGGTGCACGGTCTCAGATGGATCGTGCTCGCGAACCAGCGCGACGATCACCTGTTTATCCTGCCCAAAGAGCAGCATGTTTCCTGGATTGCCATGCGCGAACAAGGCGGCCACGGGCGCCTGCAGCCGCCGGTAGTCGGTAACATCGGTCCTCCAGGTCTGGCGCACCTGCCACGGAATCGGCAGCAGCAACAGCACGGCCCAGGCGTTCTTCCAGCGCCCTGGGGTGGCTCGCATCAACGCGCCCAGGCACGCCGCCGCAAGCATGATCCAGGCCGGCCACCAGAACGTGGCGTGCCGCGCCAGCCGATTATCGTAAAAGCTGAACGTGAGATACGCCAGAACGAACCAGCCGAGCGCCATGATATTGGCGTGCAGGAATCGCCGACGCATCACTGCCAGGGCCAGAGCACCCAGGGTCAGCACGACGACGAACGGATTGAGCAGCGGCACGGCCAGCCGGGGATAGAACGTCCAGGCGGTGAGCGACCAGCGCGGCAGCGCCTCGTAGTTCGCCATGATCAATTTGGTGTTGCTTCCCACCGACTGCGCCAGATTTGCCCGTCCGAACTTGACCGTAAACAGCGCCAGCGGAAGGCACAGAAACGCGAAGGTGCAGAGCGCGATCCAGACCTCGCGCTTGCGCAGAAAGCGCCGGTGCAGCACCACAAAATCGATCGCGAGAACCGGGTAGAGGAACCACGCCGGCTGCTTGGTATACACCACGGCTGCCAGAGCGATCGCGCACAGAACCGCCCGCCGCTTGCTGGTCGCGTCCGGCAGGTGGTCGACCAGGCGATAGTAGGCCAGCACCGCGACGCACATGACCGCCAGCGTAGGCAGCTCCAGCATCAGCTGGTTGAACGACCGTGCCAGGCCCGGCACCGTGATCGCGCTGCAGGCCGCCGCGAGGCTGAGCCACACCGGAAATTGCCGCCGCAGGATCGCATAGAAGCACACCCCGAAGAGGAATCCGAAGCACAGCATGCAGATGCGCGCCGTCAGCACGTGCGGCCCGCCCGCCACGCAAAAAATCCCCAGCACGAACGGGAACAGCGGCGGCCAGAAGATGAAACCGAGCGCCGGGTATTGCTTGTAATAGTTCAGGCTCCAACTGGCGATGTGAACAGGATGGGCCACGAACAGGTCGCGAAAGAAGTACCCATCCATCAGGTGGTGGGCGGAGTCGAGATCGTCGATGTCCGGATTGCGCAGACTGAACCAGGAGATCGCGACGACCAGCGCCAGGATGGCAACGACAGCCAGCGCATCGCCGCTTCGGAGGGATCTTCGAAGGCGCTCACGTACCGACCCTGCCGAACGATCGGCCCTCAAACCTGACGACGAAACCATCGATTGCCTTTCACGAGCGCTGTGCTGTGTCGCCCAATTCTACCAAGGCGCAGAACCATAAGCAGGGTTGCGCAACCTGTGCCTTCAACTCTGGACTCTCTACTCAAGACTCACAACTCTTAGTCGATTGCCTTCCGGCGGTCGCGGTACCGGGCGCTGGGTACACCAACGACGACTTTGCTCTCTACTGCCTCTTCACCCGGCTGAATGCCGCTTCCACTCCGTCGACCCAGCGTTGCGTGCAAATCTTCTTCTTCACAAGCTGCGAACCCATCAGCTTCACGGGATCGACCCTGCAGTCGATGCACTCGACCACCACCACGCCGCCATCGGCCCGCGCCCGCACCAGCGTCTCCTGCATGACGCGGTAGATCGCGACCGCATCGCCTGCGTCCACGGGGATGACGACCACAGCCTTCGCGCCCATGCGCTTGACGATGCCGGAGATATCCGTCTGTCCGGGTGTAGCGACGATCACCAGCGGAAGTGCGCCGTCCGTCGCCGCTGTCAGCAGGCGTTTCCACTCCTTGGGGGTCAATTCGTCGGCAGCGGTGTATGCCACAACGACGGACGGCTTTGGAACCGCCATTGCCATACCCACGGCGCAGAGCATGCGATCTATGGGAGTGAGCTTGGAGGCGGGCGTCTTATCGATCTTCGCGACATCGGCGCGGGTTGCGGCACGTGCGGCCTCGCGCGTGCCGAGCGCTCGAATGTAGTCGAGCAGCCACGCGTCCTTGGCGATGCTGGTCAGGTCGCCCGGCTTCAAATCGATGGCGGGCGCGACCCAGCAGGCTTCACGGTTGCGGAGTTTCTTTTTGTTCAGGCTGCGGGCCTCTACGAGTCCGCGGTATAGGGCGCGCATGCGGGCGTGGGGTATCAGCGGACTTTCAAACGCCTTCGAACCCATCATCCACATCACTCCTGAAGTCGCTGCCCTATTGAAAGTGCTTTCCAAAAAACCGAGGTCCAGACCTAAGTATCGTGCTTTGAATACTTTGAGGAATTAACTACAGGGGTGGTACGCGTCAAGCTCTTGCCGGATCCACTTTCTCTGTATCCACACCCAGTTCTTTCAGCGACGTCGCCGCATCTTCAGGCTTGAATTGCCCGTCGCGCGCGAGCCGCGATAGCGTCGCACCCACGATCGCCTCGGCCGAAACCTCGAAATGCCTGCGCAGATGCTCGCGGTTGTCGCTACGTCCAAAGCCGTCCGTTCCAAGCGAAACCAGTCGCGAGCCAAGCCACGGCGAAAGACCGTCCGGAAGCGACTTCATGTAATCGCTGGCCGCGACGATTGGACCTTTGGCGCCTTCAAGGACGGTGGCGAGGTAAGACTTCCGCTCCTGCTCCGCCGGATGCAACCGGTTCCAGCGTTCTACGGCCAATGCATCGCGCCGCACCTCGGTATAGCTGGTGACGCTCCAGACGTCGGCCTGCACCTGATATTTCTCGGCGAGCATCGCCTGCGCCTTCAACACCTCGTTCAGGATCGGGCCGGAGCCGAAGAGCTGCACGGTCGCTTCGCCCGCGGGCGCGGGCCGCAGCTTGTACATGCCCTTCACGATGCCTTCGGCACAACCTTCCGGCATGGGCAGCTGCGCGTAGTCTTCGTTGTACATCAGCAGGTAAAAGAAGACGTTTTCGCCGGCCTCATACATGCGGCGGATGCCATCCTGGATGATGACCGCAAGCTCGTACACGAACGCGGAGTCGTAGGTGACGCAGGTCGGCACGGTGCTCGAAAGCACGATGGAATGGCCATCCTGATGCTGCAAGCCCTCGCCCAGCATGGTCGTGCGGCCGGCGGTTCCACCCATCAGAAAGCCTTTGCCCCGCGAGTCGGCGAAGGCCCAGGCCATGTCGCCGATGCGCTGAAAGCCGAACATGGAGTAGTACATGTAAAACGGGATCGACGGGACGCCGTAGTTCGAATAGGCCGTTCCGGCTGCGGTAAACGAGGCCATGGAGCCGGCTTCGGTGATGCCCTCTTCGAGGATCTGGCCGTCCTTGTTCTCGCGATAGCTGAGCAGCATGTCGGCGTCGTGCGGAACGTACTTCTGGCCTTCAGGGGCGTAGATGCCGACCTGCCGGATGGAGCTTTCCAGGCCGAAGGTGCGGCCCTCGTCGGGCACAATGGGGACGATCCACTTGCCGACGGATTTATCCTTCATCAGCGCGTTTAGAAGGTTGACGAATCCCATGGTGGTCGAGATTTTGCGCTCGCCGGAGCCGCCCAGCCAGGTCTTGAAGAAGTCGAGCGAAGGCGCTTTGAACTCCGGCGCGCGCTCGGCCAGCGCGGGAACGCTGCGCTGCGGCAGGTAGCCGCCCAGCTCCTTGCGGCGCGATTGCATGTACTGCAGTTCGGGTGCGTCGGGTTCGGGACGGTAGAAGGCTCCGTCCCTGGCGGCCTGCTCGGGGATGGGGATGTCGAAGCGTTTGACGAAGGCGGCGAGGCCCTCGTCGGCGAGCTTCTTTTCGCTGTGGGTCGCGTTGCGTGCCTGCGCGGTGGCGATGCCATAGCCCTTGACGGTCTTGGCCAGGATAACAGTCGGGCCGCCCTTGTGCTCGGTCGCTCGCTTGTAGGCGTTGTAGATCTTGGCGGGATCGTGGCCGCCGCGATGCAGCATGCCCAGTTGCTGGTCAGTCTTGTCCTTTACCAGTTCGAGCAGTTCGGGGTATTTGCCGAAGAAGTTGGCGCGCAGGTAAGCGCCGTCCTTGGCCTTGAAGTTCTGGAAGTCGCCGTCGACGCACTCATCCATTCGCTTTAGAAGCAGCCCCTTCGTGTCTTTGGCGAACAACTCGTCCCAGTCCGAGCCCCAGATGACCTTGATGACGTTCCAGCCGGCGCCGCGGAAGACGCCTTCGAGCTCGTCGATGATGCGCTTGTTGCCGCGCACCGGGCCGTCCAGCCGCTGCAGGTTGCAGTTGACGACGAAGATCAGGTTGTCGAGCTTCTCGCGCGCGCCCAGCGAGATGGCGCCGAGGGTGTCGACCTCGTCGGTTTCGCCGTCGCCGACGAAGGCCCAGACCTTGCGTGCCGTTTTGGTTATTAGGTTGCGATTCTCCAGATAGCGCATGAAGCGCGCCTGGTAGATGGCGTTCAGCGGACCGATGCCCATCGAAACGGTGGGGAAGTTCCAGAACTCGGGCATCAGCCACGGATGCGGATAGCTCGACAGGCCGGGCTCGCCGCGCAACTCGTGGCGGAAATTCTTCAGGCGGGATTCGTCGAAGCGGCCTTCGAGATAAGCGCGCGCATACACGCCTGGCGAAGCATGGCCCTGGAAGTAGATGAAGTCGCCCGGTTCCGCGCCATACTTCGCGTGAAAGAAGTGGTTGAAGCCGACTTCAAGCAGCGTGGCCAGCGACGAGTAGGTGGAGATGTGGCCGCCGATGCCGGCGTCCTTCTTGTTCTGCGAGTGCACCATCGCCATGGCGTTCCAGCGGATGAGCGCCTCGACGCGGCGCTCCAGCGGGCGGTCGCCGGGGTACGCAACTTCGTCTTCGGGCCGGATGGTATTGCAGTAGGGCGTGGTGAGCGCGCCTTCGACAGGGATGCCGACTTCGCCGGCGCGCTGGCGCAGCGCGCCGAGCAGATCGGCCGCCTGTTCGGCATCCGCGTGGACGACCTGGTCGAAGGCTTCGAGCCATTCGGCGACCTCGGCGGTGAAGTCCTGCCTGGCTACGTCGTCTTGCGTGGTCTTGCTCGACGTTTCGGAGGGTGCATCCATCAGCATTGTGGTCATCGCGGGTCCAGTTCTACGGTATTAGAAAGTCTTATGCGCGCCTGCAGTTGTAAGGATAATCGCCGGAGGCGAAAACGTCACTTTGGGCGGGTAGGGAGCGGAGTACAGAAGCAAATCCCTGCGGGATGACAAACAAAAGAATGAACCAGTCCTATGTACTGTAGTCGGCGTTGATGCGGACGTATTCTTCGGTGAGGTCGCAGGTCAGGAAGCTGCATTCCGCTTCGCCTTCGCCGAGCGCGATGCGTATGGTGTACTCGCGCTGGCTCATGGCGCGGTGGGCCGCTTCGCGATCGAAGAGCGGCGAGCGCATGCCGTGCTCGAAGACGAGCTGGTCGCCGATCCAGATGACCACTCGCGCGGGATCGAACGCCACGCCGGAGTAGCCGGCGGCGGCGAGCAGGCGGCCCCAGTTGGGGTCGGCCGAGGACCAGGCGGTTTTGTTGAGCGGGCTGTGCGCAATGGCTTTGGCGACCTGGCGGGCGTCGGCCTCGGTTGCGGCGCCGGTGATTTCGAGTGTGACGACGTGGGTGACGCCCTCGCCGTCGTCGACGATCTGGTGGGCGAGCGAGTTGCAGACCAGCGTGAGCGCCTCGGCGAAGTACGGGCGGGTCTGGTCGGTGAGCGCGACTCCGCTGGCGCCGCTGGCGAGCAGCAGCACGGTGTCGTTGGTGCTGGTGTCGCCGTCGATCGAGATGGAGTTGAAGCTCGCGTCGGCGGCGGGTTCGAGCAGGTCGCGCAGGTCGGCGGGGTCGGCGGCGATGTCGGTGAAGAGGTAGCCGAGCATGGTCGCGTGCGGCGGCGCCAGCTGCGGGTGGATCATGCCGGCGCCCTTGGCGGTGCCGAAGAGCCGGACCTGCGCGCCGTCCACGTCGATGACCGCCTCGGCGATCTTCATGCGGGTGTCGGTGGTCATAATGGCGGAGGCGAAGAGTTCGGCGTGCTCGACCGAGGCGCCGAGCGCGGCAACGGCGGCGGGCATGGCGGCGACAATCTTTTCCGCCGGCAGCGGGACGCCGATGATGCCGGTCGAGGAAGGGAAGACCTCGTCGAAGATGCAGCCGATGGCCTGCGCGGCCTCGCGGCAGGTGTCCAGGCAGGCGCGGATGCCGGGCTCGCCGGTGGCGCAGTTGGCGTTGCCGGCGTTGACGAGCACAGCCTTGACCCGGCCGCCGGTCGCGGCGAGGTGACGACCGCCGACGGTCACCGGCGCAGCGACGACCTGGTTGCGGGTGAACATGGCGGCGGCGTTGGCGCCGCGCGGGGCGACGGCCAGGGCGAGGTCGAGTTTGCCGCTGGCCTTCAGGCCGGCTTTGACGGCTCCCCAGGCGAAGCCGAGCGGCATGGGGCCGGTGCGTCTTGTTTCGTCGGTCATGTCTCTACTGTAAATGGAGCGTTAGCTGAGGACTTCGAGACCGTGCTTTTGCACAATGGCGAGGAGTTTCAAGGCCATGCCGCTGGGCTTCTTGGCTCCGCTTTCCCATTTCTCTACGGTGGACTCGCTGGTATTCAGGTAGCGCGCGAAGACTGGCTGACTTAGTTTATGCTGCCGTCGCAGCCGCTTTATCTGACGAGGCTCCAGTGGAGCGGGAACAACCAGGCACGAATCATCGAAGGCGCGCATCGTAACTTCGTCTATAGTTCCCGCGCGATACATACCCGCCACATTGCTGTGAACTGCCTCGGCAATGTCACTCTTGTACTTGCGACTCTTGTACATGACAGATCTCCACAATCTGTTTGGCATTCAGATCGTTCGCAATATCAATTTCGGACTTCCGCGGATATAAGCCAGCTAATCCGCGCAACCGAGTGAGGTCGTCTTCGTCTATGTTGGCGCGATCTTGCTTCGCAAACAAGTATGCGTAGACCCAATATCGACCGCCCTTTGCAATAACGATCGATCGATACAGATTCTTTCCCAGCCGCTTCTTGTAAACACCGCCGCCCAGATCATCAGCCTGTCCCAGCCTCACCTGCGATATTGCGGCGCAAAGCTCTTCGTCACTAATGTGCGCCTTCCTTGACGCCTTGGCGAACCAGGCCGTCTTGAAGACGCGTTCCGTTCTCTTCAAGTGTAGCACCTGGTGCGACCTTAGACCTCCACCGTACGACCTTCCGCCGAACTCAATCTGGCCAACTCCAGCAGCCTGACCACTTGAAAGCCCGCAGCGGTGTGAACGGCAAGTTCCGCCTTGCCTTTGATCGCGTCGCGAACGTTCGCGTAGTAGCCGCGATAGTCGCCGCAGACGGTTTTTACCTGCTCCCGGACCAGCGTAGCCGGGTCGACCAGCGCCGGAGCGACCGTCAGCGTACCCCAATGCGCGTTGTCTTCCTGAAGCCACTCCCTGGCGTCGCCGACAGGTGGAACCTTTGCGCCGCCGGCCAGCGCCGGTTCCTGAGGGTCGAGGCCGTACTTCTTGAAGCTGCCGGCGGTGCCGTGCAGCAGGAAGCGCGGCGAAGCGTCGCAGGCAAGCATGCTGGAACGGCACCAGGCCAGCAGGCCTTCGTAGCCAAGACAGATGTCGAAGGCATCCTCGATGTCGGTCTTGTCGCGGTCGGTGCGGACGCTGGCCGTGATGGTGCGCGGCATGCCGAAGAGCGCGATGACCTGATCGACGAGGTGTGGACCGAGGTCCATCAGCAGGCCGTTGGCGGGATTGCCGGCCTCTTTCCAGGTGCCCTCGCGCTGGATGGGGCGGTAGCGGTCGAAGTGCGACTCGAAGGTGACGAGCCGGCCCAGCGAGCCGTCTTCGAGAATCTTCCTGACCGTGAGGAAGTCGCCGTCCCAGCGGCGGTTGTGGAAGGGCGCGAGGACGACGCCCTTGCCCTGGGCGAGTTCAATCAACTCGGCAGCTTCGGCGCTGGAGCCGGCGAAGGGCTTGTCGATGACAACGTGTTTGCCGGCTTCGAGCGCCTGTTTCGCGAGGCGAAAGTGGGTTTCGTTGGGCGTGGCGACGACCACCAGCTCGATATCCGGATCCCCGAGCAGCTCTTCGACCGTACGCACGGTCTTTGTGGCCGGATATGCCTTGTGGGCCTCGTCGCCCCTGCGCTCGACGAATGCCGCCAGCCGCAGACCCGGCACCGCGCTTACGAACGGCGCATGAAAGACCTTCGCCGCCAGCCCGAATCCGATAATCCCAACTCCGATTTCCTCAGCCATTGCAGCCTCCTGTCCCTTGGCAGTGTAACCGCTTGCACTTTTTTGAAGATTCCGGCGACTTGCCGGCATCCAAAAAAGGACAACAAACCTTTGGCCTGCAACAGTAGCGGCCGCATCACACGGCAAGGACAGTTACCATTAGAGATATGTCGAAAAGCAACCCAGAGCATCACTGGAACGCCGCGCCTCCGCGAAGCCCCATCTGGGCGGTCTCCGCCGCGGTGGCGTTGGCTTTGACATGGGCTCCCGCGCAGGCACAGGCGCCGAGTCAGTCTACCTCCGGCAGCACGCAGCCGGCCGTAACCAACGACAACGCCATTACGCCGGGGCAGACCCAGCTCTACAACGCCGCCGGGTCAAACGGCGCGGCTGTCACGTCGGATTCGTTCAGGGGATCGATCGTCGCCGGCAGGAACACCGGCACGGTGATCGACCTTTCGCTCGACGACGCGATCGCCCGCGGTCTGCGACAGAACCTGGGCGTCATTCTGCAGGGTTCGGCAGTGCAGAACGCCAACGGCCAGCGGCTGGAGCAGTTGCAGCAGCTTCTCCCGACCATCTCCGCAAGCGCCAGCATCGAGGTGGAACAGGTCTCGCTGGCGGCGTTCGGCATCAAGTTTGCCGGCATTCCTTCGGTCGTCGGACCGTTTCAGGTGGTGGATTTTCGCGCCTTCCTGAACCAAAGCGTGCTGAACCTGAACGCACTCCAGACCTACGTCGCGTCTCGCCATAACTTTGCCGCGCAGAAGCTGACCGCGGAGGACGCTCGCGACATGGTGGTGCTGACTGTCGGCAACGCCTACCTGCTGTGCGTGGCCGATGCGGCCCGAATTACGGCTGTAAATGCGGAGCTGAAGACTTCGAAGCTGACCTACGATCAGGCGGTCGCAAACCACGATGCCGGTACCAGTCCACGGCTGGACGTGCTGCGCGCGCAGGTGGACTACCAGACCGAGCAGCAGACGCTGATTTCGACGACGAACCAGCTGGCGAAGGATAGGATCGCGCTGGCGCGGGCGATTGGGCTGCCGCTGGACCAGCAGTTCAACCTTACCGATGGCGCGCCTTACAAGGCGCTCGATAATCTCGATCCTGACGCGTCGTTCGCTTCGGCGCTGAAGACTCGCAAAGACCTGCAATCCAGCGCGGAGCAGGTGAAGTCGGCGGAGTCGGCGAAGAAGGCGGCCATCGCCGACATGTATCCGACGGCGAACATCTCGGGCGACTTCGGCGATATCGGCACGACGCCGGGCCACTCGCACGGGACGTTTACCGCGACCGGCACGATCACTGCGCCGATTCTGCAGATAGAGAAAGATCGCGGCGAGCGGCTGGCTGCGGATGCGGCCCTGGAGCAGGCGAAGGCGAAGCTGGCGGACTCGACCCAGCAGGTGAACGCGGATATCCGCTCGAACATTCTGGATATACAGTCTGCCGCGAAGCTGGTAGAGGCCTCGAAGTCGAATGTCGATCTGGCATCCGAGGCGCTGTCGGAGGCGCAGCAGCGCTTCCACGCCGGCGTCGCGGACAACCTTCCCGTATCGCAGGCGCAGACGCAGTTCGAACAGGCGAACGACCAATACATCAGCGCGCTCTACCAGCACAATGTCGCCAAGCTTTCGCTGGCGCGTGCGCTGGGAGTTGCGCAGACAAACTACAAAGATTATCTCGGAGGCAAGTAACCGTGCCAGATCAAGATCCCAACCAAAATCAAGGTCAACCCCAGACCGCGCAGATTTCCGGAACCGTCCAGATTCAACCCCAGGGCGGCGGCCAGCCCGGCGGCGAGCAACAGGGCGGACAACAGCCCGGCGGTCAGCCGCAGGGCAAGCCTGAAGACAAGCAGCCGGAAGAGAAGCCGAAGTCTGGCCGCAAGTTCATCGTCATCGCAGTGGTCATCCTGCTGGTGCTGGCCGCGGGCTTCTGGTACTGGCGCTCGACGTTTTCGCAGGATACGGACGACGCGCAGGTGGACGGCGACATTTACCAGATCAGCTCCCGCATTGCGGGCCAGGTGATCAACGTGTACGTCGAGGACAACAAGCCGGTCGAGAAGGGCCAGTTGCTGGTCGAGATCGATCCCAAGGATCAGCAGGTCGCGCTTGAACAGGCTCAGGCGAACCTGGCCAACGCCCAGGCCGCGTACACGCAGGCCAACGTCAACGTGCCGATTACATCTGTGACTACGTCGACGCAGACTTCGACCACGTCAAGCGATACGCGGGTTTCGTCGGCTGCGGTCGACCAGGCGCAGAAGCAGGCCGCCGCCGCTGCCGCGCGTGTCGAGGAAGCCAAAGCCAACCAGATAAAGGCCGCGAAGGACGTAGAGCGCTACAAGCCGCTGGTTGAAAAGGACGTGATCAGCCGGCAGCAGTACGATGCCGCGGTTGCCGCGGCGGACTCCGCAAACGCCAGCGTACTCGAAGCGGAAAGCAATCTGGTCGCGCAGCAGAGCGGGATTACGCAGGCGCAGCAGAGGCTGGAGTCTTCGCGTCAGCAAGCGGCGGAAGCGGCAAAGAATGGACCGAAGCAGATTGCAATACAGCGGGCTCGCGCGGAGGCCGCGCTGGCGCAGGTAAAGCAGGCCCAGGCGCAGGTGGATCAGGCGCTGTTGAACCTTTCCTATACGCGCATCATTTCGCCGATCGCAGGCATTGTGAACAAGAAGAATGTCGATGTTGCGGCGAATCTTTCCGTGGGACAGAACCTGATGAATATCGTGCCGCTGGACAATCTCTGGGTGACCGCGAACTTCAAGGAGACGCAACTGAACGATATGTGTCCCGGGGAGGAGGTCGATCTGAAGGTCGATGCGCTGGGCGGACGCAAGTTCACCGGGCATGTGACGCAGATCGGCGGCGCGACGGGTTCGCGGCTATCGCTCTTCCCGCCTGAGAATGCGACCGGCAATTACGTCAAGGTTGTGCAGCGCATCCCGGTGCGCATCGACTTCAACGACCTGAAGAAGGAGAACGGCGACTATGCGCTGCGGCCGGGTTACTCGGTCACGCCTGAGGTTACGATCAAGGGCGATACCGACGCGAGGAACTGCCGCAACAAGTAAGCCAGGGGTGCCCCATGTTCGGCGCGGGCTTCATCGCGTCGAGCATGGGGTCATTCTCTTTAAGCGCAAACCTGCTCTCTCCTGTCGGCATCTCATCTCTTCTGAAAGAGGTGAATGGAATGGCAACAAAGACTAAACCGGCCGCCGGAGATATCGCTCCGCACTGGCATGCACAGGCAAAAGAAATTCAGCAGTTCGGCACAGTCATCCCCGACATGCCTCATTATCTCTCCGAGGACGTTCGCGGCAAGATGTGCGACATGCTGAACGTGCTGCTGGCCGACACGCTCGCCATGCGCGACATGTACAAGAAGCACCATTGGCAGGTTTCCGGGCCGACGTTCTATCAGCTGCATCTGCTGTTCGACAAGCACTACGAGGAGCAGGCCGACCTGGCGGATAAGATCGGCGAGCGCATTCAGTTGCTGGGCGGACTCTCCGTCGCCATGGGCGGCGATGTGGCGAAGCTGACTCAGATTCCCGCCCCGCCGATGGGAAGGGAAGAGGTGCCGGTGCAGATTTCGCGGCTGCTCGAAGGCCACAAGATCATCATGCAGAAGTGCAAGGAGATCGCGGATTGTGCCGACGAGGTTGGCGACGACGGCACCAACGATCTTGCGGTTTCGGACATTCTGCGGCCAAACGAGGTGCAGTCGTGGTTCATCGGCCAGCACCTGGTCGAGATGCCGCTCATTCTGAATAAATAGAACGACCAAGGGGTGCCCCATGTTCGGCGCGGCTTTATCGCGTCGACCATGGGGTTATTCTGTCCCGAGTCACTCCATCGCGGCCGTATAGAACAAATATGTGGCGCTGTAATTCACTGAAATCTCTGCACCCACGTGCCCTGCGTCGCAACCCGCGGAAGGCGCGTTTCCGCCGTTCGTATCAAGGCGCTGGATGTAATTGATGCTCGCAAAGATGCCGCTGCCTTCCGTCTTCGCGGCCTTCAGCAAGAGCAGCGGAATGGAGTTGGCGTTGGGCGACGGCGCCCTGGCCAGCACCTCGCCGAAGACGGCACTGCCGTCGCTGTGGCGCCAGACGGGGCCAGCACCGTGCGTGGCGACCTGAACGCCTTTTGCGAAGAGCTTTGCCTCCGGCGCTACGAAGGTCCATTGCGTTCCATCGCAGCGATAGACCTGCACGCCGCGGCCTTCGGCCTTCAGCACGAGGCGCTCGCCGGCCGGCACTTCGACCGACTGGATCTCGGACTGCAGGCGATCGGTCGACCTGGACTGCGCGTTCACGGCAGGCAGGATAAGAGCTAACGCTATGATTGCGAGGGCGTGTCTCATGCGGTCAGTTTACCGTGAGAAATCATCGCGCACCGAACCCGCCGGGCCTATCATCTTATTGGTTGGAAGCTGGATTCTGAAAAGCACTTTGCTTGCAAACTTACGATATGTCCATCGCCCTCGAATTCTTCGTCCATTACGCTTACGCCATCCTCTTCCTGTGGGTGCTGGTGGAGATGGTAGGCGTGCCGGTGCCGTCGGTGCCGGTGCTGCTGACAGCGGGGACGCTGTCGGCGACGCACCGCATCAACGGGCCGCTGGCGCTGCTGGCGGTGATAACAGCCTGCCTGATCGGCGATACGTTCTGGTATTACCTGGGCCGGCGCTTCGGGCATGCGGTGCTGCGGCTGCTGTGCCGGCTGTCGTTCGAGGCGGCGACGTGCGTCACCAGGACCGAGGGTTATTTCCAGAAGCGCGGTGCGGTGACGCTGCTGTTTGCGAAGTTCGTGCCCGGGCTCTCGACGGTGGCGGCGCCGATCGCCGGGCAGACCGGCATGCCCTACGCGCGCTTCTTCGTATACGATCTTGCGGGGTCGGTGATCTGGGCGCTGGCGTATCTGCTGGCGGGGTTTTTCTTCGGAGACATCGCGAGCCGCAGCCAGCGCTTCTTCTCGATGCTTGGGCACTTTGCAGTGCTTATCTTCGTGCTGATGGTGCTGGGGCTGATGTTCTGGAGGTTCTGGAAGCAGCGCAGCTTCCTGCTGAGCGTAAGGCAACTGCGGCTGGAGCCTTCGGAACTGCTGCAGATGATCGAGACCGCTGAGCGGCAGGGAAACATTCCGCCGTTTATCGTCGACCTGCGCCACCCTCTGGATTACCTGCCCGACCCGCGCGTGCTGCCGGGTGCGGTGCGCGTGAGTCCAAGTGATCTGACGGCGCATTCGTCGCAGTTGCCGCGGGATCGCGACCTGATCCTCTACTGCACCTGCCCGTCGGAGGAGACGAGCGCGAAGGTGGCGCTGCAACTGCACAAGCTGGGCATCAGCCGGGTGCGTCCTCTGCGCGGTGGGTTCGAAGGATGGCGCGACGCGGGCTATCCGCTGATCGATTACGTTCCGCCGCCAGCGGCGGTGGAGTTGACTGCGCCTGCGGCGGCGTGAGTTAGTGAAGCGAATCTGATAGTTGTGCCCGAATTATCTCGGGCCTTCAGCCCTTTGTCATTCTGGTGTCCGTAACCTGGGGCGTTGCCCCAGGCTGTTATAGCACGGGCCTTTGGCCCTGGAACAAAGGCTTTCTCGACCAACTCCCCAAATACTTTCTGAATGCGTTCAAAAATCCTTGACCTAGCGTGTGCGTGAGCATATTCTGAACGTGTTCAAAAGTGTTTGGGAGGTGCGACATGGCTGAATCTCAAGGAACTCCGCAGCAACCAACTCAGAAACCGTGGGGCATCATCGGGTTCGCGATTGCGACGGTCGGAATGGGAGTGTTGTATCGTGCGGTGCGCGGTATGGATCTCGGCCACACATCGCTGATGTTCATCGGGATCCCGGCAATTCTAGCGATCCTGCTCAGCTTCGTGCCGCCGGCCAGGTCGGCTACGGGAGCCATCATGAAAGGCATGACGCTGGCGCTGCTGCTGACGGCGCCGATACTGGGCGAGGGCTTCATCTGCATCATCATGGCGGCTCCGCTGTTTTATTTTGTGGGCGCGGCAGTCGGAGGCATCGTCGACTGGCGGCGCAAGATGCGGGGCATACGACTGGGTTGCTGCGCGCTGGTGCTGCTGCCGATGTCGCTCGAAGGAGTGGTTCCTCAGTTCACGTTCAACCGCTTCCAGAGCGAATCAGTGACTCGCGTTGTGGACGCAACGCCTGCGGAAGTCGTGGCAGCGCTGGGGCATGGTCCGCGTCTCGACAGGCCATTGCCGCTGGTGCTGCGCATCGGCTTTCCGCGTCCGATTGAGGCGCATGGCGATGGGCTGGCCGAGGGTTCGCTGCGCGTCGTCCGCTTTACCGGCGCGGAGGGTGTGCCCGCCGGCGATGTGACGACGCGTGTCGCCGAGTTCCGCCCCGGCTACCTGCGCACCGAGACGGTCAGCGACCATACCAAGCTGGCGTCGTGGCTGCGGTGGCAAAGCTCCGAGGTGACCTGGAAGCCGATCGATGCGACGCACACGTCGGTTACGTGGCGTATGGAGTTCCAGCGCCAGCTCGATCCCGCCTGGTATTTCATCCCGTGGGAGAAGCTTGCGGTGCATGAGGCCGCCGCCTACATGATCGAGAACAACGCCACGCCGCAAGGGAGGTGAGTGATGGATCGTGAACTCTATCTTCGCGCGCTGGCACTCTACCTTCCGATTACGCTGGCGCTTCTGGCGGGCCGGCTCCGCGGACAGCCGCCACGCCAGTTCGCGGCATGCCTGTTGAGCCTTCTGTGGACGCTGCCCTCGCTGCTTATCGTTCAGCGTCTCAACCAGCTTGCGCACTGGTGGAGTTATTCCTCGCCCGGCGTTCAATTTGTTGGCATGCCGCTTGAGCTTTACTTCGGCTGGGCCGTGCTTTGGGGCGTGCTTCCGCAACTCGCGTTGCCGCGGTTTGCGTTGTGGGTCTCGGTAGTGCTGGCGATCGCCGTAGACGTGCTCTCGATGCCTGCAATGAGCCCCGTCGTATGGCTTAGACCGCGTTGGCTGATTGGAGAAATGGCTGCGATCGTCATCGTTCTGATGCCTGCGCTTTGCATCGCGCGATGGACGCAGAAGGATACGCATCTGCGAGCGCGCGCGGCGCTGCAGGTAACGCTCTCCGGTTTGATCTTCCTCTACCTCATCCCCGAAGTGACCTTCGCGCTGCGAGCGGGCGCGGGTTGGCAACCGCTCCTGCAAATGTCCGGTTGGCAGAGACAATTCTGGTTACAGATCGTCTTTATCGCTGCGATTCCAGGAGTCGCGGCGGTGATGGAGTTTGCCGAGCGCGGTCACGGCACGCCCATTCCGTATGACCCGCCGAAGCGCCTTGTGCTCTCTGGAATCTATCGCTATGTGGCCAATCCGATGCAGCTCTCATGCGGCGTTGTGATGTTGTTGTGGGCGGCGATGCTGCGCAATGCGTGGCTGCTGATTCCGGGAATCGTGTCGGTCATTTACAGCGCGGGCATCGCCGAGTGGGATGAAGCGGCCGATCTCTCGCGGCGCTTCGGGCAGGACTGGCTCTTCTATCGGATGGCGGTGCGCAACTGGCGTCCGCGCTGGCGGCCGTACTATGTGGGCCCGCATGCGCGGCTGTATGTCGCGGCCACATGCGGGCCCTGCAGCGAGGTTCGTATGTGGTTCGAGGCGTGGCGTCCTGCAGGGATGGAGATTGTCGACGCCGAGACGCTGCCGGCGGGATCGATTCGACGAATCCGCTACGACCCGGCGGACGGCACGCCTGCGAGCGAAGGTGTTCGAGCGGTGGGACGTGCGCTCGAACACCTGAATCTGGCGTGGGCTCTCGCGGGCGCTGCGCTGCGTCTACCTGTGGTGTGGTGGGCGATTCAGCTGGTGATGGACGCCAGCGGCGCAGGCCCGCGCACGCTGGCGTCGGGCGTCAGCCGCCCATCCGGAAGTTCACCGCGATGGTCGTGATGACGTCGGTGGGTTCGCCATTGAGCAGGAAAGGACGATAGCGAGCGTCACGGATGGCGTCCACGGCGGCGGTCCGCAGCAGTTCGGGCCCTCCCAGAACCTGTACCCCGGTGATGCGGCCGCGCTTGTCGATAACGGCCGTCACGGTGACGGTGCCTTCGACGTGCGCGGCGATAGCTATGCGCGGATAGACGGGCTGGATGGGCGCCAGGAGCATGCCCTTCGAGACGCCGGACGATACGTTGAGTGGCGCTGATCTCTTTGCCGCGGCGGCGACGACTGTCGGCGAAGTTCCTCCGTTGCCGCTGCTGAAGACACCCACGTCAGTTGCACCGGAGCTGCCGGTCATCGAGACGGGACCGTTGTAGAGAGAGATGTTGTCGTCTGCGGAAGTCGGCGAAGGAGCGTATGACGAGATGCGCCGCGGACCGGTTTGAAGCACCGGTGGCGACGATGGAACGCTCATCGCTTCGCTGGTTGAGGCCACGCGGATCAGCTTCGGTTGGACCTTTACTTCAGGCTTCTTCATCGCGGTCAGCGATACCCTGGGCGGAACCGAAACCATGGGCAAGGTCTCCGGCCAGACGAGCGGTATGGCGACGAACGCCGCCAGAACCAGACCCTGTAGACCCACCGACGTCAACGCGATCAAACGCGTACGCCCCGCGCTCCGGCGCTTCTCCGGAGACATTCCCGATGCAAATAAGCTGTCTTCAAACATGCCGCACCCCCGCTGAACGATTTGTCCGCAACCAGCGAGGAATGCGTACATGCACTTAGACACCGGCGGAGGTTGGTGCGTTCCAACGGGAGGCCTGGGCCGGCTGGATTGCAGCGGGCACAACAAATGCAAAAGCGGATCCCTGCGGGATGACAACAAAAGACAAAGGCGTGCGTGGGGCAGCGTTCGTCTGCGATGCACGCGTACCATCGAAGGAGGCACAAGGAGCAACGGAATTGGCTTACAAAGATCTTCGCGAATGGATTGCACGCATGGACCGCGCCGGTGAACTGACACGCATTGCGCAACCGGTATCGCCTTACCTGGAGATGGCTGATATTGCCGATCGTGCGGCTAAGCTGCCCGCCACGGCAAAGCGCGGTCCGGGTGGTCCGGCGCTGCTGTTTGAGAACGTCGTCGGCTATCCCGGCGCGACCGTGTTGATGAATCAGTTCGGCAGCGAGCGGCGCATGAAGATGGCGCTCGAAGTGGATTCGCTGGACGGCATCGCGGAGCGCATTCGCACGCTGCTGCATCCGCCTACACCCGTCAGCTTTATGGATAAGCTGAAGCTGCTGCCGACGCTGGCGGAGGTCGGAAGCTTCTTTCCGAAGGTGATTGATCGAGCCGATGCGGCGTGCAAACAGGTGGTGCTGAAGGGCGACGATATCGACCTGACCAGGCTGCCGGTGCTGACGACGTGGCCGCAGGATGGCGGGCCGTTCATCACGCTGCCGTGCGTGATTACGAAGGATGCGAAATCGGGCAAGCGCAACGTCGGCATGTACCGGATGCAGGTGTACGACAAGAGCTCGACGGGCATGCACTGGCAGCGGCAGAAGAACGCGGCGGAACAGCTTCGCGACAGGCTGCGCGCGTCCTCGCCGGATGCCGCGGCATCGGTGGATCTGATGGCGATTACGGCTGGCGGTACGGCTTCGGCGCAGTCGCTAAATTCAATTTCCAGGCAGACGCTGACGGCGATTCGCGGCGATCGCATGGAGGTTGCGGTGGCGATCGGAACCGATCCGGCAACGACGTTTTCGGCGATCGTGCCGGCGCCGCCGGAGATTGAGGAGTACCTGATCGCGGGCTTTCTGCGGCAGAAGCCGGTAGAGCTGGTGCGCGGCGAGACAGTGTCACTGGAGGTACCGGCGCATGCCGAGTATGTGCTCGAAGGCTTCGTCAACGTGGCGGAGTTGAAGACCGAAGGGCCGTTCGGCGATCACACCGGCTTCTACACCATGC
>CAXTMK010000088.1:14205-19332 GCA_964245315.1 uncultured Acidobacteriaceae bacterium | reverse complement strand
ACCTCGACCAACACGGCAGCCGGCGCTCTGCCTTGTTTTCGCGCCGGAATCTGGTTTCTGGCAGGTGGTCTACGAGGTTACCCAGGCCGATCGGCGACGCATCGTTTGGTAGAAACCGGCCTTCCGTCATATTTATTTCAAGGCTTACGCCACGACGGAGATCTCTGGAAAGTGGTCTTCGCTGTTTCTTTCATCAGCTCGCCTGTCGGCGTCTAGGACAGAGGTTTGTCTTGTCGGCGATATCGCGAATAGGCACAAAGGAGTTCCTATGATGGAGTGCAATGTTCACGGCGACCGCAACGGCGGTCGTCCCTGTAACCAGGCTTCCCGCCATCTGGGAGATTGGATGAGGAGCTGGCCCTGGGACTGGTGGGTCACCCTCACCTTCTCGGCCAATGCCACTCCAGACGATGCGAACGTCAGACTGTTCAGCTTCCTGAATGAGCTTGAGAAGAGGCATCGTGACAGCGTGTGGTGTTTGATCGCCCAGGAGCAAAAGACTTTCTCGGGCTGTGGCAAACCAGGCGGGAGGCTCCACTTTCACCTTCTACTGGCAAGCGCAACGACCCTGACACAGGCGTCGATCAGCGATCTCTGGACGCTGCCAGAGTTCGGCGGAAGCCGGACCTCTGGAGCCGCTGCCTTCGTGAAACCGTACGACTCGGAACAGGGCGCGATCTATTACATGCTGAAATCCCAGGACGATCCGGCGTGGGATTTCAGCCATCGCAACCTGGATCTGCTCAGCCCGCTAAGGCCGGCGAGTGCCGATAGTTCGAGTGAGAGCCGCCGGCGTTTCAAGCGACGTGATGAGCGTCGCGCGAAAACAAACAGTGACCCTGTCCTTTCCATGCCAGGTTCCTATCAACAGGAGTACGGCGGTCCTACCGCCGGGGCTTTCGAGCTTCAGCAGCGCACCAGCCGCGAGATCGAACATCCGATCGTCTGCACCCGCTGCGGCTCGGCCTTCTTCCGCGAAGTCGAGTTCAACCAGTACTCTGACATCGCGATGGGGTCGGGAACCGGCGGCGACATCCGTGTCATCAGCCAGATGCCCCAGGCATTGCGCGTATGCCTGTGCGGCTTTCCCTACAGCCCTGGCATTACCGGGCTTCGCGGACGGACTGCCACGGCCGAGATGCAGAATTTCATGGGCTCGCTGACCAAGGCTCACGCGTTCCTGCGGAAGGTCCAGGCTCCGGCGCCGCCGCTCGACATGCCGATGCTGATTAAGACCTTTGCGTCCGCCCAGGATGTGACCGATCTGAAGGCCGAAGTCACCGAGCTGGGAGCTGCATTTGAAGACTCCCTGATCGCCGAGCCGGTAGAGGTCGCCATCATTCCGTCCGCGCCGGAGTATGTGGACGGGGTCATCATTCCGGCGCCGCCGGCATTCCATCCCAACAGCAAGCAGGGTCGTGCGTTGCGCGCGGCGGCCAAGGCCGCGGCTGAAGCGGAACAGGCGGCGGCATAGTGCCGCCGGTCGCAGAACCTACGCAGATGGCGTCCAAGCCGGTGAACATGTCGTTTATCGAGGGACTGGAAGTCTTATGTAGCACCCAACCCGAAAGAGGAGACAGGAAGATGAGCACCCGGAGTTTACAGCTTGAACTCACCAGGATCGATCAGGCCTTCAAACGTCTGGAAGAACGTAGGTCAGCAGTCCTTCGCCGGCTGGAGATATCTTCATCGAGAGAACGGTCCCCGACCAACCTGCTATCGTTTCCAGGACCAACAGGAATCACAGTGACCCGCACTACCTCTGGCGATTGGCCCAGGGGAACGGTGACGGATGCGGAAGACGATATCCCATGAACGGTCGGTCTTAACTCGTCGGATCGCGTGCCGTCCCCATCGACTACGACAGCTTCTCCATAGCAATAACTTCGGCGGCACAAAGCGGCTCGCCTTATGTCATCCCGTCAGCTATCCGGCTTCCGATCATGCGAGCCTGAGCCCTCGATTAGCGCGGTCTCGCGATCAAGACCACGCTTCGGCCGGCTTGGCCGACGCCGCTATCAAGCTCGCTCTCGGGGCCCCTGGATGACGCCGTTCAGCACGGGACGGGATGTATTCTCGATGACTGGTGTCCGCCGCTCCATTCACCCTTGGCGCGGGAAGATCCTGCCCGTGTGTGGTCGGAGAGTCCGTACCCGGTGTTCCGCCGCAGATACATGCAGAGGCTGGAGGTCAAGGCAGTATGAAAGTAGTTACGCTGAGCGACACCCACGGCAAGCACGACGGTATCGACGTTCCGGATGGAGACGTCTTGATCCGCGCCGGCGACTTCATGAACGGTGGGACGAATCCGCGGGAGCTCTTCACCTTCAACCAGTGGTTCGCTGCCCAGCCTCACCGGCACAAGATCCTGGTCGACGGGAACCCCGACCGGCTGTTCGAGACCATTCCGGAGCTTTCGCGGAGCTGGCTGCATCCTTCGATTGTTTGCCTGGAGGACCAAGGCTGCGAGATCGACGGCGTGCGGTTCTGGGGAGCGCCTTGGCAGCCTCCGTTTCATGAACTGGGCTTTCAACCTGGACCGCCGTCAGATCAGGAAACAATGGGAGCTGATCCCACATGACACAGACTTCCTCATCACGCACGCGCCGCCATTCGGCTTTCTTGACCTGGCTGATGGTCCAGAGCATCTGAGATCCCGCGATCTTGTTGAGATCGCCGCTACGGTGGCACTGGCCGTTCACATCTTCGATCATATCCACGGCAGCGGCGGAAGATCAGTTCACCGCGGAGCGACCAGAATGTACAACGTTGCGGTGCTCAACGAGATGTACCAGATCGTGAACGCTCCAACAGTGATTGAACTCTGGGGTAAGCCGTACAACCTGGGTCTGGTCGGAGTTTTCGAAGCGAGTATGGATTCCCACCTGGGAACTCGACTGTCTGCCGGCGGCAACGCACCGTTGACGGGCGAATCCCGATCAAGACCTCGGCCTTGTTCGGGATTCCTTTCGTTCGCTTCAACCTGCTGACTGAAACGTCGAGATCTTCGACCTTGATCTGTCCGACCTGGTAACAGAATGAAGACAACGTCGCTTGCGACCGGCGCAACACCGGCTGTCGAATTGTGAATGCCGCCGTCGCCGCGGCCTGGTTCAAGATACCGAAGCTGTCGCAGGCCGACCGGGATGGCCACGACATGTCCGCCGGCGTGCTCCGCAACAACCAGAGGACGGATTATGTCGAAGCGCGGGTCGTCTGTGTGGATGGTTCGAATCGGGGTCCGGCTCGCGTGATGGAGACCGATAGGATGCGGGCCTCAAGGTTTCGACGTCCTCCCCATGTTCGACGAACCTGATCTCCCGAAAGAAACCGCTTTTGGACGCGGTGGTTCGCGTACCTTTCCTTCATTCCGATTGCCTGATGCTGCCATCGACCCCGGCGCGGCCAGATCAGGTCACCAGTGGTCTCGTCGCAGCCGACCGCGAGTCCTCTATTCAGTTGAGGGTAGAGTCAGTGGCCTGGAACACATCAGTGTTCTCACGACCGACTGCGGCGGGATCAGCTGGCGGATCTCTCCCCCGGCGCCGTCGCGCCCAGGTCGGCGTTTACATCGAGACCAGGTATCTCGTCGCCGCTGACGAAGCCGGAACACGTCGTGCCTGATCGGGTAACCGCAGGTTCCGCAAATGCAGCGTCATATCTGGGACGGACTAGGGAACTGACGCACTGTTTCCGGAACCGTCAGCCCGTTCGCCGCTGCTGGTTGCCTCGATGTCGCGGGTAAATCGCCAGCAAGATTCCTTCCGGAATGCATTTGCGCGTACGGCTTGAAAATGGGTGCCTGGAAGGCGTTCCCGCAGTCACGTGCGTAGCCAGATCGTAGCCGTGCTCAACGTACGGTTTGGCCATACCGTTTACAGCCGGCGCCGAAGTGCTCTGCACGGAAGACGCCAGTAAAAGCCAGCCCTCTGGCGAGCGCCGGCTACGGCTACGCCCACACCAATAGCTGGGACACCAAGTGCGGTCGGGATCAAACCTCCGCCGGATGCAACCGCGAATCCGCCACACGATGCCAAGACCTACATGGTCGCTTCCTACGATGTAGAACACAGATCGCGGTACAGAACCATCAGCTAGAACAGGCAAATACCTGAGGCAGACTCCTGGCCGCTTCTAGCAGTTGTGGCTGCTGTTGTCGTTGGTTAGTGCCGCAGGTCCAGACGGTAGAGGCTACCATCACGGCTGTTTCGGTAGGCGGCGTACCGGAGGTAAAGCCGCGGATACCTACACTTTCGCTTGCCGGGAAACGTTGTTGTTCGTTCCTGCTTTGAACTCTGTTTTGAGGGTAGCATACGCAGAAAGGCCTGCCAAAAGATGTTGAGTTGAAAGGGATATAAAGGGCTATGCATCATGGGTGGTAAAAGCATGTCAACTTGAAGAACTCTACAAGGGCTTCATCTTGCGATGAGCCCTATGAAATGATGAGGTTACGTGCAGGTTCTTAGCATTCGTTTCAGCTCTGAACGCCCCATCCCCTATTCCGCTCACCCCCTTTCCCAATTACAGATTCCGACATCATGAGCGGTCCGAGGGTAGCACCGAGATAAACGATGTGCCGAACACGAGTGCCGGCACTCAAAGGCCGCCACGGCGCGTCTGGATGCCGCAGAGCGCCACGGCGGCGTCGGATGGCCGTTTACCATGCCAGCTCCGACTCCAAAGTCACGCAGGCATCCCAGCGCTCGCAATCCGTGCCGCAAGTCAGCAGCGGACGCCGCCACTGATCGGGACGTTCGTCGACGGCGTGGACTTTGCAACAAGTGAGACCGACCGGTCAACCAGCCGGGATCAACCTCACCTGCGTGGCATTACCATCGCCGACGGCAATACCCGAATCAGACGAAGCGCCGGCGACCAGCTCGAGCGACCGTAATGACGTGAATCTGTCTCCATCTACCGTCTGGACGGATTTGAGCAATTCGACCGGATGATCCCCGTGCTCCTCAGGCCGCACAGTTCCTAACTTCTCGATATCGCCAAGACCATTGAAGTTGCTCGCTCGTCGGAATCCGAGATTCAAGCGTTTTTGGAGAAAAGCGTCCAGGAGCACCTACCCGATGAAACGCAGTCGGCCACAGTCAGCAGCAGGGCCGGACGACCGGCGCT
>CAXTMK010000088.1:11455-14195 GCA_964245315.1 uncultured Acidobacteriaceae bacterium | reverse complement strand
CGTCGTCGGCTTACAAGTCTAAGGCGGATTTATGCCATCCATGGCACCCAACTCTCTCGCGAGCCAGATTCTGAAGCTGCTGGACAGACAATGTGGCAAGCTGTCCGCGAGTTCTCCGCACTCGCGCGTCGGACTTCGAACGGAGCTGTCAGGTTATTGCCGTCGCTCTCGACGCTGGACGGTGACCACGAACCGGTTCGAGCGAACCCACGCTAGCCCAGGTGACGCCCGACTCAATACTGGCCGAGATCGTTGTCCACGGTCCGGGCCGAGTCGCGGGTGCGCACGATGTAAAGTCTTACCCCGGTCGACGCTTGGAAACGAACACGGGATCGCGCTTCATGCCGGAACGCGCTCCATCCAGTTTCTGAAGAAGGAAGTCGACGCTCGCGCGCGTACGGGATCAAAATTCCTGTTCCGCCGCGGACTGCCAAGTCGATTCGTTCGATCCAACCAGATGCAGGAACAGGATCTTTCGACGTGTTCCAAGGCCCGTTCACCGCGCCATTCCGAGAACTCTTTGAACGAACTTAGGGAGTTCAATTTCGTTCATCATCGTTGTCGGCTCCAGCACCCCGCAGCAGGCTGTTTCGAGCCGAAAAACACCCTCAAAACGTGAAAACGGTTTGGGTGAGGTTTTCGTTCCGAGAGAGCGTGAAACGGCTGTTTCCGGGCTATTACTGAGCACTTAGGCGACGGTTTCGTTCGATTCGTTCAGTTTTCCACAGGGCTAGTATAGGAGTTCTGCGGCACCTGTAATAAACGGTAAACCGTACTGTTACAAATTGAACCAGGAGTAAAGTTCACCTTTAGTTACGTATCCGACCTCTATTCCTGCCTTCGGGTTCACGGATAGAACGGAAACTTCTGAACCGCGGACGAACGGATTTGAACTCGGCCGGACAGTTCGAACGAGTCCGACCGGAGTTCTAACCGTTACCAGGTAGTAAACAGGCGTCACTTGGGAGGCGTTCGAGAAAAGCATCATGGCTCCAGTAGGGTGATACTCTGCGCTGCTCGTCAGCGCCTTTGAAGAGCATTGAGAGTGGCAAGCGGTGAACGCTCGTGGTGTCGATAAGCGCAATTGGAACGTCTGGGTCGAGGCTGCGACCGATGGGCCGCATGCCACGGTACGCAGCTCGAGTTGCTGCCGTGGAGCGAAGTAGCAGGCCGAGCGCCTGGATGCTGAAGATGTCACACCGGTCGTGCCAGGGCTGCGAGTCTTCGACCAGGACTAACTGAACGCAGGACAGCCTCAGCAGTCCAGGGTAAGCAATGCATTGTCCGAGCCTTATAGCGTCTGTGGCGGAACTTGATCGCTATCAAAGATAGCTTCCATCCAGAGGATCGCTGGCTGCCGGGTCGCTCAGTTGACCCGGCGCTTGCGCGGTTGTTTTCACCCGAACTATGCTGCCGGAATCTTTCGAGCGCCAGCACTGCGCGTCGCCGTCAAATGCTATCCGAGGATGTGACTTCCGCGGGATTGTACGGAGCCTCATAGCCCCATAAATGCCGCACACATTTTGGTACGTTGGCGGCGATGAACCATGGTTGGGGGCGAGAGCCAGATCCAGAACACTGTCTCGTGCAGCACGATACGAATCCGGCGAATACTTTCCCGCTTGGCAACCGAAGGCACGCTACCCATTGAAAAAGAACCTGTCCCCGTAGCCGACGCCGTTATCTAGCGCAACACTTTGGTTGCCGCCGCTCCGGGTGTCAACTCAGCAAAGGGGAACCCCATGCCGCTAACTGATGCGCCAGCTATACCAGATTCAACCTGTCCCTCGTCAACGTTCGACCAGGATCTTCATGCGTACCACCATGCGTCGCCGAATTCCATTCGTACTGCACTCGATGTTTTTGCCGAGTACGATTTGCCTCTGCCGCCCCAAGGACCAATTCGATTTGCTGATAGAACTTGCATGGCCGCAACTTCGCTTTTCTGGGCGGCAGCCCTGTACGGCCCCGATGACGCCGAGATCGAGCTCTTTTTCAGCACCTTTATCCAGCTCTCCGTTACTCGTCCGACACTGAAGTGATCGCCGGCGCTGTTGTCGTGTACAAACGTGCACAACCAGAACTTCTACCGCCTTGACCCGTATACACGCTCCAATTCCATCAAACCGTATCTCTTCACAAAGGCAAATACCCTGAGGCCCCATCCTATTCCGATAACCAAGTCGCCTTCTGATCCCCGCACCCAGACGATTGTCACCCGGATGACCCCGATCGAGATAGCCTCGATAGAGGCTGTGGCGGCTGCGTCCGGCCAGAATCGGTCGGAGTGGCTCGGACAGGCCGCACTGGCGTATCTGGGGACGACCGACATTCCTGCCACAACCGACCTGGTCACGCTTGCAGAGATCATGGGGATTCGCTCTCTGATCTTAAACCTGTTCGCAGTCGTGCCTGGGGTCGCCGTCGAGACTGTCCGGGCAATCATGTCGAACGCCGATTCGATCAAGCGCGGCGACGCCGAACGGATTCGAAACGGCGCATGTCAGGACGGGACGCCACAGTGAATCGGACCTCGGCAGCGAGCTCCAGCTAGCTCAAGTAGAGGACACGCGCTCGCCGTCCGGCGCGCGTCCGGGATGATCGGTTCACCGGCCGCTGCGGGCTTCCTGCGCCATGCCGGAATCGGCGACTCACTGACCCAATGATCGAGCTTTCGGCCTGTGGCATTCGTCTCGGACGGTCCCCAGATCAATCCATCAATCTCAACTCTGCCGGCGTC
>CAXTMK010000088.1:0-11445 GCA_964245315.1 uncultured Acidobacteriaceae bacterium | reverse complement strand
GTATCGGCTGGCCTCGCGCATCGCGAGCTTCCCGACTCATATCTATATCCAAACTCTGACTGAGAATCTCCGTCCGGCAGCGGCAGTTCAGGAAGTTGGCCAGACGCCTGTGCTCGCCGGGGCGTATCGCAGCCAGGCTGCCGTTACGTCTGCGCTCAGAGCCAAGATTCGCCAGACGGTGCACCGGACGGGTACCCGCGAAGCCCTGCTGGCCGACGCGAACGCTTTGCGCGCGTTGCGTCTACCTGCCGCGTGGTTGCGGTCAAGAGTGAAGCTCAGCCTGATCGTCTTCGCCGGGCAGAATACCTGGCTGTGGGCGCGAAGATCCCGGCGGCGACTCGCGTTGATCCGGATGCTGCTTGGTTCCAGAGACCTTGGTCATCGCGACCGCCAGTACCTGCTCATTGCGTGACATGAGATCCCAGCCCGGCCGTGCAAATGTCGACGGCAGGAACTCAGTGGGCTCGGGAACGACTGCCGGCTGCATGATGACTACCTGGACCGCTGCTGCCGCGCCGGTCGCCGCCAGCTCTGCCGCGTCCTTCTCCTGACGATGGATTGTGCAGGTGGCCATAACTTCCGCTCGGGTGAGTCCCATGCGTGCCGCTCCGCCGTCCCCGCGGCGAGCGGCCTCGACGACGGAATCTCGGAAACTTCGCGCCAGATCTTCCAGCCTGGCATACTCGCCACGCCTGATGAAGCCGACGAACGGGCGATACATTCTGTATTTGCTGGATATCCCAAAGTCAGTCAGCTTGCCGATAACGATGTCGGTGAAGACATTGTCCCGTTCCTCTTGCGTCAGAGACCGGACGTGGTCGTTCGCCATCTTCCGGAATGCAGCCTTACTACCGCAAATGCAAGATTTGACCTGTCCTTTGTACAAACGCGTCCAGCGCGTGCTGGAGAACTGGCCGCAGTGGCACTTGAATCCAACCTTTACGTTGCCGTTTGAGTCGGATCCGGCGCGACAAATGACTTCGCATCCGCTGAAACACTCGCCTGGAATGATCGGCCGGTGTAGTTTGCGGGATACGTTCTTTGCCATGGTGTAAGTCTCCCGCTTTCTGGATGGGTGCCAAAGCATCGGTGGCCGGGACAGAGGGCAGAGCAAACAATGAGAGCCAGCTGGAGGAGGTTTTGACAGAGGTCTGGGGAACGGACCGGCGCCGGGCAGGCACTTTCACCTGACACGACCTTCTGACCTGAGGTATGCTTTCGCGTACCGCAGTGGGTCGCTGGCGCCCCCACCGCGAGCCAGTGCTGTTTCGGACCGCGGAGTTGTCACTTGTTTTCCTATCGAGTTGATCGGTCTCCGCTGACGGGGAGCCCGGGCACCGACATTTTGTCTGCTGGGTGTCGGAGACTACGTGCAGTCGTTTGTCCTGCCGTGTTCTGGGTGTGGCCCGGGGGAAGGAAAAGTCCCCGCAGGGGCTATTTCCTGAGCCTGCCCTTTTGTTCTGGGTCGGCTGTTCGTTGTTCTCGCCGGTAGGGAAGGCGAGCGACCGACAGGTCGTCGAAGCGACATGCCTTACTGTGGGGGTTGCCTTGTAGTTTGTCTTTTAGAACCATAGCGTGGCAGTTTTGAAGCAAACAGGTGAGCCGGGATCAAACCGCGCCACTTCTGTCAGCGCGCGAGCTAAGTCACCTTCGCTAAGCTAGGTCACGGTAATCGACAACAGGCCTCTCAGCAGACTTGGACGGACCTGACCGGGATCTCCACCAGCCCTGGGGCCTATCAGTAGCCGCGAATGTTTCGATGAAATCCACGATCAAGGTTTCGTCCGATCTGCATCGCATTCCCCTTCGTGACACGGTGAAACACATAAGCGGCGCAGGAGGTAAGTTTTGGCAGGCAGCTTGTGCAGCCGCTCGCCGTCGACGGATCAAGCCGTCTTGTAAGGTCTTCATTGCTGAAGATCGTCGCTTACGCCGTCGGGCAGTTCGGCAGGGGAACACCGCGGTCCGCTCACTGCGCGACGCAGCCGTTTAAACCTGTCTGTCCCGTCATACGGGTCTGTGGAAGGGAGAGGCATTTGAAGCCCGCATGATGCGCGGCTTTCAATGATGACCGCAGCCCGTTCCTGAAAACAGCTTGCGCCCTGGGCTGTCGGCTACCAAAGATGGTCGTAATTGGAGCGAGAACTCGGCCAAAGCTGGTGAGAAAGGACGTTCAGAGCGGGTACGCACATAGCTGCACGATCACTGCGCCGTGTGCGGGCCCCGCTTATGTCCACAGTGAGTCTTGGCGCGGGGGCAGCCAGATTTGGCAGTCGAGACCAAGGCAATTGCATTTACATGCAAGCGCAAGTTGATCCGAGAGGATGGATTCACGCTTGGAGAGCACGGCGGCGGTGGCTCTCCACAACCCCAAAAGCTCAGGGTGCCATCGATTCTCTGGACGCCACGCTGCGGCTTATTCTGAATGTCGCAGTGAAAGCCAAGTTACGCGCCAATCTCGCCCGCAAACCCGGGGCGGGGGCAATCCGTAACGACGAGGAAGACCAAGACGGTCATTTTGCCACGCAACCAACAAAAGTTAACGCTTTCTTGGCCAGGGACGGCGCCGGAGCGCAGAAATGAGTTTTGAGCAAGGTCGCCGTCGATCGGTTAGCTAGGGGACCGGCGGCATCTGTTTGCACGCAACTGACCCCTACCTGCTTCTCGCCTACCTCTATGCGACTTGCCGGCGCGCTTGAAGCAATGAACTTGTCATCGTCTGTCGGATCGTTCGCTCTCCTCCGCTATCGCTGCTCTCAAGGAGCAGCAACGAAGAGATCGGCCTGAGGCAAGATCAAGTTCCGCTCAACCAGAGTGTCAAAGGTACCGTTGAGAAGAGACTCGATTTGCGCGCTGGCGGCAGCATAGCCGAAGGTCCGGGCGCAGCTTTGAACGATCTCATCGCGGGTGGCGCCAAAACTATGCTTCGTCAATCGAAGAATCGCTTCACCAATCTCATCGTGACAGATCATCTCGGGACGCCGCAGCGATGCTGACGAGACCCGGCTCCGGTCGCGTGGGACGACTGCCCCGCCCGGAATGGAGAGAAAGTCCCCCGATCGCGCGATCTTCCTGGTCTGTACGCTGGTTGCGACGGCTCGTTCGATCGCAGCTTGAATGCGTTGGCCGGTTCGCTGCAATCCCCATATCGCTCGCACCCGCACCACGAGTTCGTCCACATGCAGCGGTCCTTCGATCGCTACGATGCCTTCGATCAGGTTAGCCAGGGTTCCGGTCGGCGCTTCATGCAATTCGAACGGGGATGGTCGAGGGATCGCTGCCTCCACATAGGGGACAGCCTTCGGAAGCATGGGTGATTCCAGTCGAAGGCCCATTTCTGTCACATCCTCTCGATCGACCGTCACCAGTTCGATGGACACTGGATGTTGACCGCTCTGAGGTGCAGCAGCGGATTCCAGAAGGGCAGATCGTGCCGACTGGATCGCTTTTTCGAGAGCCGCCATCTGCTCCTGCGGCCGGCGGAACCAGTCCAGGCTCCAGACGCGGTGCAGTATCCAGCCATGATCTTCAAGAACCGACCTGCGCAGGCGGTCACGGTCGCGGGCAGATCGCGCACGGTGATACCCCGGGCCGTCGCATTCGACGCCTATCGTATAGCGCCCGGCGATCTCTGGATCGACAATCGCAATATCGATGAAGCAACCGGCTATGCCGACTTGTTCGCGCAACAGATATCCTCGTGCCCGCAACGCCGCTGCCAGCTGGGAGACGAACGCGCTCTTTTGCTGCAAGACCTCGGCTGATTTCGTCATGGCGAGCCGGCCGGTGCGCGCATAGTGCAGGAAGAGTTTCAAGGCGAAGACGCCCTTCGACTTAGCGCGTTCTGTGTCAATCTCCTCGTCCGTGATGGAGGCGTAGACCACGCACCGCAGCTTCGCGCGGCTGATCAGGACGTTCAGTCTGCGTTCGCCGCCATCGTTGGCCAGAGGGCCGAAACGCATGGCGAACCGTCCTTCAGGGTCGCGTCCGTAGCCGACCGAGATCATAATGACGTCCCGCTCGTCGCCTTGCACATTCTCCAGGTTCTTGACAAAGAATGGCTCTGCGGCGTGCTTATGAAAGAAGGCTTCGGGCTCGGGATTGGGTTGCCGAAGCGTCTCGATCTGTTGTTCGATGGCTCGCTTCTGCGCCATCGAGAACGTGGCTACACCGAGCGACTGGCCCGGATACTCCAGGGCATGCCGCATCACAGCTTCCGCAACGGTTCGGGCCTCTATCGGATTGGCGGCTTGCAGATCGGCACTCACTCCAGCTCCGTTGACGCCGTTCTTCCCGCTCGACTTTGCAGGGTAAAACACGCCGTTAGGAACGTGGTGGAACCGAAGTCCCATTCCAGCTTTCGGGAGATACGGGCTGGGAATGATCGAGAGCTTCTGCTCGTAGAATTCGCTGTTCGAGACGGCGATCAAAGATTCGTGCCGGCTCCTGTAATGCCAGCGCAGCATCCGCTGCGGCAGGCCACGCGCAATGCAAAGACCCAGCACACTCTCTACACCCGCTACTTCGGTGCCATGATCGTCTTCTTCGTCTACATTGGACGTCATCCTGGCAAAGAAGCGGGTGGGAGGAAGCTGACGCTCGTCGCCGACCACAACGATCTGACGACAGCGCGCGATCGCTCCGAGGGCATCTACAGGCTGAATCTGACTGGCCTCGTCCATCACGAGCAGGTCGAACGTCAGCTTGCCGGGTGGAAGAAACTGAGCTACCGAGAGCGGGCTCATCATCATCACCGGCTTTAGCGCCTGGATGACCGGAGCCGCCTTGTGCATGAGTTGCCGAATGGGGAGGTGCCGCGACTTCCTGGCGATTTCGCCGCGCAAAATCCCGATCGGGCCCACTCCTCCGCCCACCGGTATTCGCCGGTGGTGAGCCTGCACCACCTCGACGGCCGACGCGGCGATGCGGGTCCGATCGAGATCGACGAACCGCTGCACGACCCGACTGTTCCCACTTCCATCGAACCGCGGCAGCGCCGGCGACAACCGTAACTGATCTCGCAGAAGTCCCTCGAAGTAAGCCATGTCGAACGCTCGCCGGACCGAATCGGCAGGCACACGGCCGTCGCAGCTTCGTTGGACAAGCGGTGTCAAGGCCAACGTCCCAATGCGTTCCTCGCAATCACGAAAGGCCACCCTCTGGAAAGCTGTTCCGGATGCTTCAGCCACCCATCCATTCGGTGAGACAGTTGAGCCCACGGCACCGATCGTATGTCTGCAATCACCTCGGAGAACGCGCCCACAAGCGTAATCTGGAGATCGCGCAACAAGTCGGCGCATGCAGCCACCCATGGTTCTCGACGGGTGAGAACCGAACGTAAAAGGGCGAGCGGCGCAGCGGGATCGGGCAATTCGGAAGCGCCGATTCGTAGCTCGCCGTTGGCGTGCATCCAGTCCGCGGCCGATCGCAACCATGCCCAGTCCGAGTTCGTCCCATGCCAACGATCGCCGAAGAGAGCTTCTCCGAGCGCAGCTTTATCGACGACAAGGTTTCGCAGCCTCCCCAGCCTATGGCGCAGGCGTCCCGCCTGTTCTTCGATCTCCGCAATCAGGCTTGATAACCGGCGCAATCGGTCAAACTCCTCGCCGTCCCACCATCCGGAGGCAGATGCCGGTCCAACCACCAGCGCTGCGAGTGTCGTTCGGTCTTCGTTCACAGCCGCCGCGAACGCTTCAACCAGCAGCGATGGGGTCAAACCCGACCCGAGTGCGGAACAAGCCGCGCCATGTGCCAGCAGTGCGGCGACCTCGTCGGCGGGAGATTCCCACGCATCCGACGCCATAGCCGCTTGCGAAAGCTCCGGTGCCCCTGCAAGACGCTCCGACAGCGAAACAAACGAATCGAAATCACCTGGCGTGCAAGCGTTCGGAAGATGGAGCGATCGAGCTACACCCGCGCTGTCCAATGCCAACGCGTCCAATTCCTCCTTCAGGACCGCAATGCGAAGAACGCAAGGCATGGGGCGACGGCGGCTATCAGGGACAGACGAAGGCGATCCAGCAGGCCGCGCCGAAGGCCCAGGACATGACTTCGAAGAGAACGAAGTTCAGGAACTATGTGGATGAACTGGCGAAGAAGAAGAACACGACTAAGGCGAGAGTAAGAGCGAAAGTAGAACATGTCTTCCGCATCCTGAAGCGGGTCTTCGGCTTCTACAAGGTTTCTCCATCCAAATCGTGCCATGTTCGTGCCCCGACTAATGGTACGAGCCTAACACAAGGCAAACGATGTCCTTGTCGATCCAAAGGTGTGAATGCCACTCTCTCCGCCATAAGCTCCTCTAAGTACCGCATCATCAATACACAGCGTTGAAATCAATGGCTTGGCACGACGCAAGATATTACAATGTCCATCCGTTCCTGCCGTTTCCCCCTTTCCTCGTGTCACTATACAGGAATGGAAACTGGCTTCAACAGGCAGTGACGCCAGACGTTATCGCCGAGTTCGCGAAAGTGTTTGATCCAGGTTCGCGATTGGCGTGGTCGAGGATCTTCGAAGTGACTCCTCTGCGCAGAGCCACCTTCACCGATTCGATGATGCCTGTGTGCCTACGCCCCCGAATAGAGCTGAAATGGCCCCCAGTAAAGCGGCTTGCGAAACACCCCCTCCGAATGCAGCATCGCGAGCTTCGCAGCGCGCAACGCCACATCCGGAGCCGCGCCCCGCGCCAGCCCGTCGTAGAGATGCCCCATCATATCTGGTGTCGCGGCATCGCTGATGTCCCACAGCGAAGCGATCACGTTGTGCGAGCCGGCACGCAGGAACGCCCACGCCAGCCCCACCAGCCCCTCGCCCGAATACGCGCGCGAACCGGCGCCATAGCAGGCCGAGATCGTCACCAGCTCTGACTGAATGTGCAGGTTCAGAATGTCCCGGGCGTAGAGCTTGCTGCTCTCCGCGCTGCCCGGTACGGCGGAGAGAAGCAGCGACGAATCCAGCGGATTATCCTCGCTTGCGACACCGTGCGCGACGAAATGAATGAAAGAAAACTTTGCGGGTTCGTTCGCTCCGTACGATCGCGGCAACGCCTGCGCACCGGTCAGCACGATGCGGCGATCGGCGCTGAAGTGGCCGGCCACGCTGGCAACCTCGTGCGCCGCATTGGTCAGCTTCTCCGGCCCATCCTGCGCGTAGACCGGATCGCCGATCAGCAGCAGCTTCTGCGCCGCGGGCTTCGTCTCGCCGCGCGCCTGCAGCAGGCTGAGCGACGCAGCGGAAGTCACGGTCGCATCTTCGATCCAGAAGTGCGTGCGTTCGCCCGGCGCGAGCAGCGTCTCGAAGTTGAGGCCGTGCATTCCCTCATCGGCGACGATGAAGAAGCGGCTTTGACCCCGCATCACAGCCTGCGCCGGAGCCAGCAGCGCATCGTAGAGCAAGCGGCCGGGTGCGGCATCCGGGTCCGATTCCTGGGCAAGCAGATCGTTCGCATGGAGAATGGCGCTGGTGTGGCTCTCGACCAGTGCAAGTATCCTGGCGCGGCCGGGCAGGCGAAAGAACGCCGTCTTTGACGGGGAGATCGCCCAAAGATACGAGGTATCCGCGCCCAGGCAGTAAACCAGAATCGTACCGCGCAGCCGTTGTGCCAGGGCGGTTGGCCGCAGCGTCGCATGCGGATGCCTGGCCTGCCCGCCGGCCAGGCCCACACTCAGGCCCAGCCCCTCTTCGAGCGTCTCCGCGCGGCTTCGGTCGAGCACCGCAAGCGCCGCGTCGGTTCGCCCTTCCGCGATGAGTTGCTGCATGTATCCGCGGTAAAGGTCGGTGCCGTTTTCGAGAAACGGCAGCCGCGAACCGACGCTGCGAAAGGAAGACCGCTGCCGGTCGAAACTATCGATGGCGCGTTCGAACCATTGCTCCGCACCCCTGGCATCGCCGGTGCCCGCGGCAAGCTGCGCGAGTGCGCTCTCGACCTCCCACTGCGCGGAGGGCTTCGCCGCAATCTGCCGATACAAGGCCATCAGTTCGTCGCGCGCCTGCGCTGTGTCGCTGCGTCTGGCAAGCGCCTTCGCGTGCAGCAGCGCGGGGCGAAAGATCTGGCTTTTATCCAGATGCTCGGAGGCGATCTGTTTCGCCGCCTGCGCATAACTCATCGCTGCTGCGACATCGCCGGTGTACAGCGCAAGATAGCCCAGTGCGACCTGTGCATCGGCTATCTCTTCATCGCTGCCGATCTTCTTCGACAGCTCGTAGGACTGCTCGTACGACCTGCGTGCGCCCGCTAGATCTCCCAGCCGCAATTGATTCAGGCCGGCGTCGTTCAGCCATGCGGCCTCATCGATCATCGCGCCCAGCGATTCTGCCTGCCGCTGTGCGTCCTCATCATTCTGCAGCGCGCGCTTGAAGTCGCCGAGTCTGTATAGCGCATAGGCGACATTGCCGGTCGCCTTCTCGGCGGCCAGCTTGCCTCCGCTGCTCTTCGCGAGCTGCGAAGCCTGGCTGAATCGCTCCAGCGCATCCTCGTAGTGCTCCTCGCGCAGCGCAACCACGCCGAGATTCAGCAGCGCCTGTGCCTGCGTATAGCGATCGCCGATCCTCCGGGCCGCCGCCAGGCTCAGCTGATACGATCGTTCCGCTTCATCCAGGGCGTCGTGATTCATCTCGACGAAGCCGCGCGCCATGAAGAACGCTTCGCGCGCAGGATCGTCATGGCTATGCTGCTCGGCCTGCTGGAGAGCGCGTTGCGCGGCGGGCAGATCTCCCCTGCGGTCGCACGCCATGGCCAGCAAGGTCTGGCGCGTGACGATGCTCCGGTCCGAAGACACCGCGGTCTGCGCTGTGTTTTCAAGCAACGCTATGGCAGCAGTGGTGCGGCCTTGATAAAGCCAGATCTTCGCCTGCTCCAGATGGAAGCGTTCCACCGCCTCGGGCGAACTCCGCTGCAGCAAAGGCTCAGCCTGCTGAGCCTCTGCCGCGGCCTGTGCGAGTTCGCCTGCGATGAAGTGACGTTCTATATCGTCTACCGTCCCATCGAGCGTTGGCGCGCGTTTCCCGCCGCAGCCCAGCCCGAGACACAGGAGCAAAGCCGCCAGCGCTACGGCATAGGGCGGCCATTGGAAAAGGCTGAACCCACGCTGACGTCCCCCGTGCACATGCATCCCATCTCGATGCGCGCCATGGTGAGCTGATAGCAGGAGCGATTGATCAGCAACTCTCCAAGGAAAATGTTGCCGAAGTCCGGCAGATGAATGACATGCATATAGCTGGTCGCCGGCGCCTTCACCGCGACACTCTGAACCAGGGAACATAGCGCCGACCCCTTGTCTACGATATCTTTGCTCGGATCGGTAGCCGCCAGCCGGCCTGCAAGCCACGTCGGCTCCGGATGGTCGATCACGCTCTGATGTTGTTCCTTTGCTATAGAGAGGAAATCTTCATACGTAGGCATCAGGTCGCCCCTCTGGTCACTCGAGGTGCGGCCAAAGGCGCCGAGGTGCAGCGTCGGCTCGACCAGCACGCCGGCGATCTTGAGATTGACATATTGCGATCCGGCCAGCGAAACCTGCGGCAGACCGCCCGACGCCGGGTGTACGACTGAGAGCTGGGCCACGATGCGATCCGCGGTGAACGCATGCAGGATGTTCAGGTTGTCGACACTCACCGTCACCAGCGTGCGCCAGCCATCGTGCCCCGTATCGTAGCCTCCGAACACCGAGACCGCCGCCTCGCCGCAGGAGAGGACGCCGTCTACACGGATCTTCTCCGCCCGCGACACTCCGAAGCCTCCGGCCTGGGCCAGCGACACAGAACTCGAGCTCGGGATGATTGTCTGCGTAGGTTGTGTAATCACGCCGCCGAGGGCATTGGCATCGGCGTGGAAATAGAAGCGCTGTTTCTTACTGGCATTCATCGCAGTTCCCCTGACCTTAATTTTCCAACTGCACCTGAAATTCGTAACGCGAGAGTTCCACAAACGTATCATCCCCGCTGCCCGACGGTCGCGCGCCTTCGATTAAAAATGTATCCGCGCCGGCATTTCTGGTGGACGACGGAATCCGCAGCACCACCGTATCCTTCGCCTGGGCCGGCGAGATGTCGCCCTGCCACACCAGCTCGCCCGAAGCAGCATGCAGCGAGCAGCGGTAGTGCGTAAACTCGGCCTGCGCCGGAATGTCGAACGAAATCAGGAACGATCCATCCTTCGGCGCCGCGATCTGCCGCACGGCTGTCCCGCGCGATGTTCCGGCCGCCAGCACCAGCGTATGCAGCACCGCCGGGGTGTTCGCCTGCGCCAGCTCTCTCCGCTGCGCGGGCAGCACCACCAGCGAAAGATAGCCCAGCATCCCCAGGCACGCCGCCAGCGCCGGAGCCGTCCACAACGGGTTGAAGAGCCAAGCGAAGCGGCTTGGCCGGATAGCCGCCGCAATCGGCGCGGGCGCGGCAAGTTCGTGGCTCGCGACTTCCAGAAAGGTCACGCCGGCCTTCAGATCCGCCGTGCAAAGCTGGCAATCGAAGAGGTGATCTTCAAAGCGATCTCTTTGTTCCCCAGGCAGTTCCCCGAGGATGTACTTCTCGACGCTCGATTCCCGCACCGCGTCTTCATGATTCATGCGTGACAGTCTCCTCTGCTTATCCATAGTGCGGCGGGTGCGCGAAACGTTTCAAACCGCGGCAGATAATTCATCGCTGGCCGGTCCGTTTTTCGTATTGATCGCGGAAGGAACTCTTGGCGCGGTGAATCAGTACCCGCATATAGCCGCGATCGACCCCTAATTCCTTGCACACCTCATCCTTGTCCCGATCTTCAAGGAACACCCTGCGCAGAATCTTCTTATCCTTGTCGTTCAGATGATTCAGCACCTCGCGCACGACCGTCGTGGTCTGCGCCGAGATCACCTGCGACAGGGCATCAAACCGCCCATCCACCAGCCGGTTTGCCTCGGCGTCGTCGAGCGGATCGGCCCGCTTGCTCGCCCGGTAATATTCGAACAGCACGTTGTTGCAAACGGAGTTGACCATCGCACCCAGACGCTCCGCCTGGCGCACTCCGCCTTCGGAGCGAAGCAGCGTGAAGACCCGCGAAAACGTCTCCTGCCGAACATCTTCAATCGCCTGGCGCGACTGCAGGCGCGAGCGCAGTTTCAGCGTAATCAGCTCGCTGAAATAGGCGTGGAAGTGCCGCTCGGTCGCGTCGTCACCCTGTCGCAGCCTCTCGACGTAGAGGGCATCGAACGTCTCGAACTTCAGTGGCCCTCCTCGGGCGCAGCCTCGCGTCGCCATCCGAATCGCGTGCCAAACCCTGCATGTGTGGATTTTGAAACGTTACGCGACCATCCTTCACTATTTTCCGGTACTCGATGCAGGAGGAAGAATGGCCCAGATCTTACAGATGTATGGTGCTCTTGAAACATCCTACCGTCAATCCCGCGAAAATTGCCTTGTCATACCACAATAGAAATGTCCCCGCATTCTCCTCGATAGAAATGTCCC
>CAXTMK010000087.1:0-19667 GCA_964245315.1 uncultured Acidobacteriaceae bacterium | reverse complement strand
TATAGAACGAGAAGGTATGATAGCTGCGGAAGTTCGCGTTGTGGTCGTAGTCGGTAGAGACGTTCGCCGCCATCATCGGGGCTGCGGACATTGCAGCAAGTGAAAGGCCAAGAACTGTATTGCGAAATATGCGTGAGTTCATTCGAGTGCTCTCCTGATTGGCCGGCAAGTCACTTCGTGCGGGCTTGTACCAGGCATTCAATTCAATCTGTAAGATGGCACGTTACGCATGCGGGTTACTTTTCGTGCAGGTCAGGGCTGCGACGGCATCCAGCCGTTCTGCTGCATCCAGTTGGCCAGCAGCGTCGTCCAGATGGACAACTCGCGGAGTTCCGGCGCCAGGTGTTGCGCCTGCATGTCGGCGATGCCGGTGCCGTGCGGTCCGCGCTCGAAGATGTGCAACTCCACCGGGACGCCGGCCTTCTTCAGGCCTTCGTAGAAGATGGAGGCGTTGAGCGGATCGACGCTCTTGTCGCCGCCGGTCGAGTAGATGAAGCAGGGGCTGGTGTCGGCGGCGATGTGCTTAACCGGGTCGATGGGGACGACGACATCCTGCGCGGGATGGTCGCCGATGAGCGTTGCCATGGGACCGGTGCCGGTAGCGCTCAGCGAAGTGGGCACGGCGGGATCCATCGTCAGCCGCGCGTAGGAGAGAATTGCGAAGTCGGGGCGGTCGGAGAAGCGGTCGAGCGGGTCGGTTGCTGCAGGATCGCCGACCTTGTGAATCGTGGCGAAGTATCCGGCGAGATGGCCGCCGGCGGAGAATCCCCAGACGCCCAGCCGCGCGGGATCGACGCCGAGTTCGGCCGCGTGCGCCCGCACGTAGCGGATGGCTCGCGAGGCATCGAGCATCGGCGCGGGGAAGACGTAGGCGGGCGAGAGCCGGTACTCCAGCACGAAGGCGGAGACGCCGCGCGCATTCAGCCACTTCGCCTCGGCGGAGCCTTCCTTGTCGACCACGACGTGCGTATAGCCTCCGCCGGGGAAGACGATGACCGCAGGATGCGGTCCCGCGCCGGGCGCCGGATAGGTGAACAGCTTGGGAATGTCGCCCTCGGTGGCGTCGGCGCCGGTTCGCAGTGCGAGCGGCGCGCCGTTGGGCCAGAGCACGATGGATTGCGTGAATCCGAGCGGCGGCGCGGTGGTGGTCGCGGCTGTCTGGCAATACATGGACGAGACGAGCAAGGCGGCGAGCAGAGCGGTGCGGATCATGATTCGAAAGCTTACCGCATCGCGAAGACTGTTGGCTCGGCGGCATTGCATCGTTGGGTTTGCGGCGTACATCCACTATAGTAAGTGCGTGACGATGAAACGCCGGAGTAGATCATGAGCAGGATGTTGAAGATTTGGACGGTAGCGCTGTCGCTCGCGCTGGGAATTACCGCAATGGGATGCGAGGCGCAGGCGCCGCCCGCCGCGCGCAAACAGATTTACCCGGAGAATGCGGATCCGAGGGCTGCCATTGCAGCTGGAATTGCGCAGGCCAGGCGCGAACACAAGCGCGTGCTGATCGACTTCGGCGGCGACTGGTGCGGTGACTGCATCGTGCTCGATATCTATTTCCACCAGCCGGTGAACATGGCGCTGCTGCAGAAGAATTTTGTGCTCGTCCACGTCTTCATCAAGGAGACGATGGATAACAACATCGACCTGGGCGCGAAGTACGGCGTGGACATCGCCAAGGGCGTTCCGGCGCTGTCGGTGCTCGACCCCGATGGGCATGTGATCTACGCGCAGAAGACCGGGCAGTTCAACGACATGCGCCATATGGACCCGGGTTCGGTGAATGAATTTCTGAACCGATGGAAGGGATAATCTCCAGCCTGCGGCAGTGGAAGGACCTGCCGCATATGTTTCGGCACGCCTTCGCGCGGGCGCTGGAGCATGACTGCCTCAACCTGGCGCAGTCCGCGGCTTATTCCGCGATGGTGGCACTCTTTCCGGCGCTCATCGTTATCGCGGCGACCATCGCGCGTCTGCCCGACGTGACGCCGCTGAAGATCGAGGTTGCGGAGTTCTTCGACCAGGTGCTTCCGGCCAACGTCTTTCCGCTGCTCACCAGCTACTTCGGCGGTTCGGAGACTAATCCGACGCACTCGACGCGTGCGCTGGTCGTTGCCGCGTTCGTCAGCCTGACGGGCGCGTCCAGCGTTATCGCCACGCTGATGGAAGGCATGCATCGCGCGGCCGAGGTGCCGTTCCGCACCTGGACGTTCCGGCAAAAACGCACTCGCGCCCTGCTGCTGGTGCCGCTGTCGCTGGTGCCGCTGGCCATCGCGTCGCTGCTGGTCGTCTTCGGGCGCTGGATGACGGAGATCGTCGCCTTCCACCTCGCCACGGTGATGCAGCCGGCGTTCTTCGGTGTCGCACTGGCAATCCGCTGGACTATCTCGCTAACCGGGGTCGTGGGTCTCACCGCGCTGATCTATCACCTGGGCACGCCGCGCGCCGCCGCCGACCCCATGAGCGAGAGTTGGGTGAAGACGCTGCCCGGCGCCATCGTGGCTACCGCGATGTGGTTCGTCACGACGCTCGGCTTCGGCTGGTACGTCACCCGCGTGGCCAACTACAGCGCGGTCTACGGCTCGCTCGGCGCGGGCATCGCGCTGCTGTTCTGGCTGTATATCGTCTTCCTCAGCGTGCTCTGCGGGGCTGAATTCAACGAGCAGTATGCGCGTCCGCACCGGTAATTGGCAGTTTTCACAGGCATTTGCGGCCAATGGTCGAATGCGCGGGTTAGAATGACCTTCGGCACTAGAATTCATAAATTGGTTAGACCTTTGCGTTCCATCGCGGCGCGAACTAAAGAGAGAAAGCGGCTCCTGCAACCATGATGACGACAGAAAGCAATGCAAGCGCCGTTCTGGGCGGAATGGACCTCACTCGCCGCGCCAAGATCGTTGCCACGCTGGGCCCGTCGTGCAGCACGATTGTGACCTTTCGCCAGTTGGTGCGCGCCGGCCTCGACGTCGCCCGCCTGAACTTTTCGCACGGCAGCCACGAGCAGAAGGCCGAGCTGATCCGCATGGTGCGGCAAGTCTCGCGCGAAGAAAACAAGCCTATCTGCATCCTCGCGGACCTGCAGGGTCCGAAGATCCGCACTGGCATCCTGAAGGATCATAAGCCGGTCCTGCTGGTCGCGGGCAAGAAGATCACGATTACGCCGCGCCAGATCGAAGGCACCGCCGCGATGGTGAGCACGGTCTTTACCTCGCTGGCGGAGAACCTGGAGCCCGGCTCGCGGATTTTGCTGTCGGATGGGCTGATCGAGCTGCGCGTCTCTGAGGTGAAGGGCGAAGATGTCGTCTGCGAGATCGTCAACGGCGGCATGCTGGGCGAGAAGAAGGGCATTAACCTGCCCGGCATCCCGGTCAAAGTTCCCGCGTTGACCGAGAAGGACGAGGAAGACCTGATCTTCGCCATCGGGCAGGGCGTTGATACCATCGCGGTCTCATTTGTTCGCACCGCGGAGGATGTTCGCCACGTCAAGTCGCGGCTGGCCGCGCTGAAGAGCGATGCGTGGGTGATCGCGAAGCTCGAAAAGCCGCAGGCGATTGAGCATCTCGACTCCATTCTGGAGATCGCCGACGGCATCATGGTGGCGCGCGGAGACCTCGGCGTGGAAGTTCCTCCGGAGAAGGTTCCGGCGGTTCAGAAGCACATGATCAAGCGCGCGGCGGAGTTCCGCAAGCCGGTCATCACGGCCACGCAGATGCTGGAGTCGATGATTGAAAACCCGCGCCCCACGCGCGCCGAAGCCTCCGACGTCGCCAACGCCATTTACGACGGAACCGACGCCGTGATGCTCTCGGGCGAGACCGCCGCGGGTAAATATCCGGTGGAAGCGGTCGCGATGATGGCCCTGATCGTGCGCGAGACCGAGCAGCAGATTCTGCGCGACCCGACGCCCAGGACGCGCGTCCGCCGCACCACCCAGCTGAGCGTCGCGGAGACCATCTGCGAGTGCATGGCGCACTCCGCCGAGGACCTCGATGTGGCCGCCATCGCCATCTTTACCGAGAGCGGAGGCACGGTGCGCCTGCTGTCGAAGTACCGTCCCGAGCCGCCGATCTTTGCGCTGAGCGCCTACGAGAAGGTCATCAATCGCAGCATGATGTTGTGGGGCACGTACCCGATTCTGTGCGAGCGCTTCCACGACACAGATAGGTTAGTCGACATGGCGGAGAAGATGTTGCAGGAACGCGGCTATGTGCAGGAGCGCCAGGTGGTCGGCATCGTCGCCGGTACGCGGACCAGGTCGGGCGCGACCAACTTCATGCGGCTGCACATGGTCGGCGACCACGATCTCCCCTCGGCGCCCGAGGATGCGCCGCTGGCTGGGAAAGAAAAGAAATCCAAAGGCAAGAAGAAGAAGTAGCCTTGTGCCCTACAGCAGCTTGCCTTCCGACAGATCGCGAATCAATCCTAGATCCGCCGCCAGAAAATCGTACTCCGGCAGGTTCGTCAGCGGCGACCAGCGCACATCGTTGAAGATACGGTTTTCGATGTCGCCGGAGAACTGGTCGACCTGAAAGAATTGCAGATCGATGGTCCCGCCATTGCGATAGCGATGCCGCAAGCCCAGCACGCGGCGGCCGATGACAGCGTCGATGCCGAGCTCTTCGTTCAGTTCGCGCGAGAGCGCCTGCTCGCTGGTTTCGCCGTCCTCCACCTTGCCGCCGGGAAACTCCCACTTCAGGCTCATGGGCTGGTCGGGTTTGCGCTGGCAGATCAGCACTTCGCTTACGCCGGCGGACGCTGGAGTGCCGGGCCGCACGATCAGCGCCGCGACCACCAGACGGATGGGTCTTGTAGCTGAAATCTCCCCGCGTCGACCCAGTTTGCGAATTGGCTGTTTCATCCTGGCTGTACCTTTAGACGCGAGTTTGTTACCAACGGGTACGAGTCAGACCGGGACGCCGGATGCAGGGAAGCCGCCGGATGCCGGAAAATATACGGGCCAGCCCTCAGCGGCGCTGCGCTCGACCAGTGCCGGCGATGGGTTAACCGGAAACGCACGCCGTGCGATGGCCAGCATGGCCGCGTCGTGCACGGAGTTGCCGAAGACGCAGTCGGGCGTTGTGATGCCCACGCGGGCGAGCGCGGCGACTTTGCCCTCGTCGGTCGGCACATCGATGATGCGGTCCGACGCGATCCCGTCGAGCACGTCGACGCGAGCCGCGAGCACGCGGTTTACGGGAATGTTGAAGCGCTTCACGCCCTCTTCGATGACCCAGTCGTTGGTCGAGCTGACCGCCCAGATGTCCACGCCCGTACGCTGCAGATCGGCGATCAGCCGCTGCATCTCGGGGAAGATGTTGGCTTCGACATGGAGGGTGAAGAAGTCCGCAGCAGCTACCCTTAGATCGCTCTCACGCAGGCCGGCGTAGACCTGAACCATCCCGGCGCAGATCGCAAGCTCGTTCACTTCGCCGCGCCTGTAGCCCTGGTAGCGATCGTTCAGCCAGGCGATCTTATCCGGCGCCAGCAGGCCAGTCTGGATGGTCCAGCGCATGAAGGATGAGCCGGCGTCGCCTGACCACAACGTGCCGTCGCAATCGAAGACGGCGACTCGGGGCTTCAACTCATGGACCGCAAATTCGAACTCGTCTGTGGACAGCATGCGCGGGAGTAAAGAGGGCGGAGTCACTCCCTTGATTTTATGACGGAACTCGCTTCCGACGCCGAGGCGGTGGTTTGCATCGAAGGTTCACAGGAGGAATGTGATGAGCGAGGTAAAGGAACTGCAAGGGCAAGAGGGAATCGCGAAGATAGGCGAGCTGATCAAGGACATTCGCATCTGCATGATGACCACCGCGGCCGGCGACGGGTCGTTCGACAGCCGCCCGATGGCGACGCAGAAGACCGACTTCGACGGAACGCTGTGGTTCCTGACGCGTGGCGAGTCGGGCAAGGTCGGGGAGATCGCCAGCGACAGCCACGTCAGCCTGCTGTATTCGGATCCCGGCGATTCCAGCTATGTGGCCGTAAAGGGCCGCGCCTCGATCAGCCACGACAGCGCGAAAATCCACGAGCTCTGGAATCCGATGTACAAGGCCTGGTTCCCAGAGGGTGAAGACGATCCGGCAATCACCGTGCTGAAAGTCGATGTGACCGAAGCTCAATATTGGGAGGCTTCGTCGAGCAAAGTCGTAATGGGGATCAAATACCTGGCAGCTGCCGTGACCGGCGGCAAGATGGATGTGGGCGAGCAGGGCAAAGTTACTGTCTAAGAGCAACTTCAAGAGCTATAAGCCTAAAGCTGTTCAGCCTAAGGCTTGTAGCTCACGTCTTCAGTTCTCCGTCGGCTTCTGCTCAAGGTGATCTATAACAAGTACTGGCAGAGCGCGTTTCTGCTTCTCCAGTTTCAACCCCAGTTGGTGAGACATGGCGTCGAAGAGCGATATCGCTCCGTTTGGAGTGGAAGCTTCGGATTCCGCCTCCGACGTCTCATGCGGGATTCGGTCGGCGGAACTGAAGGCGAGCATGAAATCGAACCGCCCTTCGATGCCGGTCTTATCCAGTACCGGATTGAAGATATAACCGCCAGCCTCACGTTGCAGCTCGTCGCAAAGCTCAGCGATGGACATGTTGCGGCAGGTGAGCAGGCGGTTCAGCGCGGCGTTGGCCAGGCGCGGATCCTTGCCATCGGGGCCCGGGCCTTCGGTGCAGGCGGTGCGTACGCTTGGGTCGGCGGGCTTAAGCTTAGGGTTCGCGGCTGACAACGTGAAGGCGTCGATCGGACGGTCTTCCATGTGGGCCTTCATCTGGAACCGTTCGACCAGCAGGGCGCGCAGCATCAACTCCACCTCGTAGATATCCATTGGCATATCGCCGACGAGCGGGCGTCCTCCGGCCTCGGGCGCGACCTTCGCCAGGATGTCGAATTTCTCGTCCTCCATCCAGGCCGGGCCGACGACGCGGCCGGAGCGGTCGTTCTCGTTCAAATCCCAGGCGAGGTCGATGAGCAGGCGCAGTGGGGCGCCGGTAAAGTCCACGGTGCCTCCTGAGATGTTGCCGTTGCCGCGCGCGCCGGGCTTGCTGGGCTTGATGGTGGCGACTTCAAAGGTGGGCAATGGCTGCGGAGGCAACAGCTTCTCCATGCCCGCAACGTTCGGTGTCGGTTGCCGGCTGGCGCTGTCCACGAGCAGCACCGGGCGCGGCGCGGTCTCGAGCGTAAGCTTGAGGCCCAGTTGCTTCTCCACCGCGTCGAAAAGGGAGATGCCATCCGGGCCGGCTTTGGAGAGGTGGCCCTTGCTGGTCCACTTTAACTCAAGATCCCATACACCTTCGAGTCCTGTTGCATTCAGCACCGGCTTATCCAGATAGCCGCTTGCCATCTGTTTCAGCATCCCTGCCAGTGCGTCCAGCGTCATGCCATGGCACTTCAGGACGCTGTCCACGGGAGCGTCGTCGGCGGTGGGTACTTCGTCGCAGTGCTCTTCGGCGCTGCTGTCGCCCGGCTTCAGCTTCGACTTGTCCTTGCTGACGGTCATCACATAAGCCGGCATGGGCGCAATGCCGTTGTGGAACGTCAGGTGAAACCGCTCCGTCAGCAGCGCCTTCAGCATCGACTTTTCGTCTGCCTTTGAGGTGCTGGGCGGCTCTTTGGCGAAGATGTCGAAGTGGTCGCGCGCCACCCAGCTTGGACCACGCTGCACGTTGTCCGCGTCGGTACCATACGCGGTCGCGATCAGGTCGACCAGCGTTGCGTCGCGGGCGACGTAGCGGTTATCCGGCAGCACCAGCGAGAAGTAAAACGGGTACGTATGCATGGGCGCGGAGTGGACATCGGCGACCAGAAACGCAGGCGTCTGACCGGCCGCGAGGCAGGTGACCAGGCTGAAAAGCGCGATATGTGCAAACACTCGAAGGTTCATGGGATTTCCTGCCAGGGGGATTGACGAGTCAAGGGTAGGGAGGTCGACGCGACCGAAGGCATTCTTTTCGTGTCAGCTCACGATATATCGGATTCCGACTAATGCGCAAGCCCTAAAGCGGCGGCCCGGCGTTCACGACCGTCACGCCCGGTGGGACGGTGAAGACGAAATCGGAATCCTTCGCCGGCACGTTCTCCTGGCTATCCGAGAACGTAAACTCCGTCGTCGCGCCGTCGATCTCTTCGAGCTTCATCTCGACGATCGCGCCACTTGCTGTCACCAGCAGGCTAAGTTCCTTGATCCGCTGCTCCATCCCCTTCGGCACGCCGGCGATGCGGAAGTTTGCGCCGATAGCCGTTACGCTTACGCCGTCGAGTTCCTTCCTCAGTTGCGTATGCCCAAGCAGGAAGCGCAGCGGCGTGCGCAGGTCGTCCATCTGCTTGGCGGGGATGCGCTGGACCTGCGGGTCGCCGGGCGTGTAGAACCACGCGAACCTGCCGTCAAGGATGAAGACCTTTCCGGCGGGCGAGTCGTAGGCCCAGCGCATGCGGCCGGGTTTCTTCAGAGTGAGTACGCCGGATTCCGAGCGGGTGAGGCCCATACCACTGTAGCGCTCGACGTAGTGCGTGCGCAGCGAGGTGAGGTGGTTGTAGTGGGCGTCTACGGTGTTCAGGAGGGCGCCGTTTTGCTGGGCGCTCAGCGGGAGGATCAGAAATATAAGCGCCACAAGTGAGTAACCCCATGGTCGCGCGATGAGGCCGCGCGAACATGGGGCACCCGGATGTGTCGGTACTAGTGGCTTTGGGTGCAGTTGGTACCGCCGGCGGGGTCGGTCTTGATAGCGTCGTTGTCGTCCATGCAAAAGCCGTTATCACCCGTGCTGCCTACCGTGATCGGTACGGCCGTCACTTGGTAGCCCGTCACCCTCTCCGTGTTGCCAACTGGAGTTTTCTTGCAGGTAATGGCGAATTGATAGCCGTCTTTCAACTGGGTGAGCGCGAGCTTTTGATCGAGCATCTGCGCCCCGGCCGGACTCGGCGCTCCGGCTGCGGGATCCCCGCCGAGCGCAGGCAACGTGCACGAGTAGCCGACATCGCCATACGAGCTGTCGTACTGCTTTTCCGCGCTGCTGATCGCCTTCAGCGAGGCCATCGCGGAAGTTTCGTTGGTCTTCTTCCTCACGCTCTTATACTGCGGCACGGCCAGGGCAATGAGGATGAGCATGATCGACATGACGATGAGCAGTTCGATCAGGGTAAAGCCTTCGTCTTTGAGCTGTTCTCTAAGCGTCTTCATGGCGGTTTCTCTGGACTCCCTGCAAATTCTGTCTAAAACTTTAGCACTCCAACCGGCTGCGGTCGATCTTCATTGGCCCGAGGTTGCCGAGCAGTGTCAACGCAATCTTCTGCGGCTGAAAGATCTGGTTGGCCAGCCGCTGAATCTCGGCGGGAGTTACGCGGTCGATCTCGGCGACGACGTCATCCACCGTGAAAAAACGCCCGAAATACATCTGCTGCCGCGCCAGGTTCGACATGCGGCTCCCGGAGCTTTCGAGGCCCAATACGATGTTCGACTTCATCTGGTCCCGCGCCCGCTTCAGCTCCGCGTTCGAGACCTTCTCCTGCTTCAGACGCCGCAACTCGACAAGGGTTAGGTCCAGCACGCGCTCTGTTTTGTCGAGCGACATGCCGGCGTAGACGCTCAGACATCCGGCGTCGCGAAACGGGCTCAGTTCGGAGTAGATGGAGTAGGCCAGGCCCTCGTTCTCGCGGATGGACTCGAAGAGCCGCGAGCTCATGCCGCCGCCCAGCATCGAGTTGAGCATGTAGATGGCGAATCGGTCGGGATCGTTGACAGGCGGCGCCGGCATTCCCAGGCACATCTGCACCTGTTCGAGCGAGCGCTTCTTTTTGAGCGTGATGTGCGGCGTCGTGACGGGCTGCGTCTCGGTATCCACGGCGCGGACGCCGCCCGGCTTCAGTGCGCCGAACTTCTCCTCGACGATCGCGAGAAATTCGTCGTGATGTAGGTGCCCGGCAGCCGAAAAGACCATATTTTCCGGCGTAAATCTGCGGCCGTGGTGGTCGAAGACGGTCTGCTGGGTAAAGCTCGAAACCGTCTTGACGGTGCCCAAAATCGGCCGTCCCAGCGGGTGATTCTTCCAGAACTTCTGGGTAAAGGTCTCGTGCACCAGCGAGTCCGGATTGTCCTCGTCCATCTTGATCTCTTCGAGGATGACGCCCTGCTCGCGTTCGAGGTCGGCGTTCGAGAATTGCGGATGCAGCACCAGATCGCTCAGCACGTCCAGCGCCGGAGCCATGTTTTCGTCGAGCACCTTGATGTTGAAGCAGACGCTCTCCTTGCCGGTGAAGGCGTCCAGGTTGCCGCCGATGGAGTCGACCTCTCGGGCGATATCCTGCGCCGAGCGGGTGGTGGTGCCCTTGAAGACCATGTGCTCGACGAAGTGCGACAAGCCATTCTCGGCCTCGGGTTCGTCGCGCGAGCCGGAGTTGATCCAGGCGCCCATGTAGACGGAGCGCAGGTGCGGCATGGATTCGGTCAGGACGAGCAGGCCGTTGGGCAGGACGGTGCGGCGGATGTTGCGGGCCGGATGAGTCGTTTGCGGGGTCGGGGCTTCGGCGATCAGGACGGAAGAAGGCATCAGTAGTATTGTTTCACGTTTGGCGCCAATCCTGTTTTCTCGCGGGACCGGGCGTAAACTGAAGGAATGCTGTTCGGAATGACACTTGCGGAGTTGCGCGCGCTGATGACCTCGCTCGGCGAGCCTGCCTATCGCGCCACGCAACTGGCGGATGCGCTCTACCGCCAGCGAGTCGTCTCCGTCGACGAAATCTCGACCCTGCCCGTGGCCGTGCGCGAGAAGCTGAACGCGGCGGCGTGTGTCGTCGGCCAGCCCGAGCTTGCGCAGACGGCAACATCCGTCGACGGGACAGAACGTTACCTGGTACGTCTGGCCGATGGCGAGACGGTAGAGACGGTCTGGATGCCGGAAGGCGATCTCGACGAAGAGGATGCCAAGAACTTCAAGCGAGCGACGATCTGCGTTTCGAGCCAGGTTGGCTGCGCCGTCAATTGCCAGTTCTGCCTGACCGCCAAGCTCGGCCAGAAGCGCAACCTCACGGCAGGCGAGATCGCCGGGCAGGTCGCCGCCGTGCTGAATCGCCACGAGGTTTCCGTCGGCCGCAACCGCACCAGCCGCGGCAATCAGGATCGCATCAACCTCGTCTTCATGGGCATGGGCGAGCCGTTCCTGAACTATGACGCCTTCATGGACGCGGTGCGCCTCCTCAACACCGAGATGGGCCTCGCCACGTCGCGCATGACGGTCTCGACCAGCGGCATCGAGCCTGCGATTCGCCGCTTCGCGCAGGAGCCGGTACGCCCCAATCTGGCGCTCAGCCTGAACGCTTCGAACGACACCGTGCGCGCGCAGGTGATGCCGATTACGCGCAAGTGGAACATCGCCGCGCTGCTCGAAGCCGTTGCGACAATCCCTCTGGGCAAGCGCGAGTATGTCACCTTCGAGTACGTCCTGCTGGGCGGCGTCAACGACCAGCCAGATCACGCCCGCGAGGTACTGGCGCTGCTGAAGGGCATGCAGGCGAAGGTAAACCTGATCGTCTGGAACCCCGGGCCGGGCATCGCCTACCACCAGCCCACGCAGGCGGCGGCGGATGACTTCCACAGGATGCTCGTCGACGGAGGAATTCCGACGTTTACGCGGCGACCGCGAGGGCGGGATATCTACGCGGCTTGCGGGCAGCTGAAGCGCACGGTGGAAGCGGAGACTGGGCTGGTCGGAATCGGCGGGTTGGTGAAGTAGAGAGCGGCGACGGTATCGCCGCCCTCTGGGTTGGATTAGTAGTTGACGGTGTTGGCTTTCGCAACGCCGCTGATCTTGAACAACCTGTTCGTCAGGATGTCAGCGGCCCACAGGTTGCCGTTGTTATCGACCCCCAGCAGCGAGGCGCTGATTCCGGCGGCTGCGGCCGACCCGTTGGTGACGCTTGCCGTCGCGTTGGTGCCCAGTCCCGCGGGTTGCAGACCGTAGGTGCCGTTAGCCGCGTTGTAAGGCGTCAGGAGTGCTCCGGTAGGGCTGACTCCGCTCAGGTAGCTGGAGTAAGTGACCGTGCCGGTAAAGGTTCGGGGCGACGCGTTGACGACCGTTCCAGATTGAACCACTCCGCCAGTCACAAACCAGAGATTGCCCTGACCGTCGAGCACGGCGTTGCTGATGAGGCGGCTGGAAGCCGAGAAGGCGCTTCCGGGGGTTGTCGAGGTGCTTCTTGTGGAAGCGGAGACCGGCAGTGTCGTCGACCCATAATCGCAGAAGACTGCTGCGCCGCTATCCGTGATTGTTCCCGCTCCAAGTTCCGAATATCCCCAAAGCTGATTGTTGTAGTGGTCGTAGAGGATGTTCTCCGTAGTGGTTCCCGCGCCGCTACCAGTGGGGTTGAAGCAACCGACGCTGGTCGGCGCGGTGGCAGCCAGATTGCCGTTGGTGTCCACCTTGGCGATCGTGGGGTAACCGAGTACCCAGGCGCTGCCCAGGCCATCCGTGGCGATGTCGTCGAAGGAACTGATTCCGCTACCGGAGCAGAAGTTTCCGCTGGGGGTGCTGATGTTGCCCATGGAATTCAACTCGACGTAGCACTGGGTTGAGCCGTAGGCATACGGGGTGGCTCCAAAAATGTTACCCAGCTTGTCGACCGCGATGGGACTTACCTGATTTTCGTTATAGGAGAAACCATCTCCGGACGCCGTTGGCGAGAAGTTGGGCGTGATGCCGGTGCTCCAGCCGTTCGAGGGTGAGATGGCGGCTCCGTTGGAGGCAAACTCCGAGACGGTGTTGTTGGCGTTGATGGCGAAGACATGGCCATTGGCGTCGGGTACAAGGGAGTCAGGATAGTAGAGGCCGCCGGTTCCGGGCTGAACGGTAAACAGCTGGTTGAAGTTGTTATCGTAGACGGTGATGTATCCCGGTGAGTCGGTGCTGGTGTCGGTGACGGTGTTGTAGTTGTAGCCGCCCGTGTAGAGCCAGATATGCCCGTTGGAGTCAAGGGTTCCACCCGCGATATTTGTCGGAATGGTGTAGCCGACAGTGGAGCTGAAGTCTGTGGGCACGGTGGTGAAAAAGGGCTGGAAGGGCGGATTGCTGGCAATCAGGTTGTAGAGCTGCGTGGTGTTCTGGCCGGGCGTCTGGGTGACGTGAAGCACGGCCGTGATGGTATCCGTAGTGGTATTGGTGAGCGAGAGCAACTGGCCGCAGGGCGTACCGGATCCTGAAGAACCTCCGGAGGAGTTGATGCACGCGGCAATGATGTTCGACAGAGTATTCATGGAGACTTCCGGGATGTCCACGGCGCCGCCGCCTCCCTGGAACTGGCCGGTAGAGAAATCGACGAGGGAGGTGGCGCTATCAAACGCACTCGAGAGACCGTTCGGATTCGAGGGAGCCGCGCCGATGTGGGCGTAGTCGGTCATAAACGAGGCCACGGCCTGCACGCTGGCTACGGTGGTGAGCTCGTCGATGAAGGTGTAGGTGGTGGCGGCGTTCGCCTGCAGGGTGCTGCAGACGCCGAGCAGGGCCATCATGGCAAGCTGCGGATTGTTTACCGTTCCGGGCAGGCCCGGGTTTCCGCCGGTGGCGACTACATAGACGAGCGGGTTACTCGCGGGGCAGGTGTAATCACCCGTGATGCTGAAGCTTCCGTCCGTCGCGGTGATTACCGGAGCGGTGAGGAGAGGTGTCGATGCGCCCTGATTTGCGGTCGAGCTCGCGGCGTAGAGCTGGATCGTCGCTCCCGAGACGGGTTGCTGGCCGCCATGGAGCTTGCCGCTGACGGCCAGTGTCGACTTCTGACCTTCGGATGACGCGCCGGGCTGGGTAATCCCGCAACCGGAGAGGAGAACGGAAAAAGCAAACGAAAAGGCTGTGGCCGACAGAACGCGGAAAGACGGACGCATGAAGACTCCAACAGTACGGGAATGGTTTTGATCGGTGCTGCGGTTTCGGGAGACAGCGGATGAGATTGCACTTCCCCTTGACTGGTACGCGCCAAAACGCTCCGGATTGCCGCATCATAGCCCGCCCTGACGGCAAAAAGCTTAACGTCCGGAGCGCAGACCCAACTCCAGCAGCTTTTCCGTCACCTTGTCGTAGTCATGCCGCAGCACATCGCCTTCGTGGACAAAGTTTCCCACAATCGGCTCGACTCCCAGCGCCCGAATCGCATCCAGATCCGCCTCGATCGGCGTCTGGCCTTCGGAGGCGTACTTCGCCAGCAGCGTCGGGCTGATCGGCGCGGTGTTGATGAGCGCGTAGTCGAAGATGGGCCGGTTTACACCCCTGGCATGCTGCATGATCCTGAGGATGTGCTGCGACGCGGTCAGTCCCAGCGATTCGTTGGCCTGGGTCATCAGGTTGCAGATGTAGACGCGCGTGGCCCTGCTCGCGGCCAGCGCCTCGGGGATGGACCGCACCAGCAGGTTCGTGATCAGCGACGTGTACAGCGAGCCCGGACCCAGCGTGATCAGGTCGGCGGCGGCGATCGCCTCCAGCGTTCCCGGCAGCGGCTCGGCATCCGCCGGCTCCAGCATCAGCTCGACGATGCGCCGGCGGCTGGCGGTAATGTTCGTTTCGCCATGCACGATGGAGCCGTCATCCATCGCCGCCGACAGGGTCACGTTCCTGTTCGTCGCCGGATAGATGCGTCCGCGGGTCGCCAGAATCTGCGACGACATCTGCACCGCCTGAGCGAAGTCGCCCGTGATATGCGACAGCGCCGCGACGAACAGATTGCCAAAGCTGTGCCCGCCCAGATCGCCCTGCTGGAAGCGGTACTGAAAGAGCTGCGAGAGCAGATGCTCGTCCTCGCTGAGCGCGACCATGCAGTTGCGCACGTCCCCCGGCGGCAGCATCTTGAAGTCTTCGCGCAGGCGGCCGGAGGATCCGCCGTCGTCGGTCACGGTGACGATTGCGGCCAGGTCGGAGATGGTGCAGGGCGTATCCTTGCAGCGCGAGTCGGAGAGCGGCTGGGAGCCTGGCGGCGTGGTAACGTGCCGCTTGAAGCCGCGCAGAAGCGTAGACAATCCCGTCCCTCCGCCGATGGCGACCACGCGCAGGCTCTTCGCTTCTGGTTTCGTTCCCGGCACTAGACCTCGGGATAGAGCAGGTCGGTGAAGCGCGGATCGTCGGCCATGTCCTGGAAGTCGGAGTCGGCGCGAGCCTGGATGCGATTGCGCGGGTTTTGCTTGATGGCCTCGGTCAGGTGCTCCAGGCACTCGTGCGAGTCGCCCGTCATGCTGGCCAGCACGGCCAGGCCGTAGAAGGCATAATCGGCGCTGGGATGCGCCGCGAGGATCGCCTTGAACTGCTGCCGCGCATCTTCATAGTTGCCGTTGTTCAGCAGCGAGATCGCGTAGTCGTACTGCTCCTCGTGGCTGGCAAAGTTGGTCTTGCCCTTCGACACCTGCAGCAGGCATGCGTTGATGTACATGCGGATGCGATCCGCCAGTTCGCCGGGCGAATTGAGCAGCATCTTGTCGAAGGCGGCATGGGCTTTGTCGTACTTGCCCTGCTGCATCAGGTGCAGCGCGGCCTCGTAGCTGGCGAGCACCTGCGCCCTGTTGCCATCCGCAAGCGCGGGGACGTTTCCGGCGATGGTGCGGGCGGCGCGCTTTACAGCGGTTGGCGATGTGGACTTGAGGGTAGCCATAGCGTTCCTAAATAGCCGGTCCTCACGTTGAGTTACGGAGCCGACAGCCTGACGCGGGATTAAAGTCTTCTCCGGTTTATACCCACATGCACACGCCGGGTCAATAGGCAGGTGCGGCTAACGCTGGCGGTGGCGTGTGTAGAGCACCGGATTGAGTTCCGGGTCGTTGTACATCTTCATCTGCCGGTAGAGCCTGAAACGGCGGCGGCCCTGCAGGATTTCGGTCCACAGTTCGTTCAGGCACTGGGCCAGATCGCCGCGCTGCTGCTCCAGAATATGCAGCCGCTCCAGGTTGCGGGTGCGGTGCTCGTCGCTGGCCGATTCGCGATGCGCCTCTTCCGCGGTGTGATACAGCTTCAGCGCCAGGATCGACATCCGGTCAACGATCAACCCCGGTGTCTCGCTGTTGAGCGGCGCTGCCTCATTCTGCTCGCCGGCCTCAGCCAGCAGCGCCAAGTCGATCTGCTCCACCAGGTCGTTGCGCAGCTGGTTCAGGCGGTCGATGGCATGCTTCACGTCGGCGATCGCGGCGTCCGGTGCATCGGGCGAGCGCGCCGCGTCTTCCTCGTGCCACAGATCGAAGTTGGCGCGATGCTGCAGCAGAACCAGGTCGGCGACGCTGGTCTGGGATAAGGCGACGGCCGTCTGCGGTGAGGTTGAACCGTTGTGATGCCACTGCGTATTGGCATCGTCCTGCATTCGAGCGATTTGAGTTGCGTTAAGCACTGGATAAACTTTACCAGTCCCAGGAGTGCAGTCGCCGTGCATCTTACGGTGCTGGTATGGTGAGGCCATGATGCAGGAGTTGGAAACCGTTTTGAATCTGTTGGAGGGCGGCTTCGCGCAGGTGCGCGTGCTGGTCGTGGGAGACATTCTGCTCGACCGCTCGCTGGCCGGCGAGGTGGTCGCGGTCTCGGGCACATCGCCCGCTCCCGTGCTGCGGAATGCCCAGCGCACCGACCGTCCGGGCGGCGCGGCGGTTGTAGCCGTGAACCTCGCCGGGCTCGGCTGCGAGACGTTCCTCGCCGGTCTGTGGGGCGCGGACGGCGAGCAGGCCGTGTTAGAACGGCTGTTGGAAGTTGCAAAGGTGGATACCACAGGCGTCGTCTCGAGTTCGCTGCCCACGCCCTCGCAAACCCACTTTATCGCCGGCACGCAGGAGCTGCTGCGGCTCGATATCGAGGCTCGCACGGCGATCCCGGCGGAAGAAACGGCGCGGCTCGAAGCCCGTGCCACGGAGCTGGTCAAGAAGGTTCATGCGGTTGTGCTGGCTGATGGGGCCAAGGGCGCCCTGAAGGGCGAAATGGCCTCGACCATCATCCGGGCCGCGCGTGCCGCCAGCATTCCGGTCGTCGTCCACGCCGGCAGCAGCGAGTTCGGCCTCTACTCCGGCGCGACCGCCGTCTGCGCCAGCCCGGACATCCTGACGCAGGCAGCCGGGGTGCCGATTGAAGAGGAAAACCGCCGCGTCGTGGCCGAGCGCATGCTCATCGTCGAACACGAACTCCGCTTTCTCGTCGAGTTGCTGCGCGAGAAGGGAATCCGTGTGCTCGGGCCGGGCGGCGAGTTCCTTTCCTCCATGCCGCCGCGCGAAGTCTACGACACGGCGGGTGTCGATGAGGCGGTTGTCGCCGCGTTTGCCGCCGCGCTGGCCAGCGGGCTGGTGAGCGATGTCGCCGCCGAGTTGGCGGGGCTCGCGGCGAGCGTCGTGCTGGGCAAGCTCGGAGCCGCACCTGTTTCCAGCGCTGAGATGATCGCGGCGGTGCGCGCCTCATAATCTCGCGGTATGCTCTCGTTGAAGCCACACAGCAACCAGCCGTTTGGCACGAGGGTCATATGGGTCCAGCGATCTTCTGCATCAGTTCCTACGAAAAAGGCCAGCCATTTATGCGCGAGGCCGCACGCCTGGGCGCGCAGGTCACGCTGCTCACGGTCGACAAGCTGCGCGACGCCGACTGGCCCAGGGACATCCTCGCCGAGTTCCTGCCCATGCCTGAGGATCTGACGCCGGACCAATTACTCAACACGGTCAGCTACCTCGCGCGCACGCGGCGCATCGACCGCATCGTCGCGCTCGACGAGTTCGATGTCGAAGGAGCGGCCATGCTGCGCGAGCACATGCAGCTACCCGGGCTGGGCCAGACCCTCAGCCGGGTCTTCCGCGATAAATTCGCCATGCGCTCGAAAGCGCGCGCTGTCGGCATCGCCGTGCCCGAGTTTTGCGGCGTCTTTCACTACGATGAGCTCCGCGCCTTCATGCGTGACGTGCCCGGCCCGTGGCTGCTGAAGCCGCGCATGAACGCCTCTGCCGTCGGCATCAAGCCGATTCAGAGCGAGGCGGACCTCTGGCCCAACCTCGACCAGCTTGGAGACCTGCAGAGCCACTACGTGCTTGAGCGCTTCGTCGCCGGCGAGGTCTTCCACGTCGAGGGCGTCACCTGGAACAAAAGGCTCCTCTGCGCCATCCCCTGCGCCTACGGCCGCCCGCCCATGCAGACCATGCACCAGGGAGGCGTCTTCACCACCCGCTCGCTGGCGCCGGAATCGCCCGACGCCGCGGGCCTGATCGAGATACACAAGCAGCTCATCGAGCGCTTCGGCCTGACCGACGGCGTCACCCACTCGGAGTTCATCAGGTCCGCCGCCGACGGCAAGTTTTACTTTCTCGAAACTGCGTCGCGCGTCGGAGGAGCCTACATCGCCGACATGGTCGAGTTCGCCACCGGCATCAACCCGTGGGTGGAGTGGGCGCGTATCGAGGTCGCGCGAGCCTCAGGCGTCGAGTACACCCTGCCCGCGCTCAGGCAGGACTTCGCCGGAGCCGTTATCTCACTGGCCAGACAGGACGAGCCCGACCTGAGCGCGTACACCGACCCGGAGATCGCGCTGAAGCTGCACAAGGCGCATCACGCGGGCATCCTGGTGGTTTCGCCCTCGGAGCGACGCACGAGGGAACTGGTGGACAGTTATGCGGAACGATTTGTGGAGGATTTTCTCGCTGTCCTCGCCGCCCCGGATAAGCCGACGTCTTAGTCCCGAATGAGTCAACCCGCCCCCAGGATGTACAATTCCGCGCGTCCCCCTGATCCCGACTTCCCCGAACGAGGGATACACTCACCCGCCCGCATACGTTTCAATGGCTTTGAGCAGAATTCAGCACTGAAGGGTCGGGCACAATGGAACGGGACGAGCAGACGAATCGGCTTCACAGGAAGCTACGCGCCTTTCGCGCCGACCAGTCCGGCCAGGACCTGATCGAGTATGCGCTGCTCGTGGCTCTCGTCGCCCTCGGAGCCGTCATCAGCCTGAAGACTCTCGCCACCAGCATCGGCAACTTCTGGAACCAATTTGTTATCAAGGTAGCGAGCATCTGGCCTACCTGACGGGGAACATGAGCAAGGCATGGGCACTTGCCAGTCAGGGGCACTTGCCAGTCACCGGAAGGGAAATGGTGAGCCCGCTGGGGCTCGAACCCAGGACCAACGCCTTAAAAGGGCGATGCTCTACCAACTGAGCTACAGGCTCGGACCAGTCTTCCACTCCAAAAATAACATACCGGCGCTCAGTCTCGCATACCAATCGCACTGGTTACGCGTCACGCTGCAACGCGGTGGATGAGCGTGTGCGCGGCTCCGACGTTTGTCATGCCTTCGTTATTCGCGTTATTAACCCTGTAAAATCCACAATGACTATTTCATTACTCCCGGATGTTTCCTGCTTCGAATCGTTCCGTATCCACTAGAGTGACTCTATGGATACATTGACGCAGGCTGAGGGCCGCGGCTAACCTCAGGGCATTGCATGGAAAAATGTGCAATGCGATGCATGTGCTACGGGCCAACGGCTGTTACCTTCTATTGAAACTGCGTCGTGTTTCAACGCACTGGACTGGACCACTATGGATTCACGCCTGATGGAAAATTCCGAAGAGCCGCTGGCGGAGACGCCGGAAGACGTAGCGATCCTGTATTCCTGGGCGAATCTCCATGGCGCGAAGTACCGCGATTTTTCCGCTTCGCGCCGTGAGTATCGAGCGCAGGTCCGGCAC